>NZ_BBWL01000015.1:0-156411 GCF_001463785.1 Aureimonas sp. AU40
GGTCGCATCTTCAACCCGATGCAGACCCTGGCCGATCCCGCCGGTATCGAGATCAACCCGCATGCGCGGCGCGTCCATAAGATCAGCGACGAGATGCTGGTGGGCGCACCGCCCTTCAGCGAGGCCGTGCAGCCTTTCGCGACGAGCCGTCTCTTCGCCGCCCAGCGCGCGAGTTTCGACCGCTCGCGGCTTCGCCTGTCTGGCACTTGGCTCTGCACCTACAAGCTGGCGCTGCGGGCCTTCCCGGACGTGCGGGCGCATGGGTTGCAGTCGCTGGTCAAATACGTGCCGCTCGACCTGTCCGACGTCGCGTCGGATCTCGAAGGGCTTCACCCGCACCGCGCTTTGTTCGATGCGCTCTGCACGGCGGTGCTCCTGCGCCGCATCACGGCCGAGCTGCTGCCGCGCTGCCGCGACCTTTCGGATTATCTGGAGCGAGCCGAGCGCGTGTCGAACGAGCCGGCTCTCCTGGCGCGGCTTCGCTTCGGCCGGCATCGCAATGCCCTCCTGCGCGATGTGCCGACCGACTACCTGGAATGGCTGGTGCGCGAGCCCGGCATGGAGGCCGACGCTGTCTATAGCGCGCGCCATCACCTGCAGCGGCGCGCGGAGAAGGCGCTGTCGGCCTTCGCCCGGCCTTTGCCTGCGGCCTGCTAGGCTTCCGAGACGAGCCCTCGGCCCTAGTTAAAGCGGTCGACCAAGGGCCTTCCATCGGAGCGAGCCGCCTTGCAGCGCTTTGCCGAACTTCTCGACCGCCTCGTTCTCACGCCGTCGCGCAACGGCAAGCTGAAGCTGATGGTGGACTATTTCCGGGTCGTGCCCGACCCTGAGCGGGGCACGGCGCTGGCGGCACTGACGGGAGAACTCGACATCCGCTCGGTGAAGCCGGCCATGCTGCGTGAACTGATGGCTAGTCGGATGGACGAAGTCCTGTTCGGCTATTCCTATGATTATGTCGGCGATCTCGCAGAGACCATTGCGCTCGTCTGGCCCTCGCCGCATGACGGCGAGGCGAGGGGGCGCAACGACATTCCCAGCCTCTCTGAGGTGGTAACAGTGCTGGACGCGGCAACGCGCGCGGAAGGGCCGAAACTGGTGGAGGAATGGCTCGACCGGCTGGATTCCTCGGGCCGCTACGCGCTCTTGAAACTCGTCACCGGCTCGCTGCGCATCGGCGTCTCGTCCCGCCTCGCCAAGCAGGCGTTGGCCGATTTCGGCGGCAAGGAGATCGCCGAGATCGAGGAGCTCTGGCACGGGCTGCGCGCGCCCTACGAGGATCTCTTCGCCTGGCTGGAAGGCGAGGGCGATAAGCCGGTCTCGGCCGCCGCCGCGCCGTTTCGGCCCGTTATGCTGTCGCAGCCGCTGGAAGAGCCGGACTATGGCCGGATCGACCCCTCGACCTACGCCGCCGAATGGAAGTGGGACGGTATCCGCGTTCAGGCGACCGTGGAGCGCGGGGTGCGCCGGCTCTATTCCCGGACCGGCGATGACATTTCCGGCGCTTTTCCCGATCTTCTCGACTTCATGACCTATGACGGCTCGCTCGACGGCGAGCTTCTGGTGGCTCGCCCTGCCGATCGAGGGGGCGCGCCGAGGGTGGAACCGCACGAGGGCGCGGTGCGGGACGACATCGTGGTCGGCACCTTCTCGGACCTGCAGCAGCGGCTCAACCGCAAGACGGTGTCGGCCGCGGTGCTGAAGAAGCATCCCGTCTTCTTGCGGACCTACGACCTCCTGCAGGATGGCGCGGAGGATTTGCGCAGCCTGCCCTTCGCGGAGCGGCGCCAGCGGTTGGACCGGTTCGTGGCGGCGCTGGAGCCGACGCGCTTCGACATCTCGCCTTTCGTCGCCTTCGACGACTTCGAAGCGCTGGCGGGGCTTCGGGCTTCGCCGCCCCATCCCGTGATCGAAGGCCTGATGCTGAAGCGCTGGGATTCGGCCTATGTGCCGGGCCGGCCCAAGGGCCCCTGGTTCAAGTGGAAGCAGGACCCGCATCTCATCGACGCGGTGCTGATGTATGCCCAGCGCGGCCACGGCAAGCGCTCCAGCTTCTATTCCGACTACACGTTCGGCGTCTGGACCGGGCCGGAAGATCAGCCGGAGCTGGTGCCCGTCGGTAAGGCCTATTTCGGCTTCACCGATGAGGAGCTGAAGCAGCTCGACAAATATATCCGCGACAACACGATCAGCCGCTTCGGCCCGGTGCGCTCGGTTCGGGCGGAGCCCGACCATGGGCTGGTTCTGGAGGTCGCCTTCGAAGGACTGGCGCGCTCGACGCGCCACAAGTCGGGCGTCGCCATGCGCTTTCCCCGTGTGTCCCGCCTGCGCTGGGACAAGCCGGCTTTCGAGGCGGATAGGCTGGAAACGTTGCAGGCCATGCTGGCCTGAGGGGGCGGGGCCAGCTACGACCGAGACGATCGGGGCCACAGAGGCGGGACTTTCGCGCCGCGCGCTTGCAACGCCACAATCGCGCCTTTACCTCGACGATTACGAAGCGGGTCGAGAAGAGGTGCCATGTCTGGTCGTATGACGAGTTTTCTGGGCGGTTCGCCGCTGGGTGTCGCCGCGCGGCTCCTGGTCATCTCGCTGCTTGTTGGCGTCGTCCTGTCCTGGCTCGACCTTCGCCCGGCGGAGATCCTCGACAGCCTCGTGAACCTTGTCCACTGGGCCTGGGTCAGCGTGTTCGGCTCGCTCAACCGGGCGATCGACTATGTCCTGATGGGCGCGGCGATCGTGGTGCCGATCTTCCTGATCTCGCGTCTGATGAAGACGCGGGGCCGCTGACCGGTCTTCGCTTCAGATGAACTCCGCCGCCGTGCGATGCAGGATCGTGTGGCGGCGGGCGAGCGTTTCGATATCGCGGGAGTAGCCGCCGCCGATGACGCCGACCACGGCCACGTCCCGCTCGCGGAAGAAACCCATGACGCGCCGGTCGCGCTCCGCGAGCCCGGCGTCGGACAGCGACAGGCGACCCAATCGATCGTCGCGGTGCGGATCGACCCCGGCATTGTAGAAAACGAGATCTGGCCGGGCGGCCGAGAAGCCATGGGCGAGGAGATCGGGGAGGAGGGCGAGATAGGCCTCGTCCTCCATTCCGTCCGGCAGCGGCACGTCGCAGTCCGATCGTGCCTTTTCCATCGGGTAGTTGCGCTCGCCATGCATGGACAGCGTATAGACCAGCGGATCGTCTGCGAAGATGCGGGCCGTGCCGTCGCCTTGATGAACGTCGCAGTCGAAGACGAGGACGCGGCCGATCGTGCCTTCGTGCAGAAGCGTCGCGGCGGCGACGGCCACGTCGTTGAACACCGAGAATCCGGCGCCGCCTTCGCGGCTCGCGTGATGGCTGCCGCCTGCCGTGTTGCAGGCAAGGCCCCCGTCCAGCGCCAGCCGGGCGGCAAGCAGCGTGCCGCCGGTGGCGCAGCGTGAGCGAAGCGCCACGCGCGCGTCCACGGGAAAGCCGATGTTTTTCTCGATGGCTGGCGAGACGGTCTGTGTCAGCACCGCTTCGACATAGGCGGCGTCGTGCGCCAGCTCCAGCGCCTCCACCGGGGCCGGAGCGGGCACATGGAAACCGCCCGGCACCAACCCGTCCTCCATCAGGATTTCCGCAAGCCGCGTGAACTTGCGCATGGGAAAGCGATGCGCCTCGTCGAACAGCGCGTCGAAGGCGGGATGGTGGACCAGAGGCAGTGGCATGAGGCGCGGCGCTGGGATCAGGCCCGCGCCTGCTCCCAGCCGACCGGCGGATCGCGGGCCAGGATTTCCTCGACCTTCGAGTCGCGCAGATGGCGGATCGTATCGAGGCCCGTCTTGTCGAGAAAGCGGATCATGTCCTTGAGGATGCGGATCGGCAGGTCCGGGCCGCCATAGACCATGGCCGAGTAGAGCTGCACGAGGTCGGCCCCGGCTTCGATCTTGCCGAGCGCCGTGCGCGCGTTTTCCACGCCGCCGGCGCCGATCAGCGGGAACTCGGGGCCGAGCGCCCTGCGGAAGGCGGCGAGCACATAGGTCGAGCGGCCATAGAGCGGCCTGCCCGACAGGCCGCCGATCTCGTTCACCAGCTTGTGCCCCTCGATGCCGTGGCGAGATAGCGTCGTGTTGGACACGATCAGCCCATCCACCTTGCGCCGCTTGGCGGTCTCGGCGATTGCCTCGACCTCGTCCAGGGAGAGGTCCGGCGCCACTTTAAGGAACAGCGGCTTGCGGTCGCTCGCCGTCAGCGCCGCCGCGCCGTCGCGCGCCGCCACTGCATGAGTCAGGAGATCGTCGAGATCCGATCCTTTCTGCAGGTTGCGCAGGCCCGGCGTGTTGGGCGAGGAAATGTTGATCGTGAGATAGCGGGCGAGTTCGGCGAAGCGGTGGATGCCGGTGACGTAATCGGCGATCCGGTCCGCTGAATCCTTGTTGGCCCCGATATTGACGCCGACGATGCCGGGCTTGCGCGCGCGCTTCTCCAGCCGCTCGGCCACCTCGGCATGGCCCTCGTTGTTGAAGCCCAGCCGGTTGATGACGGCCAGGGCCTCGGGCAGGCGGAAGATGCGCGGCTTGGCGTTGCCCTCCTGCGGTAGCGGCGTCACCGTGCCGATCTCGACGAAGCCGAAGCCGAGCCGCAGCATGGCGTCCGGCACTTCGGCGTTCTTGTCGAACCCGGCGGCGAGCCCCAGCGGATTACCGAAGGAAAGACCAACGAGATCGACGCGCAGGCGCGAGTCCAGCGGAATGTCCTGCCGCTTGACGAGGCCCCGCTTCAAAGCCTCGATGGCCAGTCCATGCGCGCGCTCCGCGTCCAGTCGGAAGACGAGGGGACGCGCGAGATCGTAAAGGCTCATCGAATGCTTTCCGGAAAGAGATGTGTGCCGCCCTCGGAGAGCGGGATATCCTGCACGTAAAGAACCGCGTCGAGCGACAGCGGCGCGTAGAGATGGGGGAAGAGCGCGCCGCCGCGCGAGGGTTCCCAGCGCAAGGCGTCCCCCAGCGCGCCCGGGTCCACCGCTACCAGAAGCAGGGCGTCCTCGTTCGTGAAATGCTTGGCCGCCGTCTCGCGAACCTGCTCGCCGGTGGAGAAGTGGATATAGCCGTCGGCGAGGTCTACCGGCGCGCCATCGAAACGGCCTGCCGCCTCGGCTTCGAGCCAGGCGCTTCGCGGGGTCAGCTTGTAGATGGGGGCTTGCGTGCTCATGATCGTTCCGCTGCCAGACACGGCCAGCAAAATCAATTTCTCTCGGGCGCGCAATCCGCAAACGCATGGGAAAAGCCCCTTGCGCCGTCCTGCCGCGCCAGGCCGCTTCCCCTAGAACCCGCGCGACCTATCGTAGGCGAAGCAGCCAGCGAGGGGACGAGCATGCAGAAAGCGGACCAACAGTTCATCGAAACGCTGACCTTCGAGACGCGGGGGCGCGGTTTCACCGACATTTCTCGGCGCGTCGGCGAACGATTGAGTGCGCAAGGGGCGGGGGACGGTCTCGCCACCCTTTCCATCCGCCACACCTCGGCCTCCCTGACCATTCAGGAGAATGCCGACCCGGACGTGCGGACCGATCTCCTGGCGGCCTTCGACCGTCTGGCCCCCGAAAGCGCGCCCTATGTCCATACGATCGAAGCGCCGGACGACATGCCGGCCCATATCAAGACCGCGCTGACCGATACGAGCTTGTCCATCCCCGTCTCGCGCGGGCGGCTGATGCTCGGCACGTGGCAGGGCATCTACCTCTTCGAGCATCGCGCCCGGCCGCATCGGCGCGAGATCGTGCTGCATTTCCTCGGGTCGAGCACGCAGTAGGCCGTTTCAGCCGCTGCGAACGAAACTGAAGGCATCTTGTCGCGCCGCGTGTTGGCCACACTTCTTCCGAGCGAAGGGTCAGCGTTGGGGGAACGGGCATGCTTAAGGAATTTCGGGAATTTGCCCTAAAGGGCAACATGGTCGATCTGGCTATCGGCATCATCATCGGCGCGGCCTTTTCCGGCCTCGTCAATTCCGTGGTGGCCGATCTCTTCATGCCCCTGATCGGTCTCGTGACCGGCGGCGTCGACTTCACCAACAAGTTCCTGGCGCTCAGCTCCAACGTCACGGCTACGAGCTTGGCGCAGGCGCGCGAGCAAGGACCGGTTCTCGCCTATGGCAACTTCCTGACGCTGACGATCAATTTCGTGATCGTCGCCTTCGTGCTCTTCCTCGTGGTGAAGGGCATGAACCGGTTGAAGCGTCGGGAAGACGCCAAGCCGGTGGAGGAAAAGAAGGTTCCGCGCGAGGAGGAGCTTCTGGAGGAGATCCGCGATCTCCTCGCCTCGGGCCACAATGTGCGGCCGGGACAGGTGCCGGGAACCGGGTTCTGAGCTTGGGTTTGGCTGCTTTGGCCACACGAAGGGGTTGACGCGCGAAGCGGAAAGATCGACTCCCCCGCTGTCGCCCGCATGATCGTCAGCGGCGCGGAGCAGTTGGGTGAGTTTCGCGAAGTGAGCCATCTTCATCGTCTTCGAGCGGGCGCGCTGGCCGCGCCCGAAAGCGGCATCGTGGCCGTGATCAATCATGCGCGCGGCCGCGAGGGGCTGATCCCGCTCTGGGCCGGCGAGGGAGACCTCGCAACCCCCGCCTTCATCGCGGAGGCGACCGCCGAGAGCCTGAAGGCAGGCGAGACCTTCTACACCTGGCAGCGCGGCATTCCCGAGCTGCGCACCGCACTCGCCGGCTATACCGAGCGCCTCTACGGCCGCCCGACCTCGCCCGAGCGCATCTTCGTCACCGGCTCCGGCATGCACGCGATCCAGACCGTTGTCGCGGCGCTGGTCGGCGAGGGCGACGAGATCGCCTTCATCGCGCCGCTCTGGCCCAACTTCGAAGCCGCCGCGGCCCTGTCCGGCGCCCAGCCCGTGCCGGTGGAGCTGCGCTTCGACGGGACGGACTGGCGCTTCGATGTCGAACGGCTGCGCGCGGCGATCACGCCTCGCACCCGCGCCCTCTTCGTCAACACGCCCAACAACCCGACCGGCTGGGTGGCCGATCGCGAGACCATTCGCGCCATTCTCGAGGTCGCGCGCGAAGCGGGGATTTTCGTCATCGCCGACGAGATCTATTCCCGCTTCTTCTACGAGGGCGGCCGCGCGCCCTCGTTTCACGACGAGATGCGCGACGACGACCCGCTGATCTTCGTCAACTCCTTCTCCAAGAACTGGGCGATGACGGGCTGGCGCGTCGGCTGGATCGAGGCGCCCAAGGAGTTCGGCGCGCTGTTCGAGAACCTGATCCAATATTCCAACAGCGGCGTCGCGGCCTTCATGCAGCGCGGCGCGGTCGCGGCCATCGAACGGGGCGAGAGCTTCGTCGAGGAGCAGGTCGCCCGTGCGCATAAGGCGCGGGATATCTTCACGCAGACCCTTCTCGCCACCAACCGTGTTCGGCTGGCTCCGCCCGCCGGCGCCTTCTATGCCTTCTTCGCGGTGGACGGGATCGACGACGGCTACAAGGCCGCCTTCCGTATCGCCGACGAGGCGGGCGTCGGCCTCGCGCCCGGCACTGCTTTCGGCAGCGGCACGCGATCCTACCTCCGGGCCTGTTTCCATCGTCGTCTGGACGAGGTGGAGGAGGCCGCCAAGCGGCTGGCGCATTGGATCGGAAACGAGGCTTGAGCCCGGTCGGGGCCGTGGCGAAACTGGCTCTGACCCTCGCGCTCGGGACGCTCGGCGGCGCGATCGCCAATGCGGCCGGCCTGCCGGTTGCCTGGCTGCTCGGTGCCACGATCGCGATCGCGGCGGCCAGCCTGTCCGGTGTGCCGGTCACCATCCCGACACGGCTGCGGGACGCGACCTTCTTCGTGCTCGGCATCCAGGCCGGCTCCGGCGTCACGCCGGAGGTGCTGAACCAGCTGGCGCTCTGGCCGCTCTCCTTTCTGATCCAGATGATCGGCGTCGTCTGCGTGGCGGCGACCACCAACCTGTTTCTCCAGCGCGCCTTCGGTTGGGATCGTGAAACCGCGCTTTTCGCCTCGCTGCCCGGCGCCTTGTCCTTCGTGCTGGCGGCGGCGTCCGAAACCAAGGCGGACATGACGCGCATCATCGTCGTTCAGTCCACGCGCCTGCTTCTCCTGATCGGCGCACTGACGCCGCTGCTCGGCTGGCTGGAAGGGGGCGACGCCGTCAATACAGGTCTGCGCGGCGGCATCGTCGGCTCGCCGCTTCAATATGCTCTTCTGATGGGCTCCGCGCTGCTGCTGGCCTGGATCGGCATTCGCTCGCGCGTGCCGGGCGGGCTGATCCTCGGCGCGCTGCTCGCCAGCGCCTTCATGCACGGCACCGAGATCGCGCCGGTCGCGATTCCGGCCTGGGTCGCAACGCCAGCTCTCGTCGTTCTCGGCTGCACCATCGGCGGGCGCCTGCGGCGGGAGGACAGGGACGCCATGTTCCAGCTCCTACCGGCCTCGCTCGGCGCCTTCGCCATCGGCATCGTCCTGTCGGGACTTGCCGGTGTCGCGGCGCTCCTCCTGCTCGGCATCACTTTCGGCAAGATCGCGCTGGCCTACGCACCGGGCGCGCTGGAGGCGCTGACGGTTCTGGCCTTCCAGTTCAATCTCGACCCGGCCTATGTCGCCGCGCATCACGTCGTGCGCTTCATGTGCCTGGCGATGATCGTGCCGATCCTCGCCCGTCAGCTGCCGCGCCAGCGGACCGAGCGCAACATCGTCGAGCGCGAGGCCGCACCCGAGGCGGACGCGCACGACACGAGCGGACCGGACGCGCCGAAGTAGGCGAGCACCACAACGCAAAACGCCAGGCATCGCGCCCGGCGTTTTGCGTTGTGGAAGAGCGTAAAAGCGTTCAGCCGCCCGCCTGGGCGACGAGCAGAGACGTGACGTCCTCGCGCCGATCCTCGCTCGCCGGCTGGGAGGAGGCGAAGGGAATGCCGAGCGCCGTCCAGGTCTCGACTAGGGCGTCGCGAAGGCCGGCAATCAGCGCGTCGGTGTGGAGCGGCGTCGGCGTGATGCGCAGGCGCTCGGTGCCGCGCGGCACGGTCGGGTAGTTGATCGGCTGAATGTAGATGCCGTGCACCTTCAGGAGCCGGTCGCTCGCCTGCTTGCAAAGCTCGGCATCGCCCACGAGCACAGGCACGATATGCGTGTCGGAGGGCATGACGGGGAGGTCGGCGGACGCGAACTCCGCCTTCGCCCGCGCGGCCTGACGCTGCTGTCCGTCGCGCTCAGCCTGCGAGGTCTTGAGATGGCGGATCGAGGCCGCCGCCGCCGCCGCCAGCGCGGGGGGCAGGGCGGTGGTGAAGATGAAGCCCGGCGCGTAGGAGCGCACGGCGTCGATCAGGGCGCGGCTCCCGGCGATGTAGCCGCCGAGCACGCCGAAGGCCTTGGCGAGCGTTCCCTCGATCACGTCGAGCCGATGCGCCACGCCGTCGCGTTCGCAAATACCGCCGCCGCGATGGCCGTACATGCCGACCGCATGGACCTCGTCGATATAGGTCATGGCGTTGTAGCGGTCAGCCAGATCGCAGATCGCGGCGATCGGCGCGATGTCGCCGTCCATGGAATAGACGCTCTCGAACACGATGAGCTTGGGGCGCTCCGGGTCGGCGGCCTTCAAAAGCTCTTCGAGATGCTGGAGATCGTTGTGCCGGAAGACGTGCTTGCGCGAGCCGGACTTGCGCACGCCCTCGATCATCGAGGCATGGTTCAGCTCGTCGGAGAAGATGAGGCAGTCCGGCAGCAGCTTGGCGATGGTCGAGATCGACGCCTCGTTGGACACGAAGCCCGAGGTGAAGACCAGCGCCGCTTCCTTGTCGTGCAGATCGGCAAGCTCGCGCTCCAGCTCGACCAGCGGATGATTGGTGCCGGAGATGTTGCGCGTGCCGCCGGCGCCCGAGCCCATGCTCGCGGCCGTCTGCGTCATCGCATCCAGCACGCTCGGGTGCTGGCCCATGCCGAGATAGTCGTTGGAGCACCAGACGGTGATCTCCCGCGCAGTTCCCTCGTTGCGCCAGATCGCAGTGGGGAAGCGTCCGACGATACGCTCGAGATCGGCGAAGACCCGGTAGCGCCGTTCGGCGTGGAGAGCTTCGATCGCGGATTCGAAATGGGACTGATAGTCGATCATCCGGAACTCCTTCGTGAGAAGGTTTCTAAGGTTCCGGACCTTTAAAGTCCACCTGTCGAAGACCTGTCAGGGCGGACGAAACGGGACCGTCCCATGCACGAATGCATGGCCCGTCTTGCCGACAATGGGAGTAGGATCTCACTCTTCCTCGTCGTCCTCCGTCTGCATGACGCCGGGTCGCGCCGGTGCCTCGCTGCGCGCGCGCGCCTGCGCCTTGCGGCGGCGCAGGTTCTCCTTCAGCGTTTCTTCCAACCGCTTCTGGCGTTCGATCTTGGCGGGGTCGACAGGGGTGTGGGCGCACATGCCGCATAGTCTACAGAAGGGTGCCCTCTCCCATCAAGATCACGTCAGCCCCGGTCCGAGCCGGCGAAGAAGCGTCGCAGGCCCTCGTCAAGCGTTTCCGGTGGCGTCCATCCGGCGCGGCGCAGTTTGGCGCCGTCTACGGCCAAGCCGGCGAACAGGCGCTGATAGGCCGCGCCCTTGCCGAGCGCCCGCGCCAATCCACCGACCAGCCCCTGCGGAAGGTCGAGCACCCAAGCCGGGCGGCCCCGAAGCCTGCGCACGCGCGCGACGATCTCGCCCAGCGGTAGTGCTTCGCTATCGGCGACGAGAAAGGTTTCGCCTGCCGTCTTGTCGCTGGCGAGGGCGAAGGCGAGTGCGCTGGCGGCATTGCCCAGCGAGAGGAGGCTGCGCGGGGCGCCGCCGCCGAAGGGCAGCGGCAAGCCGCCTTGCGCCAGACGAAGGAGCGCCTGTACGCCGCCGCGCCCGCCCGGCCCATAGACGGGCGCGAGGCGCAGCACACAAGGCTCGGTCCCTGTTCCGGCGAGCGCCTGCGCAAGGGCGTCCTCCGCCGCGAGCTTGGAGCCGGCATAGGCGTTCTGCGGCGCGGCCGCGTCGCTCTCGCGGATCGGGCGGGGGGAAAACGGATGCACGAGCAGTGTCGAGGCCAGAACGAAGCGGCGCACGCCCTCGCGCGCGGCGCGCTCCGCCAGCGCCTTGGTACCCGCGACATTCGCCCGCATCAGCGCCGCGTCGTCCTGCGCGGCAGCCGCGCCCCGCTCCGGGTTCAGCGCCGCCAGATGCACCACCGCGTCGATGTCCGCCGGCCAGCCGTCCCAGCTGTCCAGGGTCGCCAGATCGGCGGGAAAGCCGTTTTCGCCCCGGCGCGGCGCGAAGACCTCGTGTCCCTGCGCCTCCAGAAGCGGGACAATCGCCCGGCCGATGAAGCCGCGGCCGCCGGTGACGAGTATGCGCATGGGTTCGACTTTCCCTGGTGCTCCGTCGCGCGCCGCTTGCCCTGACGCGCAAGTTGCGGCAATCGCTGCGTCATGAAGCGTGTGTTCGACATTCTGGCAAGTCTCGCGGGTCTTCTCGCGCTCGGCTGGCTGATCGGTCTTCTCGTCATCCTGGTGCGCCGGGACAGCGCGGGGCCGGGCCTCTTCGCGCAGGAGCGGGTGGGGCGGCACGGCCGGACCTTCATCTGCTACAAGCTGCGCACTATGCGCCAGGGCACGGCGTCGGTCGCCACGCATGAAATGTCAGCCTCCGCCGTGACGCCGCTCGGCGAGAACCTGCGGCGCTGGAAGCTGGACGAGTTGCCCCAGCTTTGGAACGTCCTGCGCGGTGACATGAGCTTTGTCGGCCCGAGGCCCTGCCTGCCGATCCAGCACGAGGTGATCGAGGAGCGGCAGAAGCGCGGCGTCCTGGCGCTCCGGCCGGGCATCACGGGCCTTGCGCAGGTCAGCGACATCGACATGTCGACGCCGGTGCGGCTCGCCGAGGCGGACGCCGCTTATCTCGCCCAGCGCACGTTCGTCGGGGATCTCGTGCTGATCCTCAAAACGGTGACCGGCAGCGGGCAGGGGGATCATGTCCGATAGGGCCGCGCTGCGCGTCGCGACCTGGAACATTCACGGCTTCCTGGGCGAAGGCAGACGGCCCGATTTCGAGCGCACGCTGCGCCTCTTGCGCGTCATCGACGCCGATCTCCTGGCCCTGCAGGAGGTCGATGCCCGCACCCATCTCAGGCGCGAGCCCTTCGCCTTCGAGCGGCTGCGCGAAGCGCTCGGCGACCATTGCGTCGAGGCGCGCCTGTTCGGCCCGCCGGGCCGGGACTACGGCCAACTCCTTTGGTCGCGCTATCCGCTGGAGCAGGCGGAAGTCCACCTGCTGCCGGGACCCGGCTTCGAGCCGCGTGCGGTGATCGAAGCGGTGGCCGCGACGCCGCTCGGCCCGGTGAGGGTCCTCGCCACGCATTTCGGCTTGCGTCCGGCCGCGCGTCGCCGGCAGGCCGCCTTCCTGGCCCAACTCGTGCGGCCGGGCGAGACGAGCCTCACGATGGGGGACTTGAACGAATGGCGCCCATCCGGCGTGGTCGACTGGACGCTTCGCGCCGTGCTGCCGCTCGCGGTGCAGCCGGTGAGTTGGCCGGCCAAGCGACCCCTGGTGCCGATGGACCGGCTCTATGCCAGCGCGGACTTGGCTCTTGTCCACGCTGAAGCCTTTCGAGCGGCCGCGCCGGCCTCGGACCACCTGCCGGTGGTCGCCGAGTTCCGGCGCGGGCGGTGACCCCGTTCAGCGAACCCAGCGCACGTCGGTCAGGTCGTTGGCGGGGATCGGTTCGTTGCGCCAGAGCCCTTGCAGGTCGGCGTTCCAAAGGCCGAGCTTTGGCATGACGAAGAGAAACAGCGCGGGCAGATCACGCGCTAGGATCTCCTGCGCCGTGCCGTAGAGCGCGAGGCGGGCCTTATCGTCCATCGTGCGCTCGGCCTCGTGGATGACCTTGCTGAACTCCGGGCTGGCATAGCCGAAATAATAGTCGGGCCGGGCGTAGATGCCGATGTCCAGCGGTTCGGCATGGGCGACGATCGTCATGTCGAAGTCGTGGCCCTTCAGCACCTGATCCACCCAGACGGCGGGAAATTCGGTGGGCACGATGCGAAGCGTTACGCCGATCTCGGCGAAGAAGGCCTGGAGGATTTCGGACGAGCGCGTGGCATAGCTCATCTGCGGCATGCGGATGGAAAGCTCGAACCCTTGGGGATAGCCGGCCTCGGCCAGAAGCGCCTTGGCGCCGGCGGGGTCGTAGGGCACTTCCGCCGACAGGTCGCGATAGCCCGGATCGTTCGGTGTGTAGTGGCTGCCGATCGGGGTGCCGAAGCCGCCCCAGGCGCCGTCGATCAGCGTCTTTCGATCCACCGCCATCATCAGGGCGCGCCGCACGCGCGCGTCGCTCAAGGGCGTGCGGCGGTTGTTGAGCCCGGCCACGACCTTCAGCTCCGTATTGCCCACGGCCTGTGTGAATTTCGGGTCGTCCTTGAAGCCGTCGTAGAGTTCCGGCGCGCCGAATTCGGGAAAGGCGTCGACATCGCCCGCGCGCAGCGCCGCCGCCTGCGCGCTCGGGTCGCTGATGAAGCGGAAGGTGGCGCTCGCCAGCGCGGGTCGGTCCTCGCTGTTCCAATACGCGTCGAAGCGCTCCAGCCGCAGCCGGTCGCCCGGGCGCCACTCGGCGAAGCGGAACGGGCCGGTGCCCACGGGCTTGGTCCGGTTGGTCTCCGCGCTGCCGGGTTCCACCATCACCGAGGACGGCCAGCCCAGCCAGTAGAGAAGATTGCCCGAGGGCTCTGCGAGCGTCACGACCAGCGTGGTCGGGTCGGGCGTTTCCACCCGCTCGATCACCGAGAAGAACGCCTTCTGCGGATTGGTCGAGCCTTCGCCGCGCGCCCGGTCGAGCGAGAACTTCGCGGTGCCCGAATCGAAGGGTGCTCCGTTGTGGAAGCGCACATTCGCCCGCAGCTTGAAGGTCAGCGTCCGCTGGTCCTCGCTCATGGTCCAGCTCGTGGCGAGCTGCGGCAGCACCTTGCCGGTCTCGTCAATCCGCGTCAGCCCTTCGAAGACGTTTTGCCAGACGACCTGGCCGATCGCCACCGGCGCGGCCACGGTCGGATCGAGGCCGGCGGGCTCGATGCCCATTCCAATGGTCACGTCGTCGCGTGGCGCGGCACTCGCCAGCCCGCCCGCGCCAAGTATGAGCGCGGCGGCGAGGAGGGCAGGCCGGAAGATCGTACGGCGCAGAGACATGAGGCGAGTTTCCCTCGTCTGAAAACGGACCACGAGGCCGCAGGCGGGGGCCCCGGCTTGGGCGTGCAACGCAACACAAACCGGCGCTAAAGTCGAGCCGCGCGCCAGTTTAGAAACATGATAATCTAAGTCAGCTTTATTGACGAGGTGAGGCCGGGCGAGCTAGTCCAGCCGCAGTTGAAACCTTGCGATCAACTTCGCGCATAACCCAGGCGCGAAGTCACGACGAGCGGGAGCCTCATGACATCAGCTCTTCTGGCGCGACTTTCCCTGCCCCTGGACGATCCGCACTGGTTCTGGACGCAGCTGTCCCGCCGCCTGCAGGACGACGTGCCGGAAACCTTCGATCCCGAAGGCGAGACCCTGTTGCCGGTCTACGGCTCGCTGGCCCGCATCCGCTTCGCCGACCGAGGCGTGACCATCGCGTTGGAGGGCGACGACGCCGCGCAGCACGGCGTCGCCAAGGGCATCGTTTCCTACTACATGCAGGCGGTGTTCGGCGCGGACTGCCCGCCGCTGGAATGGACCGGCGACGGCGCTGGAATGACGGAGCTGCCGCATTTTCGCGAGCTCCGCGTCGTCTCGGCCGAGAATATCTCCCCCAGCATGCGCCGCGTTCATCTAGCGGGCGAGAAGCTGGAGCGCTTCGCCAGCGGTGGGCTGCATGTGCGCCTGCTGCTTCCGCCCGAAGGCCGCGAGCCGGTCTGGCCGAAGGCCGGCCCTGCCGCGCTGCCGATCTGGCCCGAGGGCGAGGATGCGTTGAAGACCCGCGTCTACACCGTTCGCAGCGTCGATCCCGCTGCGGGGCGTCTGGCGGTGGACGTCGTGCTGCACGATCCGCCGGGCGTCGGCTGCCGCTGGTCGCGCCTCGTGCAGCCGGGCGACCGGGTCGGGATGCTCGGCCCCGGCGGCGGGGATATTCCGCCGTCGGACTGGGTGCTGGTGCTCGGCGACGAAAGCGCGCTGCCCGCCATCGCCCGATCGCTGGAAGAGATGCCGATCGAGGCGCGCGGGGAGGTGTTCATCGAGGTGGACGGCCCGGCCGACGAACTGGTGCTCCAGAAGCCCGACGGCATCCGGCTTCATTGGCTGCATCGCACGGGCCGCCCGGCGGGCACGACCACGCTTCTGGTCGACGCGGCGCGCGCCGTCACCTGGCCGGGTGGGCCGAATGTCTTCGTTTGGGCGGGGTCCGAGTTCAACGCCTTCAAGGACATCCGGCGCTTCTGCCGCAAGGAGCGCGGCCTGAAGCGCAACCAGCATCTCGTCGTCGCCTATTGGCGTCGCGGCCTGACGCAGGACGCCGAAAGCGAAGACACGCAGGAGAACTGACGCGCCGATCGCGCGCTCGCGTTCGGACGCGGGTGTCCGCCGGGAGCGGGAGCCGACGCAAACGCGCGACGCGCGGAAGCTTGCCGGCAATACGCTTTGAGCTTCAAGACGTTGACAGGCGAAGTCCCGATTTCTACAGCCCCGGTACGGGATGATTGCGCCTCCGGCGCCCACGCCGTCGAATGGCCTATCCATCCCAGATCATGCCGAAAGGACGAAGGCCGATGTTGTCGCGCTTCTTCAGCTATTACGCGCCCTGGCGCGGGCTGTTCATTCTCGATTTCTCCTGCGCGGTGCTGGCCGGCCTTCTCGAACTCGGCTTTCCCGTCGCCGTGAAGGTCTTCGTCGACACGCTTCTGCCGAGCGGGCAGTGGGGCCTCATCGTCCTCGCCTCGCTGGGGCTTCTCGTCATCTACGTCCTCAACACCGGTCTCAACGCGATCGTGACCTATTGGGGGCACATGCTCGGGATCAACATCGAGACCGAGATGCGGGCCAAGGCCTTCGACCATCTCCAGAAACTTTCCTTCTCTTTCTTCGACAACCAGAAGACCGGCCATCTCGTCGGCAGGCTGACCAAGGACTTAGAGGAGATCGGCGAAGTCGCCCATCACGGGCCGGAGGATCTCTTCATCGCCGTCATGACCTTCGTCGGCGCCTTCCTGCTCATGCTCTGGGTGCATCCGCAGTTGGCTCTGATCACCGCCGTGATCGTGCCGATCGGCACCTGGGCGACGACCCATTACGGCGCGCGGATGACCCGCACTTGGCAGTCCATCTACATGAGCGTCGGCGACTTCAACGCCCGCATCGAGGAGAATGTCGGCGGCATTCGGGTGGTGAAGAGCTTCGCCAACGAGGCGCACGAGCGCTCGCTCTTCGCGGTCAACAATCAGGGATATCGCGCCCGCAAGCTCGATGCCTATCGCATCATGGCGGTCAGCCAGTCGCTGAACTACCTCTCGATGCGCCTGACGCAGATCGTCGTGATGGTGGCAGGCACCTGGTACGTCATCTCGGGCGATCTGTCCTATGGCGGCTTCATCGGCTTCCTGCTGCTCGTCAACGTCTTCTTCCGCCCGGTGGAGAAGATCGCAGCCGTTCTGGAGTCCTATCCCAAGGGCATCGCGGGCTTTCGACGCTATCTCGATTTCATCGACACGCAGCCCGACATCGCTGACGCGGCGGATTCCGTGCCCCTGCCGGCCGGCCCGGGCGCGGTGGAGTTCCGCAAGGTCGAATTCGGCTATCCCTCGCGCGGCGCCGTCCTGAAAGGCATCGATCTCAGCATTCGGCCGGGCGAGACGGTGGCCTTCGTCGGCCCCTCGGGCGCCGGCAAGACGACGATCTGCTCGCTCGTGCCCCGTTTCTACGACGTATCCGCCGGCGCCATCCTGATCGATGGGCTGGACGTGCGCCAGACCACGCTGGATTCGCTGCGCCGGCGCGTCGGCGTCGTCAGCCAGGATGTGTTCCTGTTCGGCGGCACGGTGCGGGAGAACATCGCCTATGGCCGGCTCGGTGCCTCGGAGGAGGACATCGCGCGGGCCGTTGAGCGTGCCCATCTCGGCGATACGATCGCCGCCCTGCCGCAGGGGCTGGATACGGTGGTCGGCGAGCGCGGCGTCAAACTCTCCGGCGGCCAGAAGCAACGCTTGTCGATCGCGCGCATGTTCCTGAAGAACCCGGACATCCTGATCCTGGACGAGGCGACCTCGGCGCTCGACACCGAAACCGAGCGCATGATCCAGGCCTCGCTCAGCGAATTGGCCGAAGGGCGCACGACACTGGTGATCGCCCATCGCCTGTCCACCATCCGCCATGCCGACCGGATCGTCGTCGTCTCCGACGGGCGCATTCTGGAGGAGGGGAGCCACGCGACGCTGCTGGAGCGAAAGGGAGCCTATGCCAGGCTCGTGGAAGCGCAGAACGGCATTTTCAACGACGAGCGCGAAGCTGCCGAATGAACGTCGACTTGCGACGCTGGGGCAAGTCCTAAGCCGCCAGAGTGCAGACCGGCGGGGCGTCCATCGATGCGCCCGCTTGCGCGACGTCCGACGCTGTCGCCACACGGTTTCGGCCGAGCTCCTTGGCGAGGTAGAGTGCTTTGTCCGCCTGGGCGAACAGGGCCGTCCGACTGGCCGTACCCATACCATCGGAAATCGCGAGGCCGACGCTGGTCGAGACGGTGATTGTTTCGCCCTTCCAGCGGATCTGCTGCGTGGACAAAGCCAATCTGATTTCCTCCGCTAGACAGAGCGCATGCTCCGTCCGACCGGGCGGAATGTAGAGAACGAACTCCTCTCCGCCGATCCGGGCCGGGATTTCGCCTTGGCCGACGAAGCGTTCGAACAGCCGGGCGAACGTGATCAGCACATGGTCGCCGGCGGGATGCCCGTACTGGTCGTTGATCTGCTTGAACAGGTCAAGGTCGAACAGGGCGAGCGCCCCGCCCGCCGGAATGGTGGAGGGAACCAGAACCCGGAACCCCTGCCGATTCAGGGTGCCTGTCAGAGCGTCGGTCAGGGACGAGCGCCGATAGAGTTCCTCGCGGCGCTCACGCACGAAGGACACGACCAGGGCGGCGATAGCGAAGTTCAGCATCATCGTCGCGGCGAAGACGATGGAAATCGTGTCGGGCGTGGCGAGGCCCAGCGCGAGCAGGGGCATCTGACCGCCATACAAGGCGGCGCAGGTCAGGAAGGAAGCCGCCAGCGGCATTCGAGACGGCAAGGGTTCACTGCGGCGGTTGGTCAGAAGTCCCAGGCCGGCGAAGAGCGAGCCGGCGGCGGACGTGCCGTGAAAGATCAGGGCTCGGAACACGTCGTCCGCGAAAACGGGAGTCAGGAGGCCGACGCCCAGCATGAGAGGCGTGAGAAGGAAAGCCCAGCAAAGGGCGCCGACGCGCCGGTCGAGCCGCCGCGTTCCCAGGCAAAGGAGCGTGTAGGCGCAGACGCCGAGGGCAATGCTCGTGTCGCGCCAAAGGGTGGGGGGAATGAGATTGTGTTCGCCCAGCCCCGCCAGCAGTGCGCCGATGGCGAGCGTGGCGAAGGCGGAGGCGATCATCGCCACGGCGGGCGGCCGATCCACCCGAAACCAGAGCAGAAGCAGCGTTCCGCTTCCCGCCAGCAGCGAGGTTTTGTGGAGGAGGATCACGGTCCCAAGGTCAAGCGATGTCAAAACGGCCCCGTCGCAATAGGACGTATGCGACCGACGGCAAGACCCGGGCTCGCATCAAGATGAGCGAGATATGATCGTTGTCTCCCTAAGAAAGCCCTAAGCGGCATAAACCGGAGATTGCGGCTGCGCCGAAAAGGCGAACGACGGCGCTGCAGAGCGCAGCCGCCATCGCTTCCACCGTCTGTCCCTGGAGACCTTTCATGTCGCCGCGAAAGGGATTGGGATGGCCTCCGCCGGAGAGACGGAGACCACGCACTCAGAAGTTGAAGTGCGCCTTCAAGAGGCCCGAACGGCCTTCGGCATAGCCGCAGCTGGCGAAGGTTTGGCAGCCGGAGACGTATTTCTTGTCGAAGACGTTATTCACGTTCAGCGACAGGCCCCAATTCTCGCGGTCGTATCGCACGGCGGCGTCGAAGACAGTGGCGTCCGGCACTTTCAGCGTGTTGGCGTTGTCGGCGTAACTGTCGCCCTGGTAGCGAATGCCGCCGCCGAGCGAGAGTCCGTCGAGCTGGCCGCCCTTCACCGTGTAGTCGAGCCATAGCGAGGCAAGGACTTCGGGAATGAGATAGGGGCGCTTGCCGATGACGGCCGAATCCGCATCGTCCTCGATCGTCAGGTCATAAGCGGTGAAGGCGCCGGTGACGCGCCAGTTCTGGTCGAGATTGACCTTGGCTTCCAGCTCGACGCCGCGCGAGTTGATCTCGCCCACCGTCCTGGGCGTGAAGAGCGGGGCGACGGACTGGAGCGTGTTGCGGCGGGTCAGGTCGAAGAGCGAGGCGGTAAACACGCCGTCGATAAAGGTCGGGGCGTATTTGATGCCGACTTCGTACTGCTCGCCTTCCTCCGGCACCACGCCTTGGCCGCTGGCGTCCGTCCCGATCTGCGGGTTGAAGAAGCGCGAGGCGCTGACATAGGGCACGAGGCCGTTGGCGAACTCGTAGGCGAGGCCGGCGCGGCCGCTGAGCGCGCCGTCGCGATTGTCATAGTCCGAGTTGAAGCTCGAACGGTCGTCGCGGTCGATCCAGACGCCATCGTAACGTCCGTTCAGCGTCAGGATGAAACCGTCGCCGAACTTGGCCTGCTCCTGCGCGTAGACGCCGAGTTGGTTGAGGTCGATCGTCTCGTTGAGATAGGGCGCGTAGAGCGCCGCCAGCTGATTGGTATAGACCGGGTTGGTGGGGCTCAGCGGCGGCGCGGCGCCGACCGCCTGCACCTGGTCGATGCGGAAGAACTTATAGTCGATGCCGGCGAGCAGCGTGTGGTCGATCGCGCCCGTCGCGAATTCGAAGCTCGCGCGGTTGTCGGTCGTGAACGTGTCCACTTGCGTGTCGTGCGCAAAGTTCAGACGGTTCAGAAGATAGCTCGGGCCGATCGGCTTCTCGAAGCCGCCGAAGCCTGACGCGCTGTCGTACCAGCCGAAGAAGTACGGACCGTATTCGTTGCGCTGGGCGTGGCCGTAGCGCGTGTTCGACGTGAGCGTGACGCCGTCCTCGGTCTTGTGCTCGAACTCGTAGCCGAAGAGCACCTGGCGGTTCAGGAACTTGTCGAGATCGGGCTCGGAATAGAAGAGATGCTCGCTGATCCGGCCGAACGGCGCGGGCACGACGCTGCCGTAATAGGGCAGGAACCCGTTGACGTGGTTCTGGTCGTCATACTGATAGTTGAGGTAAAGGTTCAGCCGCGTGTCGGCATCCGGCGCATAGGTGAGGTTCGGCGCGATCAGGCCGCGGAAGTTCTCGGCATAGTCCGTGTCGGTGTCGCCGCCCTTCACCTTGCCGAGCAGGCGATAGCTCCAGGCGCCATCGGCGCTCAGCTTTTCCGCGAGATCGAAGGCGACATAGCCGTTCGGATCGTTGTCGACGCCCGCTTCGAGGTAGCGGATGCGGTCGCCCGTGGCGCGCTTGGATACGGAGTTGACGAGCCCGCCCGGATTGCTGCCACCGTAGAGAACCGAGGCCGGCCCGCGCAGCACCTCGATCCGTTCCAGAAGGAACGGGTCGATGATGAAGCCGCCGAAGGCATAGGAATAAAGGTTCATTCCGTCGAGATAGACGCCGGTCTGCGTGGCGTTGAAGCCGCGAATGTGGATCCAGTCCGTGTCGGTGTCCTTGCCGAAGGGCTGAGAGAAGACGCCGGGCGTATAGCGCAGGGCTTCGTCCACCTTCTGCACGCCGCGATCTGCGAGCTCTTCCTGGCCGAGCACGGAAACCGACTGCGGCACCTCGATCAGCGGCGTGTCGCTCTTCGATCCCGTCGTGGTCTCCTTGGCGACATAGCCGTTCACCGGACCCGTCGCTGCGGTCGAGCCGCTGCCCGTTCCGCCGCCGCTACCCTCGACGGTCACGGTGTCGAGCACGACCGTATCCTGCGCAAGTGCTGAGGCTGGCAAATGAAACAGCGCGCAGCCGATCAGGAGCGCGCGGCGAAGAGGGAGCGGGGAACGCATGATGGACTCCGATGAAACTCGGAATTCTGCTTAGCGTGCTCAACATGATAGTTGGAGTCATGTTTTGCGCGCGACTTTTCTTCCCGCCTCCGATGTGACGAAATCAGCACGCGATTTCGAGCCGTTCCAAACTGTGATCGCGCCGGGCCGTTTTGATTCGGTTCGGCCCGCCGGGCATGATGCGAGGGTGGGCGAGGGACGGCGATGTCTAATCGGTTCGATCGCGATCCGCGCCGGGAGCGCGGCTTGCCCAAACCGATTTTTGTGCCCTGCGAGCCGTTTTTCCCGGTTTTCGTCATGGATCGGCAAGGTCAATCGCGCTAGTGCCTGCCCAGACCATGCGGTCCCCTATTCGGAGCGAAAGGTATTCCATGACGCAGCCCAAACGCATCGCCGTCACCGGCGCGGCCGGCCAGATCTGCTACTCCCTGCTGTTCCGCATCGCCAATGGCGACGTCTACGGCAAGGACACGCCCGTCGTGCTTCAGCTCCTCGACCTGCCCCAGGCCCAGAAGGCCGTGCAGGGCGTCGTCATGGAACTCGAGGACTGCGCCTTCCCGCTGCTGCAGGACGTCGTGATCACCGACGATCCGACCACCGCCTTCCGCGACATCGACGCCGGCTTCTTCGTCGGCTCGCGTCCGCGCACGCAGGGCATGGAGCGCCGCGATCTCCTGTCGGCCAATGCCGAGATCTTCCGCACGCAGGGCCGCGCCCTGAACGAGGCGGCCAAGCGCGACGCGAAGGTGATCGTGGTCGGCAACCCGGCCAACACCAACGCGATGATCCTGGCCGCCAACGCCAAGGATTTCCCGACCGAGAACGTCACCGCCATGCTGCGGCTCGACCACAACCGCGCCCTGACGCAGTTCGCCAAGAAGGCGGGCGTCTCGGTCGACGCGATCGAGAAGTTCGTGGTCTGGGGCAACCACTCGCCCACCATGTTCGCCGACTGGTCGAACGCCACCGCCAACGGCCAGCCGCTCGCGCAGGTGATCGGTGACGAGGCCTGGTACAAGGAAACGCTGATCCCGACCGTCGCCAAGCGCGGCACCGCGATCATCGAAGCGCGCGGCGCGTCTTCGGCGGCCTCCGCCGCCAACGCCGCGATCGACCACATGCGCGACTGGATCTCCGGTTCGGACGGCGATTGGGTCTCGATGGGCATCTCGTCCGACGGCTCCTACGGCATTCCCGAGGGCATCATGGCCGGCGTGCCGGTGATCTGCTCGAACGGTTCCTACGAGCGCGTCCAGGGCCTCAAGGTCGAGGGCTTCGCCCGCGAGATGCTCGATCGCACCGTGGCCGAGCTGGTGGAAGAGCGCGAGGCTGTGTCCGCGCTGCTCTAAACCGACCCGCCTTTTTAGGATGGCCGAGGGCGCCCCGCCGAGCAGGGCGCCCTTTTTCGTGACGGGTTTGGATACGAAGCATTAAGCATGGGCTGCGAGAGTCGCGGCCAAGACCCACTGCCTTCGGACATGCCATGCCGTCCAGCCGCTTCGTTCTGACCTCCCTGGCGCTGGGAACCCTGGCCGTCGTGGGCGGCTGCGCCAGCGTGCCCCGCATGAGCTCGGAGGAATGCCTCGCCCGCGCGATGTATTTCGAGAGCAACCGCTCCAGCGAGGAGGGGATGCTGGCGGTCGGAACGGTGGTGATGAACCGACTGGAATCGGGCCGCTATCCCAAGTCCGTCTGCGGCGTGGTCGGCCAGCCCAACCAGTTCGCGCCGGGCGTCCTATCCAAGTCCATGGGCAAGGGGCGGGATCTCGCGGCGAAGACGGCGCGACGCGTGCTGCGCGGCGAGCGCCACCCCCGGGTGGAAAAGGCCATGTTCTTCCACACGGCCGGCTATTCCTATCCCTATTCCAACATGCAGTACCTCACCATCCAGGGCGGGAACGCCTTTTACGACAAGCGGCGCGGCGCCACCGTGACGCAGCGCATGGTCGCGGAACGCGAGGAGGCCGAGCGGGCCGGGCGCTTGCCGTTCAACCCGCCCCAGCGCTCGGAAGCCGCCGCCCAGGCCGTGCAGACGCCGGCTCCCGCCATTATGCGCCCGCCCGTGCAGTCGAGCCGCATCGCGCGCCAGATGACTGTGGGCAAGGCTCCCAGCCTGCCGCCTCCGCCCGGCCGTCCGGCCGGGCTGGATTCGATGTCGATCGAGGACCTGATCCAGGAGAACGGCGGCTGACGGTTTACTCCGGGAAGTCGGCGGACAGGCTCTCGCTCTTCATGCCTTCGATCTCGGCCAAACGCTCGCGCAGCTTTGCGGTGACGCCGTCATAGGCGATGCGCCCGAGCACGAGATGACGCGGCGGATTTTCCATCTCTGTCACGCGGATCATCGCCTCGCCCGCGCGCAACGGATCGCCCGCCTGCTTGCCGCTGATGTCCGCGGTGCCCTTCAGCCGCGCGCCGGCGGTGTCAGCATAGGCCTCGATCCGGTTCGGCGTCTGGCGCAGCGAGCGGCCAGCCCAGTCGGTGCGGAACGGGCCTGGAGCGACGCAGGTGACATGGAGCCCGAGCGGCTTCACTTCGGCCAGCAGCGCGTCGGAGAAACCCTCCACGGCGTGCTTCGTCGCGGCGTAGTAGCCCGAGCCGGGAAAGCCGACGAAGCCGGCCTGCGAGGTGAGGTTCAGAATATGGCCCTTGCCCTGGCCGCGCATGATCGGCAGCACGGCGCGGGTCATGGCGAAGAGGCCGAAGACATTGGCGTCGAACTGGTCGCGGATCTCGTTCTCGTCGCCTTCCTCGATCGCGGCCTGGTAGCCGTAGCCGGCATTGTTGACGAGCACGTCGATCCGCCCGAAGCGCGCTTCGGCTTGCCGGACCGCCGCGTCGATCTCGGGCTGCTCGGTCACGTCGAGCGAGACGGCGAGGGCTCGGTCCTCGTGGCCCGCCACCAGATCGTCGAGGCGCGATTTGTCGCGGGCGGTGACGACGGCCCGCCAGCCGCGCTCCAGAACCAGCTTGGCGAGGTCGTGTCCGAAGCCGGTGGAGCAGCCTGTGATGAACCAGACGGGCGTTTCTTGCGATGACATCGAGAAGTCCTTCTGCGGGTGGGCGAGCCTGTCGACGGTGTCCGACATACGCTATGGCTCCCTGCCCATCGTCCGGCTTAACTGGAACGAAACCAAGATGGGACCACCCTCCGGACCTATCGCGCCCGCTCGGCCACCCGGGCGCGGACCTTTTTTCGACGCGCGCCCTCGCAGCGCTTCTCAGGCATCGGACTGTTCCTCGTGTCGCTTTCCTTCCTCGCCTCGCGCTCGCGCGTCTCGTCCCGCATCCTCGCCGCGTTTCTGGCCCTCGGGCTGGCGGGTTGCCAGAGCGTCGACCTGTCGCGAAACGATCTGGCGGCAGGGCTGGCCTCCGGGTCCAAGGCGCCGGCCTTTTCCGTTTCGAACGGCGAGATCGTGCCGGTGCGGGCGAGCGCGGCGATCGTGGTGGACGCCGATTCGGGAAGCGTTCTCTATAGCGAGGACCCGGACGGGCTGCGCCATCCCGCCTCGCTGTCCAAGCTCCTGACGCTCTACCTCCTGTTCGAAGCGATCGAGGGCAAGCGGGTGACGCTCGACACCGAGCTCGTCGTGTCCACCAATGCCGCCTCCAAGCCGCCCTCCAAGCTCGGCCTGCGGCCGGGCTCGACGATCCGCGTGCGCGACGCGATGTATGCCTTGGCGGTGAAGTCGGCCAACGACGTGGCGACGGTGGTTGCCGAAAATCTCGCCAACGGCTCCGAGGAAGCCTTCGCGCGGCAGATGAATTTGACCGCGCGCAAGCTCGGCATGAACCGCTCCAACTTCGTCACGCCCTCCGGCCTGCCGGACGATCTGCAGATCACCACGGCGCGCGACATGGCTGTGCTGGCGATCCAGATCCGCAGGCGCTTTCCCGGCTTCGTGCCGCTCTTCTCGACGGAGAGCTTCGACTATGCGGGCCGGCACTATGTCTCGACCAACAAGTTGCTCGGCCGCGTGCCGGGCGTGGACGGGATGAAGACCGGTTTCGTCAACGCCTCGGGCTTCAACCTCGTCGCTTCGGCGCGCCGCAACGGGCGCGGCGTCATCGTGGTGGTGATCGGCGGGCAGACGGGCCGGGCGCGAGACGCGCGGGTCGAGCAGTTGATCGACACCTATCTCGGCCCGGCCACGTAACGGCTGGGATCAGACGGTGCGCAGCATGCCGCCATCCACGAAATAGGTGGAACCGACGCTGTAGCTCGCCTTGTCCGAGCAGAGAAACACGAAGAAGTTGGCGAGTTCCTCCGGCGAGCCGAAGCGCTTGATCGCGGCGTGCTCGTCGGCGACGCCCTGGAGATAGCCCTCCCAGTCGCCGCCCGTGCCTTCCGTTAGCTGGCGGGCGGTCTTCTTCCAGTCGGGCGTCAGGATCAGGCCGGGATTGATGCAGTTGACCCGGATGTTGTCGGGGATCAGCTCAGTCGCCAGGCATTTGGAGAACATCATCAAGGCGGCCTTGGTGACGTTGTAGATCGGCTCGTACCAGAGCGGCTGGACGGCGCAGATCGAGGCATTGTGCAGGATCACCCCGCCGCCGCGCCGCTTCATCTGCGGCGCGAGACCCCGCGCCAGGCGCACGGCGGCCATGACATGCAGGTCCCAATAGCTCTGCCACTTCTCGTCCGGCGCCTCCATCACCGTCTCGTTGGAGCCGGTGCCGGCATTGTTGACGAGGATGTCGGCGCCGCCGAAGCGCGACTCGGCCGCCTCGATCACCGCCGCCGTTCCCTCCGGTGTCGCCACGTCCGCCGCCACCCCGACGGCTGTCACGCCGTATCGCGAGGCGAGGCGGGCGGCCTCCGCTTCCACCCGTTCGGCGCCGCGCGCCACGAGCACGAGATGCGCGCCCTCGGCCGCCAGAGCTTCCGCCACCGCAAGCCCGATGCCCACCGAACCGCCCGTCACCACGGCGACTTTGCCGCCAAGACCCATGTCCATTCCGCGTCTTCCTCCCGAAGGCCGACTCTTTGGCCGGCCGGGAGGGAGTGTGGCGCGTGGGGCCGGCTCTGGCTAGCGCCGGATCAGTCGGAATAGCGCTCCTCGGCCCAGGGATCGCCGCGATTGTGATAGCCACGCACCTCCCAGAAGCCGGGCTGGTCGCGCGTGCGAAACTCGATGCCGCGCAGCCATTTGGCGCTTTTCCAGAAATAGAGATGGGGCACCATAAGCCGCACCGGGCCGCCATGCTCGGCCGTCAGGGGCTGGTCCTCCCAGCTGTGAACGAGCATCGCGTCGTCAGCGGCGAAATCCTCCAGCGCGAGATTGGTCGTGTAGCCGTCATAGGACGAGAGGACGACGAAGGCGGCGTCCGCGCGAGGCTGGACCAGCGCGAGGAGATCGCGCGTCGAGACGCCCTTCCAATGGTTGTCGTAGCGCGACCAGGTTGTGACGCAGTGAATGTCCGTCACTTCCTCGCTCTGCGGCTGCGCCTGGAAGGCCGCCCAGTCGAAGCTCTGCGGGTGCTCCACCGAGCCTTTGACGTCGAGCCGCCACTGGCTTTCGCGGATCTCCGGCAGCAGGCCGAGATCGAGCACCGGCCAATTCTTCACGAGATGCTGGCCCGGGGGCAGTCGCTCCGTGTCCGGCCGGCCATGACGGCCGGTGAGGAAGCGGCCTTCGCGGGCCCAGCTTTCCTTGGTGCGGGTGAGCTTGGTGTCGGGATGGGCGGGATCGGTCGGGTCCGTCATGGCTCCAAATCTCCTGTTCGGGCCAGACGTGGCGATTTTCAGCTGTTAGGCAAGGGGCCGAGCGGGAAGGGGTAAGGAGCGGCCGGGTAGAGCAGTCTGGGCGCGAAGAGGCGTTTTGCGCCGGCGCGCTTGATCTTGGGAGGTGCGCTCGCATCTCTGTCGGCATGACGCGTGCCCGCTTTCAAAGCCGACCCCTTCATGCCCGCTTCGGCCTTGCCGCCCGGCTGCTGGTGCTCGGCCTTCTGCTGGCGCTCGGCCTGACGCTTGCCGGCGGCGTGCCGAGGGCCGAGGCGGCCATGTCCTCGACCGCCCCCTGCGACCACGCCGCAATGGGGCTTTCGGGCAAGCACGGACAAAGGGGCAAGGCGCCCGAGGGCGGCCACCATGGCGACCTCTGCTGTTTGTTTCACTGCGTTCCGATCGCGCCTTTCGCGCTTGTCGGCGCGCCACCTATGGCGCGGACTTCCGAAGCGCTGCCGCTGACCCTTTCCGTCCTAGCGCAGGGCGTGAACCCGCCGGTTCGAACGCCGCCGCCGCGAGCGGGCTGAACCTTAGGCATTCACACATCGTTGCGCAGCGAAGGGCCATTCCCTGTCCGCCACCCTGCGCATTGCCGAAAGACGCGAAAGGATTTTCCATGGACACCATGCACCACGACATGCAGGCCTGCATCGATGCCTGCCTCGACTGCTACCGCACCTGTTTCTCCACGGCGACCCAGCATTGCCTTGAGGCCGGCGGCAAGCACACCGAGCCCGCCCACTTCCGTCTGATGCTGGCCTGCGCCGAGATGTGCCGGGCGAGCGCCGCCATCATGCTGACCGGATCGCCGGCCCATAAGCATTCCTGCGCGGCCTGCGCTGAAATCTGCGCCGCCTGCGCCGCCGATTGCGAGCGGGTGGGCGATATGGAACGCTGCGTCGCGGCCTGCCATGCCTGCGCCGAGGAATGCCGGAAGATGGCGGCCTGACCCATGAAGCGCTTCACGTTTTCCCTTGTTGCTCTCGGCCTGCTGGTCGCTTCTCCCGCGCTCGCGCAGGACCATTCCGGCCATGCCGCCGGCATGGCGCATGACAAGACGTCGGCGGCCTACATGGAGGCCATGAAGCGGATGGACGTCGCGATGGCCTCCGCGCCCATGTCCGGCAAGCCGGGCGTCGATTTCGCCGAGATGATGATCCCGCATCACCAGAGCGCCATCGACATGGCCAAGGCCTATCTCGAAAGCGGCGAAAACGATCCGACGATCACCAAGATCGCGCGCGATGTCGTGGCCTCGCAGGAGCGCGAGATCGCCGAACTGCGCGATTGGCTGAAGGCACACGGCGGGCAATAAGCGCAAGACGACGCCAAGGGGAAGCCGGCCGAAAGGCCGGCTTCCCCCTCGCCAGACTTTTGGCTGGCCATATATCGGCGGGAATGAGTGATCGACCGACCGACCGCCTCGCGGCGCCCGTTTCCCGTTTTCGCCGCCTGCCGATCCTCGGCCGCATCGAAGCGCAGCTTCTGCTTTGGCTCGTCGGCCTGTCCGGCGCGTTGCTGGGCTTCGTTTCCATCGCCGGCGAGGTGATGGAGGGCGACACGCACGCCTTCGACGACGCGATCCTCCTCGCCCTGCGCCAGCCGGGCGATCCGCACGATCCGATCGGCCCATTCTGGGTCGAGGCCGCGCTGCGCGACATCACGGCGCTCGGCGGCTATACCGTCCTCAGCCTCATTCTTGTGGCCGCCGTCGCCTATCTCCTGCTCAACGGCAAGCGTGTGTCCGCGCTGCTCGTCATCGGCGCCGTGGTGGGCGGCACGGCTTTGTCGAATGTCCTGAAGGTCTTCTTCGATCGGCAGAGACCGGATGTCGTCGGCCATCTCGTGGATGTGCATAGCCTGTCCTTCCCGAGCGGCCATGCCATGCTCTCGGCCGTGACCTATCTCACGCTCGGCGCGCTTCTGGCGCGAACGGAAAAGCGCTTCGTGATGCGCGCCTATTTCATCGGGGTGGCGGTGGCGCTGACGCTCCTGATCGGCGCGAGCCGGGTCTATCTCGGCGTGCATTACCCGACCGACGTTCTGGCCGGCTGGTGCGCCGGGGCGGCTTGGGCGTTTCTCTGCTTGCTCCTTGCCCGCTGGCTTCAGCATCGCGGCGATGTCGAGCCGTCGGACTGAGCGGGGAACGGCGCGGCCCTAAAGAGCCGCGCCGCGTCTTGATCAGAAGTCGAAATTGTTGATGTCGGCCTTGGTGAAGATCTTCGGCGCGCCGAGCAGGATCTGGCTCTGGTTGACGACCTGCAGGTCGCCCAGGCGCCCGGCCTTGAAGCTCGTATCCCCCGGCTTCAGCGTGCCGTCTGCGACCGCGCGCATGGCAAGGCCGGCGGCATAGCCGAGATCGACGGTGGACCAAAGCACGGTGGACTTGATGCAGTCGCCGTTGATGTAGGGCTTCATCGCGTTGGGCAGGGCGAGGCCCACCACCGAGACCTTGCCGCAGAGCTTGTTCTGCTGAACCGCTTCGGCGGCGGCCGGCGTCGCCACCGAGGTCATGCCGAGAATGCCCTTCAGCTCGTCGCCATATTTATTGATGAGCGTCTGCGCCTGGTTGAAGGACAGGATGTTGTCCTCCTGCGCTTCCACCGTCTCCAGGAATTTCAGCTTCGGATGGCACTTCTCGGCATAGCCCTGCATCTCGCTGATCCAGCGGGACTGGTTGGGCGTCGTGAAGGTGGAGGTGACGATGGCGAAGGACGCGTCCTCGCCGACTTCCGAGGCGAGCTGATCGAGCAACGCCTTGGCGACGCCGTTCGGCTGCGCCTGGTTGACGAACCACTGGCGCGCGTCGGCTTCCGCGTCGGCGTCGTAGCCCACCACATTGATGCCCGCTTCCAGCGCGCGCTTCAGAACAGGCGCGATGGCGACCGGGTCGTTGGCGGCGAACAGGATGCCGTCGACGCCCGACGTGATGTAGTTGTCGATGAAGGTGATCTGCTCGTCGATATTGGCCTTGGTCGGACCGTCCGTGGTGACGGTCATCGAACCCGTCTCCTTGGCCGCTTCCTGAATGCCCTGCGAGGTCGAGTTGAAATAGCCGACGCCGACGAGCTTCGGAATATCCACGACCTTGAGCGGCTTGCCCTTGCGGTCCGGCGCGCCGGTCGGCGAGCCGCCATTGTACTCGCCGGGCGGAACCGGCGTCACCGAGGCGTCGCAGGCCAGCGGATTGGCCGGGGCGCCGTCGCCGCCGGTCCAGGCGCTCTGCGCCATGGCCGGGGCCGAGAGAAGGCTGGTGCCCAGAAGAAGGGCGAGAAGCGTGCGCATGGGGTGAGTCCTCCCTGTTGATGTCATGGCTCCGACCCTTCTCCCAAAGGGCCGGCATTCGGTCTCTCAATCGCTGGAATAGCGCTTGAGGAGATTGGAGATCAGAACGGCGGCGATCAGCACGAAGCCTATGATGACGATCGTCCCGTCGCCCTTCACGCCCGAAAGCGCGAGGCCGTTCTTGAGAACCTGCACGAGACACAGGCCGATCAGCGTGCCGACCACGAGGCCGCGCCCGCCGAAGATCGAAGTGCCGCCCAGCACCACGGCGGTGATGACGTCGAGCTCGATGCCGGTGCCCATGTCCGAGCGCGTGGTGGAGACGCGCGAGACGAAGACGAGGGCGGCGAGCGCCGAGACGAAGCCCGAGGCCGAATAGATCAGGAGCTTGGTGCGGGTGACGTCGATGCCGGAAAACTCCGCGCCCATCTCGTTGTTGCCGATCGCGTAGGTCGCGCGGCCGAAGGCGGTGAAGCGCAGGATGAAGAAGCCGACGATGGCGACGAGGCCTAGGAGCCAGAGCTGCGTCGGGATGCCGAGGAAATTGCCCTGTCCCAGGACGAAGAACCAGGAGGGATAGCCGCGGATCGACTGCGCCTGGCTGATGCCCTCGGCAAGCCCGCGATATAGCGCCAGCGTCGCCAGCGTCGCGATCAGCGGTGGCACACGAAAGCGGGTGATGATCCAGCCGTTGAGAAAGCCCGCCACCGTGCCGACCACGAGGCAGAGCGCCATCGCGACCGGGAGCGGCAGGCCCAGCGTCTTCCAGAACACGCCGACCAGGATGGCGCAAAGGCCGAGGATCGAGCCGACCGAGAGATCGATGCCGCCGGTGATGATGACGAAGGTCATCACGACAGCGATCAGCCCGACCTCCGTCATCAGCCGGCCCTGATTGAGGAGGTTGGCGGCGGTGAAGAAGCGCTCGTTGTCGATCGCCAGCACCGCGAGGGCGAGGGCGAGGATGAGCGCCAGAAGCGCGTCGTGGCGAAGAAGGGAGCGAAGGGTCATGATCGGTCCTCCTCAGCCGGTTCGCCCGCGCCGCGCCATGTCGATGAGCACGGTGCCGAGGATGAGAATGCCTTGAACGGCGCGCAGCCAGTAGGCCGAGACGTTGAGGAAGATCAGCGAAGAGCCGATCGCCGCGAACAGGATGGCGGCGAGCGTCGAGCCCGTCACCGTGCCGATGCCGCCCAGGATCGAAACGCCGCCGACGACGGACGCGGTGATGATGATGAGCTCCAGCCCGTTCGGCACGGTGGACTGGATGACCTGCAGCTGCGTAGCGAACAGGATGGCCGCGACGCCGGCGATCATGCCGTGGAGGGTGAAGACCTTCACGATGGTCCGGTTGTAGGGAATGCCCTCGGCCTCCGCCGCCTCGCCGTTGCCGCCGACCGCGTAGATCGAGCGACCGAAGGCGGTGCTGCGCAGGAGGAACGCGGCGACGATCGTCATGCCCACCATGAACCAGACGGGGGAGGGAATGTCGAAAAGCCGGAACTGGGCGAGCTGGTAGCCCGGCGGCAGGCCGGAGATCCAGGCGCCGCCGGTTGCCGTGATGAGCCCGCCGCGCAGGATCGACAGCATGCCGAGCGTCGCGATGATCGACGGCACCTTGAGATAGGCGATCACCGCTCCGAGCACGGCGTTTACGGCGCCGCCGATCAGGACAGGCAGGAGCCACGCGAGCCAGACGGGATAGCCGTTGGTGACGAGAAGGCCGCTGATCGTTGCCAGCACCCCGATCAGCGCGCCGACCGACACGTCGATATGGCCGGAGATGATGACCATCGACATGCCGATCGCGGCCACCGCGATATAGGCGTTGCCGACGAAGATCGAGGTGAGGTTGTTCTGCGAGACGAAGCGCGGGTTGACCCAGCCAACCACCAGAAACAGCGCGACGATGGCCAGGAGCAGCAGGATTTCCTGGCCCGAGCCGGACAGGCGGCGCGACAGCGACGGGCCGTTCATGCCGCGTGCCCTGTCATCATGGCCGCGCCCACGGTTTCAGGCGTCGCCTCGGCGCGCGGCAGGATGGCGGACATGCGCCCCCCGTTCATGACCAGGACCCGGTCGCTCATGCCCAGAACCTCGGGCAGTTCGCTGGAGATCATGACGATGGCGAGCCCTTGGGCGGCGAGTTGGTTCATCAGCTTGTGAATCTCGGTCTTGGCGCCGACATCGACGCCGCGCGTCGGCTCGTCGAGAATGAGGATGCGCGGATCGGTGGCGAGCCATTTGGCGATCACCACCTTCTGCTGGTTGCCGCCCGACAGCTGGGCGACGACTTGGGCGGGGCCACGCGCGCGGATGGCGAAGCGGCGAATGGCGTCGCTGGCGATCTCGGTCTCGCGCGCCGTGTCGACGATGCCCCGCCGCGTCAAGCGGTCGATGATCGCCATGGAGACGTTCTCGCGGATGGTCTGCGGGCGCACCAGCCCATGCTGCGCGCGATCCTCCGGCACATAGGCGATGCGATGGGCGATGGCCTCGCGCACGTTGGAGACGGTGACGGGCTTGCCGTCGATCAGGATTTCGCCCGCTGTCGCCGGCGTCACGCCGAAGATCGTCTGAGCCAGCTCCGTCCGGCCTGAGCCGACGAGGCCGGCAATGCCGAGGATCTCGCCCGCCCGCACGGAAAAGCTCACATCCTGGATCTTGCCGGCATGGGCGAGGTTGCGCACCTCCAGCACCGTCTCCCCGGGGGTGATCGTGTCTTTTGGAAATAGCTGGTCGATCTCGCGGCCGACCATCATCGAGACGAGCGTGGCTTCGGTCGCCTCGCTGGCGGCCCGCGTGTCGATCGTCTTGCCGTCGCGCAGAACCGTGATGCGGTCGGCGATCTCGAAGATCTCGTTCATCCGGTGGCTGACATAGACGATGCCGACGCCCTCGCGGCGCAGCGAGCGCACGACGTCGAGCAGACGGCGCACGTCGGCCTCGGCCAGCGCCGCCGTCGGCTCGTCCATAATCAAGACGCGGGCGTCGCGCGACAGGGCGCGGGCGATCTCGACGCGCTGACGGTTGGCGACCGAGAGGCGCGAGACCTTTTCGTCCACGTCGAGATCGGGGCAGTCGAGCCGGTCGAGAAGGGCGCGGGCGCGCTGGCGCATCTCGTTCCAGTCGAGAAGCCCCGCCCTGGTGCGCGGCGCGTGGCCGAGAAAGATGTTCTCCGCCACCGTCATGGCCGGGAAGAGCAGCAATTCCTGATGCACCACCGCGATGCCCGCCGCCTTGGCCTCGCCGGGGCCGGAAAAGCGCACCGCCGCGCCATTCACCTCCACCGCGCCCTTGTTGGGCTGGTGGGCGCCGGACATCAGCCGGATCATGGTGGACTTGCCGGCGCCGTTCTCGCCCATCAGCGCATGGACCTCGCCGGCGAAGAGGTCGAAATCGACCCCGCGCAGCACGGCGACCGGGCCGAAGCTCTTCTCGATGCCGCGCAGCGCGACGATGGGGGAGGCTTCAGTTGGCAAGGAAGCCTCCGTCGATCGGCAACGTCACGCCGGTCAGCATGGCGCTGGCATCGCTTAGGAGGAACAGGATCACCTCGGCGACGTCCCCCGTCTCGGCGAAGCGGCCGAGCGGCGTGCGAGCGAGCATCGGACCGCCCTTTTCCGGCGCCTCCCAGGCGGCGCGGGCGAGGTCGGTCAGCGTGATGCCGGGGGCCACGGAATTGACGCGGATGCCGAGGGGACCGAGCTCGTTGGCCATGACGCGCGTCAGCCCGTCCATAGCGCCCTTGGAGGCGCAATAGGCGGCATGGTCGCGAAACCCGAGGAAGGACGAGATGGAGGAAACGTTGACGATCGCGCCCGGCGTCTTGCGGGCCACGAGGTCGCGCGCGAAGACCTGCGAGACGATGGCGGCGGCGCGCACGTTCACCGCCTGGACCGTGTCGAAGGACTCGTCTTTCATCTCCAGGAAGGGCTCGAGAATGTTGATGCCCGCGCAGTTGACGAGCAAGTCGGCCGGCAGAGCTTCGGCCACCGCAGCGCGCGTGGCAGTCGCGTCCGCCAGATCGACGGCCAGACCCCGCGCGCCGGTCTCACCCGCCAGCCGATCGAGATCGGCCTGCGAGCGCGACAGGGCGACGACCTCCGCGCCGCGCTCGGTGAGAAGCTCCACGGTGCGCCGCCCGATGCCCTTGCCGGCCCCGGTGACGATCACCGTCTTTCCTTCGAAACCCATCCTTGCTCCTCCCAAAGCGTAGACATCCGATCGTAGTGGCGAAGCGCCTTATTCTCCGGGTAGGCCCATGGTGATCTGCATCTTCACTTGGCCCTTGGGCGCGGAGGCCGCGTCCTGGAAGGCCTCGACGCTCCGCTCGAACGGATAGGTCCGGGTGATCAGAGGCGACACGTCGATGGCGCCCGAGGCGAGCATGGCGACGCAGCGCGGGAACACATGGGCGTAGCGGAAGACGTGCTCGACCCGCGCTTCCTTCAGCATCGCGGCCGACACGTCGTAGCTCGCCGGCTTCAACGGGATGCCGACGAAGACCACCACCCCGCCGGGGCAGAGCGGCTCGAAAATGCTTGCGATGGCCCGTTCCGACCCCGCGCATTCATAAATCACGTCGGCGCCCCAACCGTCGGTGCGCGCCTTCACCGCCTCTGCCAGGTCCTCGCGCGCGACGTTCACGGTCGAGACCGAGCCCAGCGTGCGGGCGATGTCGAGCTTGGTGTCGTCGACGTCGGAGACGATCACATGCGCGCAGCCGCCGGCCAGCGCGGCGAGAACGGTGACGAGGCCGATCGGCCCGGCGCCGACGACCACCGCGACATGGCCGGGCGCGGCCTTGGCCTTGGTCACGGCGTGAACGCCGACGGCAAGCGGCTCCACCATCGCGGCGGCGGCGAAGGAGACATTGTCCGGCAGCTTGAAGGTGAAGGCTTCGGGGTGGACGACGCTCGGGCGCAGAACGCCATGGATCGGCGGCGTCGCCCAGAAGCGCACGTCGGGGTCGAGATTGTAGAGGCCGAGGCGGGTCGCGCGCCCGTTCGGGTTCGGGATGCCGGGCTCCATGCAGACGCGGTCGCCGGCTTTCAGCGTCGTCACCGCCGAGCCGGTCTCGGTCACGATGCCGGACGCCTCGTGGCCGAGGATCATCGGCTCGCGCACCACGAAGGGGCCGATGGCGCCGTGCGTAAAGTAGTGAACGTCCGACCCGCAGATGCCGACAGTGTGGATCGCGATTCGCACGTCATGGGGCCCGAGCGGCTCGTCCACGGGAAAGTCGCGAAGCGACAGCCGGTCCTTCTCTTCGAGAACCAGCGCGCTGATGTTGGAAGGGTCGATCGTGGGAATGGAAGCGGCGGACGACATCCGAAGACCTCTCGCTGTCATGCGTTTCTGGAATGGATGCTATGCAGTGATGGCGCAGCAGGCGACGCGGAATCCGGCGAGGTTCCAAACTTTCTTGGCATTTCTGGCATCATGCTGCCTCCGTCTCGCGAAACGAGGAGCGCTGGATGCGGCGTGCGCCGGCGCGGTAGGCGCTCGGCGTCTCGCCGCAGACCGCAGCGAATCGGCGGTTGAAATTGGCCGTGTTGTTGAAGCCGGTCTCGAAGCAGATCTCGGTCACCGATTTGTCGGTGGCTGCCAGGAGCTGGCAGGCGGCCTGCACGCGCAGATGGTTCACATAGGCCGAAAAGTTGTGCCCGGTCTGATGCTTGAAGAAACGTGAGAAGGCCGTCGCCTCCATCGTGCAGATGGCGGCCGCTTCTGACAGCGTGATGTCGCGCCGGAATTCCACCGCCAGAAAACCGATCACCCGTTCCAACTTGCGGGAGGCGGGCGTGTGCAGCCCCAGCGCCGGGGCGCAGCGCGACAGGGTGCGCCGGTCACCTCGGCCTGCCGCAAGTGTCGCCATCAGGTCGAGAAAGGCGAGAAGCCGGCGCGGCCCTTCCAGCGTTCCGATCTCGCAAAGTTTCTTGCGCCCTAGCGCCGCCGTCTCGCCGGTGAACTCGACGCCGAAGGCTGCCTCCTCCAGAAGCGCGCCGACCTCGGCGAATTCGGGGAAGGCATGCGACAGCGTGTCGGCGATTTCGCCTGTGAACTGCACCAGCACGTCGCGCTCGCGCAGGCTCGCGCCCGGCTCGATGGCGCTTACCCAATTGTGCGGCAGGTTCGGCCCGGTCAGGATCAGGCTTCCGGGCTCGAAGGCGCCGACATGGTCGCCGATCATCATCCGCCCGGTGCTTTCCCGGATCAGATGCAGCTCGTATTCGGGATGGCAGTGCCATTTGGCGAGGTGATGGGGATAGTCGTGCGTCGCCCATCGAAAGGACTCGCGCGGGCCGCACAGGATGAGTTCCAGAGCCGGCCCGCCGGCGGGAAGCGGCTCCACTGGGCGAGGGCGCGCGCCGAGAGCGGGATGGGTCATGGCAGCGCGTCTCCCTGTTCGGCCAGTGCGTTTCGCCACTTGGCGGCATAGGCGTCGAGGCCCATGATCGGGACGAGATCAACGGGCTGCTCAGTGGGACGGCCAGCGACCGCGACCTCCGGCCCCAATGCAAGAAGCGCCGCACCCGCGCTGGTGCCCGTGCCGTCCGTTGGCGCGAAGATCGGGCGGTCGGTCAGCTGCCCCAGCGCGCGAAGGAAGGGCAGGTTGCGCGCGAACGGGCCTTCCACCACGATCGGCCCGTTCGCTCCGATCAAGGCCAGACTCTCCGTCGTCATCAGCGCCACGTAGAGGCTGGCCGCAGCCGTTCGCACCATCGCCGAAAGGTCTTCCGCCGGCTCGCTCCAGTCGCCCTTGCCATCCGGAAACGGGCCAGTGTTCGGCACGATGGGCGGCCGAACCATCAACCCTTGCTCGATCACGCGAGCGAGGGCGGCCTCGTCCGGCGGCGCGGGCGCCCGGTCGGTCAGAATGTCGAACTCGCGGCCCCCCATGAACAGCGCCGATGGAACGGGCCGCCCGAAGGCGTCGACATAGGCCAGCATGTTGCGCGAGGCATCCAGCGCGGTCTTGCGACCGCCGATCGCGAAGCTCACCACCCAGGTGCCGGTGGACACCACGGCGAAGGGCGCGGGCAGGGCGAGGAGATGCGGCAGAAGCGACGCGTTGGAATCGTGAATGCCGCATAGCACGGGAATTTCGCGCCCGGCCAGCCCGATCCGCTCGGCCCATTCCGGCTTGAGAGGGCCGAGCACGTCGAACGGGCGGCGCAGCGGCGCGAAGAGCGGCCGCCAGCCGGCCCGATCCACGAGCGAGGAGAAGTCACCCCGCTCCGGCGCCCAGAGATCGGTGTGGCAGCCGAGCGAGCTTGGCTCGCAGGCGGCGATGCCGGTCAGGCGGAAGGCCCAGTATTGGGGATAGGTGAGGATGTGCCGGGCCTTTGCGAAGCGCTCGGGAAAGCGCGCCTGGAGCCAGAAGAGCTGGCGGCCGACATTGAGCCCGTTCGCCATCGGCGGCGAGAGCGTTTCGGAGAAGGGCGGCCGCAACGTCTCGTAGCCCTCCACGCCTTCCAGCGCGGCCTCGTAATCCAGGACGGGGAGCGCGAGGTCGTGCTCGCCGATCAGCACGGCGGAGGCGCCGTGGGCCGTAATCGAGATCGCGTCGATCGGATGCGCCGCCGCGAACTCCGTCAGGCTCTCCAGGATGAAGGCGAAAAGCGCGTCAGTATCATAATGCGGATAAGGCCCGTCCCGGCGCGGCGCGTTGGGGAGCGAGCGCACGGCAAGGTCGTGCCGTTCGTTAAGATCGTGCAGCACCATCTTGGCATTGGTCTTGCCGATATCGACCACGGCGATAAAACGGGGCGCCTCGCTCATGGCTCAGTCCATGTGGAACATGGCGACGAGCGGTACGCTGACCGGCTCGTTGCTGGGATGGGTGTCCATGATGTCGCCCATGCCCGCCCACCAGCGCTGCATCGCCGGATGGCTCGGCAGGTCCTCCATGCCATGGATCTTCGGGCGCTTCAGGATGGCGAAGAGCGCATGGGACTCGGGGTCGAGGAAGATGGAATAGTCGCGGACCCCGGCCTCGCGCAGCAGCGCCACGAGGTCGGCCGGAATGACGTCGTGACGCGCGCGGTATGTCTCGGCCTGGCCCGGGTGGAGCTGCATTCGGAAGGCATAGGTTTCGAGATCCGTTTCGCTCATGCCTCGGTCCTCGGCTCCAGTTGCGCGACCACGAGGCGAAGCCCGGCTGCCTCCACCATGGCGGCGGCGCGGTCGTCGATCCGTTCGTCGGTGATCAAAAGGTCGGCCCGCTCCAGCGGCGCGATGATGAAGCTCGACCGGTCGTCGAATTTCGAGGCGTCGGCAAGGATCACCAGCTCGTCCGCCTGTCGCATCAGCCGCTGCTCGGACTGGATGATGAGCGGGTCCGACTCGGCGAAACCCAGCGGCGAGATGCCCTGCGCGCCCATGAACATGCGCCTTGCGCGGAAATGCGCGATCCCGTCCGCTTCGAAGGGCGAAAGGATCAGGCCCTGCTCGCGATAGACGGCCCCGGCCGGCAGCAGCACGCTTGCCTTGGAATGCTGGAGCAGATGCTCGGCGATCGGGAAGGAGTTGGTCAGGATCTGAAGTCTCTGGCCGGTGAGATAGTGGACCATGCCGAAGGTGGTGGTGCCGCCGTTGATGATGATGGAATCATCGTCGGCGCAGAGCCGTGCGGCTTCGCGCGCGATCGCGAGTTTTTGGGGTGCGTTGCGCGCCTGAAGCGTGCCGAAGCTCTCGGCCGAGACGGCGCGCGGAAGCGGCGCCCGCAGCGCCTCGGCCCCGCCGCGCACGCGCCGCAGCTTCTTCTGCTCGTCGAGAAGCGCGATGTCGCGCCGGATCGTGGCCTCCGACGCGCCGGTGAGCGCCGCGAAGTCCTGAACGGTCGCGACCGAGCGCCCTTCGATGGCGCTCAGGATCATGCGGTGGCGTTCCCGCTCGTGCATTCCCGTTCCTCCTGAAACCGAGGTTCGAATGTTCCGATCCGCTTGTCAATCACGTTCGATCAATTTCGCTCATTGTGCAATGCCATATGATTGAAGTTGATCGATTTGGTTGACAGGCTTCTCGCTTCGGCGGATGGTTCGCGCCGTCGCGACGGGCATCGCGATCGCCGGAGAGGAGGCCCCACCCATGACCATCACGCTTCTGGAAAACCGCTGGGACGACGCGAAGGCGGCCGGCATGAGCGAGCCCGAGCGGCTGCTCTATCGCTCCAACCTGCTGGGTTCCGACAAGCGAATCACCAATTATGGCGGCGGCAACACCTCGGCCAAGGTCGAAGAGCGCGACCCGCTGACGGGCGAGACCGTCACCGTGCTTTGGGTCAAGGGCTCGGGCGGCGATGTCGGCACGATGAAGCTTGACGGCTTCGCGACGCTCTACCAGTCGAAGCTCGAACAGCTGCGCGGCCTCTACAAGGGCGAGGCGCAGGAAGACGAGATGGTGGGGCTGCTCAGCCACTGCACCTTCAACCTCAACCCGCGCGCCTCCTCGATCGACACGCCGCTGCACGCCTATCTTCCCTACGCCCATGTCGACCACATGCACCCTGACGCGGTGATCGCCATCGCCGCGACGGGGCGCTCGCGCGAGTTGACGCGGGAGATCTATGGCGAAGAGATCGGCTGGTTGCCCTGGCGCCGGCCCGGCTTCCAGCTCGGCCTCGACCTGTCGCGCTTTGCCGCCGAAAACCCAAGCGCCAAGGGCGTCGTGCTCGAAAGCCACGGGCTCTTCACCTGGGGCGACACGGCCAAGGACAGCTACGAGACGACGCTGCGCATCATCAATCGCGCCATCGAATGGTTCGACGGCAAGCTTTCCGGCAAGCCGGCCTTCGGCGGCGAGAAGGTCGCCCCGCGCGAGGCGAATGAGCGTCTGCGCGTCGCCGCGCGGCTGATGCCCGAAATCCGCGCCCGCATCGGCACCGAAGAGCGCAAGATCGGCCATTTCGACGATTCGTCCGCCGTGCTCGAATTCGTCGGCTCGCAGCGCTTGGAGGAACTCGCCGCGCTCGGCACGTCCTGCCCCGACCATTTCCTGCGCACCAAGATCCGCCCCCTCGTCCTGTCCTACGACGGCGATCTCGATGCTTTGGTCTCTGGCCTGGATGGGGCCGTCGAGACCTATCGTGAGGGCTACCGCGCCTATTACCAGCGCTGCCGGCACGATAACAGCCCGGCCATTCGCGATCCCAACGCGGTGATCTATCTCGTGCCGGGCGTCGGCATGATCTCGTTCGCCAAGGACAAGGCGACCGCGCGCATCGCCTCGGAATTCTACGTCAACGCCATCAACGTCATGCGCGGGGCATCGGGCGTCGACACCTATCAGGGCCTGCCCGAGCAGGAAGCCTTCGACATCGAATATTGGCTTCTGGAAGAGGCCAAGCTCCAGCGTATGCCCAAGCCCAAGTCGCTTGCCGGGCGCGTCGCCTTCGTGACGGGCGGTGCCGGTGGCATCGGCCGCGCCACGGCCGAGCGGCTGATGGGCGAGGGGGCTTGCGTGGTTCTCGCCGATATCGATGCCGGCGCACTCGACGCGGCCAGGGCCGACTTCGCCAAACGCTTCGGCGCCGATCAGGTGCGCGGGGTTTTGGCCAATGTGACGGACGAGAACGCCGTCGCCTCCGCCTTCGCTGAGGCCGTGACGGAGTTCGGCGGGCTCGACATTCTCGTGTCCAATGCCGGCATCGCCTCGGCCTCGCCGGTCGAGGACACGACTTTGGAAGTCTGGAACCGCAATATCGACATCCTGGCGACGGGCTATTTTCTCGTTTCGCGCGAGGCCTTCCGCTTGTTCCGGCGCCAGAAACTCGGCGGTGCCATCGTGTTCATCGCCTCCAAGAACGGGCTCGCGGCCTCGGCCGGCGCCTCCGCCTATTGCACGGCGAAGGCGGCCGAGATTCATCTCGCCCGCTGCCTCGCGCTGGAGGGAGCGGATGCGGGCATTCGCGTGAACACGGTGAACCCCGACGCGGTGCTGCGCGGTTCCAAGATCTGGAATGGCGAATGGCGCGAGCAGCGCGCCGCCTCTTCCAAGATCGACGAGGCGCAGCTCGAGGAGCACTACCGCCAGCGTTCGCTCCTGAAGCGCTCGGTCTTTCCCGAGGACATTGCGGAGGCCGTCTACTTCCTGTCGAGCGAACTGTCGGCCAAGTCCACAGGCAATATCGTCAACGTGGACGCGGGCAACCAGATCTCGTTCACACGCTGACGCAAACGGATAAGACGCATCCGGCGGCCGGAGGACGCTACCGGATGCTTTCGCAACGGGGAGGACAGCGCATGGCTTCGCGCATCGATCGCGTCATTATCGACAAGAGCAACGAGACCCGCCGCCGGGCGCTCGACGAGGATTACGCCGCGCTCGGCGCGCGCCTCGACCGGCGCGGCATCTCCATCGACGAGGTGACGCGCAAGGTCTCGGCCTTCACGGTCGCCGTTCCCTCCTGGGGCGTTGGGACGGGCGGCACGCGCTTTGCCCGCTTCCCCGGCACCGGCGAGCCACGCGGCATTTTCGAGAAGCTGGACGACTGCGCGGTGATCAACGATCTCGGCCGCGCGACGCCGACCGTCTCGCTTCACATTCCTTGGGACAAGGCCGACCCCGCCGATCTCCGCGCTAAGGCCGAGGAGCTGGGCCTCGGCTTTGATGCGATGAATTCCAATACGTTTCAGGATCATCCTGACGATCCGAACCAACCACACTCGTACAGATATGGTTCGCTGTCCCATACGGATGTAGCTGTGCGACGCCAGGCTGTTGAGCACAATTTGGAAACTGTAGGGATTGGCGAGGCGATCGGTTCCAAGGCTTTGACGGTGTGGATCGGCGACGGGTCCAACTTTCCCGGGCAGAGCGATCTCGGCCGCGCCTTCGAGCGCTATCTCGGCGCGATGAAGGAGATCGTGTCCGGTCTCCCGGCGGATTGGCGCATCTTTTCCGAGCACAAGATGTACGAGCCGGCCTTCTATTCCACCGTGGTGCAGGATTGGGGCACGAGCTATCTGACCGCCGTGGAGCTTGGCGAAAAGGCCTTCTGCCTCGTGGATCTCGGCCACCATGCGCCGAACGTGAACATCGAGCAGATCGTCTCGCGGCTCGTTCACACCGGCAAGCTCGGCGGCTTCCACTTCAACGACTCCAAGTATGGCGACGACGATCTGGATGCGGGATCGATCGATCCGTTCCGCCTCTTCCTCGTCTTCAACGAACTGGTTGGGGCCGGGGCGCGGCTGGATGCGCTGCATCCGTCCTACATGATCGACCAGTCGCACAACGTCACCGACCCGATCGAAAGCCTGATCCGCACAGCCGGGGAAATCCGCCGCGCCTATACACAGGCGCTTCTCGTGGACCGCGCGGCGCTCGCCGGCTTCCAGGACGAGAACGACGCCGTGATGGCCTCGGAAACGCTCAAGGACGGGTTCCGGCTCGATGTCGAACCCATCCTCGCCCGTGCACGACTGGAAGCCGGTGGCGCGATCGATCCGATCGCGGCCTATCGCGCCAGCGGTTATCGCGCCAAGGTCTCGGCCGAGCGCCCGGCGTCCCGGGGCTCCGGCGGCGGCATCGTCTAAGGGAGGAAGAGCATGACCGATCTTTATCGCACCGCGATCGACGAGCTGGCGGGCGCCGTTTCGCGGATTGACGACACGCAGGTCGATCAGGCCTGCCGCATGATCGCTGAGGCCCGGCATGTCTGCACCTATGCCGGCGGGCGCGAGGGGTTGCAGCTCAAGGGCTTCGCCATGCGCCTCTTCCATCTCGGACGCTCCGTGTCGGTAGTGGGCGACATGACCGTGCCACCGCTCGGGCCCGGCGACCTCTTTCTCGTCGTCTGCGGCCCCGGAGAGATCTCGACGTCAGTCGCCCTGATCGGCGTCGCCAAGGCGGCGGGTGCCAGGGTTCTCGTGGTGACCGCGCAGCCCATGGGCCGCGTGCCGGGCATGGCGGATTTCGTGCTGACCATCCCGGCTCAGACCATGGCGGACGATCAGGGCGAGACAGCCAGTTCCGTGCTGCCCATGGGCTCGCTCTTCGAGGGCGCGCTTTTCGTGCTGTTCGAGCTCATGGTGCTGAAGCTCAAGGGCCTGCTCCATGTCTCCAGCGAGACCATGCGCGGCCATCACACCAATATGGAATAGCCCCGCAAGCACCGGGCGGGAACCGCACCCGTCGGCCGTGAATTAAGTCTTTCAATTTGGCTTGAAAGGATGATCTCCATGCCCCGGGGCGACAAGTCGAAATACACCGACAAGCAGGAGCGGAAGGCCGATCACATCGCGGAGGGCTACGAGGCGCGTGGCGTTCCCGAGAAGGAAGCCGAGCGCCGGGCCTGGGCGACGGTGAACAAGGAAAGCGGCGGGGGGAACAAGAGCGGCTCGGGCAGGGGCCACCCCGAAAATCACGACTCGTCCAAGAAGGGCGGCGAAAAGGGTGGCAAAGCTTCGGCTTCGCGCACCGCAGTCGAGCGTTCCGCCTCCGCGAAGAAGGCTGCCGAAACGCGCAAGCGAAACGCGGAGAAGGGCTCGCACGCCTCTCATTGACGATCGGTTTCGATGTCAAACAGCAGGCACAAAAAAAGGGCGGCTTACGAGCCGCCCTTTTCGTATGGGAATTTAGGCCTCAGCGAGCGGGCGTGGTGCTGTTCTCGCCAGCACTCGTGCCGGGAACCGGGTTGCTCGTGTCGCTCGGAACGGCATTCGCATCCGTGCCGATCACAGGCGGGCGAACTGGCTCGGTGCTGTCTATACCGGAGCCATTGCCGGGAACCGGAACTTTGCTGGCAGACTCCTTGGTATCGACGCTCGTTGCGTCCGTCGTGGTCGTCACCTTGCTAGCCGCGCCGGCCGGCATCTTGCTTTCTTCGCCTGCGCTCGTGCCCGGCACGGGATTGGTCGTCGTGGACGATTGGGCGAAGGCCGATCCGGCCAGGAGCAGCGTCAGCGAAGCGGCGGCGAAAAGGGTCTTCTTCATCCTGTCGGGCTCCAGTTCATCTGTGGGGTCGGAGCGTTCCTGCGCCGACTGTGACAAATGAACTCGTCGGCCCCGAAATGGTTGCGCTGGCGGCTTGCGGAAACGCTCAGGCTGACTGGCCGGAAGCCCCTGTGTGCTCGGACATCGCGTATTCCAGCGTCCTCAGAAGGACTCGGCCGTCGCAGGGCTTGTTGCAGACCGCGACGCCGGGATAGCGCTTTGCCAGGATGCTCTGCTCGCCCTGACCGGTGTGAAATACAAAGGGCACGTCGTTCGCGGCGAGATAGTCCGCCAGCGGGTACGACGTTTCGCCATGCAGGTTGAGATCGAGAACCACGGCGTCGAAGGCGCCGGATTTGGCGACACCCGTCGCCTGTCCCAGCGTGCTCGCGCAGGTCACCTCGGCGCCGGACTCTTCCAACTCGCATTCCAGATCCAGCGCGACCAGGAACTCGTCCTCGACGACGAGGACGCGTTTGCCCTGAAGACCGCCAGCATGCTGCATGTTCTACGCCCTTCCTGAATCCAGCCTGAGGAAAGGCCAGCTTCCATTCCGGCGATACGATGGGCCAAGGTGCTGATCGGAGCCCCATGCCCCGGCAACCTCCCGGTCCTTCGTATCGCGCCGCACCACATGATGAGCAGCGAAAGTTAATGTAGAAAGATTCCGGAGAGGGGAAGTTGTGAAATTGTCACGACGGCTCCCCGTCGCCCGATCGCTCAAGCCAGAGCGGTTTGCGCGAGGCCTTTTCGCCACCGCGTCTCGAGAATCGCGAAGCGCACGCTCATGAGAAGTGCGGCCACGAGCAGCCCCGCCGCGAGGCCCCACCAGACCCCGGTTCCGTTCCAGCCAAGGCCGAAGGCAAGGCCGTAGGCGATGGGCATTCCGACCAGCCAGTAGCTGGCGACGGCGATGAACATGGGAAGCCGGGTGTCCTTCATGCCGCGCAGGATGCCGCTGGCCGTGACCTGCAACGAATCGACGATCTGGAAGGCCGCGGCGACCGCCAGCAGTGGTACGGCCGCGGCGAGAACAGCCTCCGCGTTCGGCAGGCTCATGTCGAGATAAAGGCCGATCAGAGCGGTCGGAATGGCCCAGAACAGGGCGGCGGCGGAGCAGGAGATGACGCCCGCCACGATCAGCGACGTGCGCGCCGCGCGGGCGAGATTGGCCGCGTCGTGCCGACCGAAGGCGGTGCCGACCCGCACCGTTGCGGCGCTGGCAAGACCGAGCGGGATCATGAACGAAATCGATGCGAGCTGCAGCGCGATGCCATGCGCGGCGAGTTCCAGCGTGCCGATCCAGCCCATCATGATGGACGCGGCGGTGAAGAGGCCGACCTCCGCAAGGATCGTCGCGCCGATCGGCCAGCCGAGCCGCAGCACCTCGAAAAACGCCGCCCAGTCCGGCGCGTAGAAGCGACGCCAGAGTTCGAAGACCTCGAGCCCGCGCGCGCGCCTCGTGTAGGCGACGAGAAGCAGGAGCGTGACGATGGACGTGCCGACCGAGGCGATGCCCGAGCCAGTGAGCCCCAGCGCCGGCGCGCCGAAATGGCCGAAGATCAGGACATAGTTAAACACGGCGTTGAGCCCGGCGCCGAGCAGCGTGATGCCAAGCACGACGCTCGGCCGCTCCAGTGCGCTGAGATAGGAGCGCAGCACGAAGGTGGAGAGATAAGGCAGCATCGACCATTGGAGCACGCGCACATAGGCGCCGGCCTGCGCCGCGATGCCGGGCTCCTGGCCGAGCGCTACGAGGATCGCCTCCGTGAACCAGAGGGGAACCATCACGAGGAGGCTGAAGAGAGCCACGACCCACAGCCCCATGCGGACCGATCGGCGTACGGCCCGCGTGTCGCCATTGCCATGCGCGGCGGCGGCCAACGGCATGACGGCATAGGCGAAGCCCGAGCCGAACATCCAGAAGACGTAGAACGTTTGCGTCGCCAGTACGGCGGCGGCTAGTTCCGCCGCGCCAAGCTGGCCGATCATCACCGTGTTCGTGACGTTGATCGAAATCTGCGCGAGCTGCGCGCCGACCAGCGGCAGGCCGAGCGCGAAGGTCGCCTTCACATGCGTTCGCCACGACGCGAGCATGGGTTGGTGGAGGGCGACGGACTGCGGTTTCATCTCGGCTTGCCCGCTCTGGTCGAGGGATTGGATGGGTTGGTTACGGTGCCGGCCGGACCTTGTCCAGCGTCGGGCCCGAGACCCTCTGTCAGCCTCTTTTGCGGTGCAGCGACGAATTCTCCCTTGCCATCGGCGGAGCGGTGGTGCGTCTCATTGACAAGGATGGAACGGTTCGAAATAACGCAGACAATTGGCGCCGCGTTGGAGTGGGACACAGCGGTGCGAACTCGGCTACCTCCCGACCCAACGGATCGAACCGCGATGGCACTTCGACTTCTCCAGGTGAAACTCGGTGGCGCGCTGGCCGTCGTGGCAAGCGATGACGATGGCGCGGCCTATGTCGTTCCGGGATATGCCTCGGTCTACGATCTGGCGAATGCGGCCATCGGAAACGGCGCCACCCTTGCGGCCACGGTGAATGCCGCCGGGCGCGGCGAGGGGGTGGATCTCGATGCCGCTCTGGCGGAAGGGCGCATCGGCCTGCCGATCCATCATGCCGACCCCGCGCATTTCATCGTCGCCGGAACGGGTCTCACGCATCTCGGCTCCGCCGACGGTCGCGACAAGATGCACAAGTCGGCGGCGGGCGAGCATGTCACCGATTCCATGAAGATGTTCCGCCTCGGCGTCGAGGGCGGCAAGCCGGCCGAGGGGCAGGTCGGCGCGCAGCCCGAATGGTTCTACAAGGGCGACGGCTCCTGCCTTGTCGGCCCCGGCGAGGCGCTGAGCTCGCCCGCCTTCGCGCTGGATGGCGGCGAGGAGCCCGAGCTTGCCGGCATCTACCTGATCGGCCCCGACGGCACGCCCTTCCGCCTCGGCTATTGCCTCGCCAACGAGTTCTCGGACCATGTGACCGAGCGCGGCAACTATCTCTGGCTCGCCCATTCCAAGCTGCGTCAGGCCTCGCTCGGCCCGGAGCTTCTGGTCGGAGAATTGCCGGAGGGCGTCGAAGGCTCGTCGCGCATCCTGCGCGGAGAGGAGGTCGTGTTCGACAAGCCCTTCGTGTCGGGCGAGGCGAACATGTCGCATTCGATCCGCAATCTCGAGCATCACCATTTCAAGTACGATCTGTTCCGCCGCCCTGGCGATCTGCACGTCCACTTCTTCGGCACGGCGACGCTCTCCGTCACCGACGGCGTGAAGACGCAGGACGGCGACCGGTTCGAGATCGAGGCGCGCCCCTTCCGCCTGCCGCTGGTCAACACGCTTGCCACGGCGGCCGAGACGCCGGTGTCGGTCAAGGCGCTCTGAGGGTCGATCGATGACGCTTCGCACCGCCATTGTCGGCCTCGGCAAGATCGCCCGCGACCAGCACGTTCCATCGATCGCCAAGGTCGAGGGCGTCGATCTCGTCGCCATCGCCAGCCGTAACGCATCGATCGATGGTTTGCCGTCTTTCCCTGACGTCGACGCGCTGCTCGCCGGTATGGGCTCCGAGATCGACGCCGTGTCGCTCTGCACCCCGCCGCAGGGCCGCAACGCCCAGGCCGAGGCCGCGCTGCGGGCCGGCAAGCATGTGATGCTGGAAAAGCCTCCGGGCGCCACGGTCAGCGAGATCGCGCCGCTCGTCTCCCTCGCCAGGCAGAAGGGCGTCACGTTGTTCGCCACGTGGCATTCGCGCGAGGCCTCCGCCGTTGCGCCGGCGCGCGCCTTTTTGGCGGACGCCGAAATCCGCTCGGTGCATGTCGAGTGGAAGGAAAACGTCCGCAAGTGGCATCCGAACCAGGACTGGATCTGGCAGCCCGGCGGCCTCGGCGTCTTCGATCCCGGCATCAACGCGCTGTCGATCGTGACCGCCATCCTGCCGCGTCCGATGTTTCTCCTGCGCTCAGACCTGTCCTTTCCCGAGAACCGCGCCGCGCCGATCGCTGCCGATCTCGAGTTCACCGATGCGGTCGGCACGCCGATCCGCGCCGAGTTCGACTGGCGCGAGACAGGCGGCGAAACCTGGAACATTCACGTCGAGACCGACATGGGCCGCCTCAGCCTGCGCGAGGGCGGCAAGAAGCTCTTCATCGACGACGCGCCGCAGGTGGACGAGGCGGATGCCGAATATGTCGGCCTCTACCGGCGCTTCGTGGAAATGACCAAAACCGGCGCGCTCGACGTCGACCTGTCGCCGCTTCAGCACGTGGCGGACGCCTTCCTGCTCGGCCGCCGTCACGGCGTCGAAGCCTTCATCGAGGATTGAGCTCATGGCGGATGCGGTGTCTCGCGCGCCCTTCGGCGTGCTTGCCTCGGGCGAGACGGTCGAGATCATCACGCTGCGGGCGGGCGGCCTGGAAGCGCGCGTCCTGACCTATGGCGCGACGCTACAGGCTTTGCATGCGCCGGATCGCGGCGGGACGACGGGCGACATCGTGCTCGGCCATGACGATCTGGCCGGCTATGTCGAGCATCGCAGCTTCTTCGGCGCCACGATCGGCCGTTATGCCAACCGCATCGCCAAGGGTCGCTTCGATCTGGACGGCCACACCGTCGAAATTGCGCCGAACGACGGCGCCAACGCGCTGCATGGCGGCGCGGATGGGTTCGACCAGCGCGTCTGGCGGATCGAGGCGCTGGGTAACGAGGCCGATCCCTTCGTCACCTTCGCGCGGCAGAGTGCGGACGGCGAGGCCGGCTTTCCCGGTACGCTCGACACGCGCGTGACCTACCGGCTCCGGGCCGGCGAGCTGGAACTCGACTTTGAGGCGGTGAGCGATCGCCCGACCGTCGTAAACCTTACCAACCACGCCTATTTCAACCTCGGCGGCGCCACCGAGCCAGCGAGCGTTCTATCGCATCGCCTACGCATCGCGGCCGAGACCTATCTGCCGATCGATGGCGGCTCGATTCCCGAAGGCGGTCCCGCGCCGGTCGAAGGCACGCCCTTCGACTTCCGGGCGCCGGCCGAGATCGGCGGGCGCGTTCGCGACGCCTCGCACGAGCAGATCCTGCGCGGCCGGGGATACGACCACAATTTCTGCCTCGATGGTGGAAAGATGGACGCGCCGCGCTTTGCCGCGCGGGTCGAGGACGAGGCGAGCGGCCGGGCGATGGAACTCTGGACCGACCAGCCGGGCGTCCAGTTCTATTCCGGCAATTTCCTCAACGGCACGGTGGCGGGCAAGAACGGACACGCCTATCGCATGGGCGACGCCTTCTGCCTGGAGCCGCAACTTTATCCCGACACGCCGAACCGGCCCGACTTTCCGACGGCGCGTCTCGATGCGGGGGCGACCTACCGCCACCGCTCCATCTTCAAATTTTCGACGATCTGACCGATCGGCCGCCTGCGCCAGCGGAGCGGCCAGGGGCAAGGACCCCCAAGGGGAGAAGACCCAATGAGCACCGAACTCACCAGCCCGAACGGCAACGCCGCCCATGGCCGCGCGCACACCAAGCTGCGCTCGCGCGCTTGGTTCGACAATCCCGCCAATGCGGACATGACCGCGCTCTATCTCGAGCGATACATGAATTTCGGGCTCAGCCAGGAAGAACTCCAGTCCGGCCGGCCGATCATTGGCATCGCGCAGACGGGCTCCGATCTCTCGCCCTGCAACCGCCATCATCTGGAACTGGCCAACCGCCTGCGCGAGGGCATTCGCGAAGCGGGCGGCATCGCCATCGAGTTTCCGGTTCATCCGATCCAAGAAACCGGCAAGCGGCCGACCGCCGGCCTCGACCGCAATCTAGCCTATCTCGGCCTTGTCGAGATCCTGTACGGCTATCCGCTCGACGGCGTCGTGCTCACCATCGGTTGCGACAAGACCACGCCTGCCTGCCTCATGGCGGCGGCGACCGTGAACATTCCCGCGATCGCCCTTTCGGTCGGCCCTATGCTGAACGGTTGGTTCCGCGGCCAGCGCACCGGCTCTGGCACCATCGTCTGGAAGGCCCGTGAGCTGATGGCCAAGGGCGAGATCGACTATGCCGGCTTCGTGAAGCTTGTCGCCTCCTCGGCGCCCTCCACCGGCTATTGCAACACGATGGGCACGGCGACGACGATGAACTCGCTGGCCGAGGCCCTAGGCATGCAGCTGCCGGGCTCGGCAGCGATCCCCGCACCTTATCGTGACCGGCAGGAGGTCTCCTATCGCACGGGCCTTCGCATCGTGGACATGGTGCGCGAGGACCTGAAGCCCTCCGATATCCTCACGCGCGAAGCCTTCATCAACGCCATCCGCGTCAACTCGGCGATCGGCGGTTCCACCAACGCGCCGATCCACCTCAACGCGCTGGCTCGCCATATCGGCGTCGAGCTGTCGATCGATGATTGGCAGGAGTTCGGCGAGGAAATCCCGCTGCTCGTCAACCTGCAGCCGGCCGGCGAGTATCTCGGCGAAGACTATTACCATGCCGGCGGCGTGCCGGCCGTGGTGAACCAGCTGATGACGCAGGGGCTCATTCACGAGGGCGCCATCACCGCGAACGGCCGCACGATCGGCGACAATTGCCGTGGCGCGATCATCGAGGACGAGAACGTCATCCGCCCCTATGACAAGCCGCTGAAGGACAAGGCCGGCTTCCTCGTCCTGAAGGGCAATCTCTTCTCGTCCGCGATCATGAAGACCTCGGTGATCTCGCCGGAGTTCCGCGACCGCTACCTCGTCAACCCGGAAGACCCGAACGCCTTCGAGGGCCGGGCGGTGGTGTTCGACGGGCCGGAGGACTACCACCACCGGATCGACGATCCCGCGCTCGGGATCGACGCGCACACGATCCTCTTCATGCGCGGCGCCGGCCCGATCGGCTATCCCGGCGCGGCCGAGGTCGTGAACATGCGGGCGCCGGACTATCTCATCAAGCAAGGCGTCACCTCGCTCGCCTGCATAGGCGACGGTCGTCAGTCCGGCACCTCGGGTTCGCCGTCCATCCTCAACGCTTCGCCGGAAGCGGCGGCGGGCGGCAATCTCGCCGTGTTGAAGACGGGCGACCGGGTGCGGATCGATCTCGGTCGAGGTTCGGCCAACATCCTCATCTCCGACGAGGAGCTGGCCGAGCGCCGCGCGGCGCTGAAAGCCGAGGGCGGCTACAAGTATCCCGAGCACCAGACCCCCTGGCAGGAAATCCAGCGCACGCTGGTCGGCCAAATGGAGACTGGCGCCGTGCTCGAAAACGCGGTCCAGTACCAGCGCCTCGCGCAGACGCGCGGCGTGCCGCGCGACAACCACTAAGGCGCGGGCACTAAGATACGACCTCAATCAAGGTCAGGAAGGGAGCGCGGCTTGAGCGACGTTGCGATCGAGATTCTGTCGGACCATAGGTGCCATCTGGGCGAAGGTCCGTCCTATGACGGGCGGACCGACACGGCCTGGTGGTTCGACATTCTCGAACGCAAGCTGTTCGAAGCGCGCATCGCCGATCGCTCGGTCCGCGTGCACGACCTGCCGTCGATGGGCAGCGTGCTCGCGCCGATCGACGACGCTCGCCAGCTCGTGGCGACGGCCGACGGGCTCCTCGTCCGCGACATCGTGAACGGGCGCATGGAGCTGCACACCGCGCTCGAGTCCTACAATGCCGGCACGCGATCGAACGACGGCCGCGTCCACCCGGCGGGCGCGCTCTGGATCGGCACGATGGGCCGCAAGGCGGAAGAGGGCGTCGGCTCGATCTACTGGTTTCGGGATGGCGAACTTCGCCGTCTTTATTCCGACATCACGATCCCGAACGGCATCTGCTTCTCGCCGGACGGGCGCACGGGCTATTTTACCGACACGCATGTCGGCCTTCTCCACCGCGTTCCGCTGGACCCCGACACCGGCCTGCCGATCGGTCAGCCATCCGTGCTCTACGATCATCGCGGCGGCGAGGGCGGCTTGGACGGCGCGGTGGTGGATGCGGACGGGCGGATCTGGAGCGCGCGCTGGGGCGCCTCCTCGATCGACGTCTATTCGCCGGAAGGCGATCGGATCCGCACGATCCGCGTGCCGGCGACCCGGCCGAGCTGCCCCGCCTTCGTCGGAGCCGATCTCGACCGTCTCTTGGTAACCACGGCGCAGGAAGGCATGAGCGAGGCTGAGAGGCTGGCCGATCCGCAGTCGGGCAAGACCCTGCTTCTCGACGTCCATGCGCGCGGCATTCCCGACCCGCGCGTTCGGATTACCGCGCCATGATGCCGACCTATGCGGCCGTCGACTGGGGCACGACCTCCTTTCGCGCCTGGGCTATAGACGGGGAGGGGCGCGTTCTCGCCGAGACCCGCGCCAAGGACGGGCTGACGACCGCTAGCGAGCGCGGCTTCGAGACCGTTCTGGAAACGCATCTTTCCCAGCTCGGCTTGGGCACTGAGGCGCCAGCGGTTCTCTGCGGGATGGTCGGCTCGCGCGCCGGCTGGCTCGAGGCGGCCTATCTTGAAACGCCGCTGGAACTCGGCGATCTCGGCTCGCGCGCCGTCAAGGTGCCGGGCCTCGCGCGAGATGTCTTCATCCTGCCGGGTCTCGCGCAGCGCGCCGCCTGGGAGCCGGACGTGATGCGCGGCGAGGAAACGCAGCTTCTCGGCGTCGTTGCCGAGGGCTATCGCAGCGGTCTCGTCTGCATGCCGGGCACCCATTCCAAATGGGTCTCGCTGTCGGACGGAGTGATCGAATCTTTTTCCACTTTCATGACCGGCGAATTGTTCCAGCTCCTGCGCACGCACTCCATCTTGCGGCAGGCGGTGGAAGGCGAGGCGGCTGTCGGTGCCACGCCTGCCTTTCTCGACGGCGTGCGCCGCGCCTTCGAGGCGCCTGCGCTGGCGACCAACATGCTCTTCTCAATTCGCGCCGGGTGGCTCCTGCACGGCACGGAGCCGGCCGAGCAGGCGGCGCGCCTGTCCGGCCTTCTTCTCGGCCTGGAACTGGCCGGCGCGGCCGAGCGGCACGGCGCTTTGAAGGGGGCCGCGCTGCTGGCCTCCGGTTCGATCGCCGATCTCTATGCGGCCGCCTTCGAGGCCGTGGGCTTTGGAGCGTTCCGGCATCTCGATGCGGACGCCTGCGTCCGGCATGGCCTCGCGCAGGCCGCCCGATCCCTTTTTGCAGCGGAGAGCTGATCCATGTCCTCGACCCGCGTTCCCTGGCCGCAGTTCAGCCGCTCGCTCGTCGCCATTCTGCGCGGTATCCGGCCGGAAGAGGTCGAGTCCGTCGTGTCGGAGCTGATCGAGGCGGGCTTTGAGGCGATCGAAATCCCTTTGAACTCGCCCGACGCCTTTCGCTCGATCGAAACGGCCGTGCGCCTCGGGTCGGACCGGCACTGGATCGGAGCGGGCACCGTCCTTTCGGTGGAGAATGTCGATCGGCTGGCCGATGTCGGCGGACGTCTTCTGGTTTCGCCGAATGTCGACTCCGGCGTTCTGCGCCGGGCCGGCGAGCATGGCATGCTGACCATGCCCGGCGTCTTTACGCCCACCGAGGCGTTCCAGGCGCTCGCCGCCGGCGCCTCGGCGTTGAAGTTCTTCCCCGCCAGCGTCCTTGGCCCGGCCGGCGTCTCCGCTATCCGCGCGGTGCTGCCGAAGGATTGCGAAGTCGGCGTGGTTGGCGGCGTGTCGGAGAAGGATTTCGAGGCCTTTTCGAAAGTCGGCGTGCGCTCCTTCGGCCTCGGTTCCTCGCTCTACAAGCCGGGAATGACCTCACAAGAAATACGTGTGCGCGCCGACGAGACCGTCTTGCTCTACGACCGAATATTCGGTTTAGGATAAATCAGACGGCTGGAAGAATTCCATTGTCGCTGAATTGACGATGGTTTAATCGTCAGACAATTCGATTTCGGGTGAGGAGAGACACCCGAGTCGGGTCACGCAGCGCGGGCATGACCCGCGGTTCCGGGGAAGGGCTGTCAGCCCGGCCTCGTTCGGGAGGGCTGAATGAAGATTTTGAAGACACTCTTGGTTGCGGCGTCGCTTGGTGCGGTCGCTCTGGCGAGCGCCGCGTCCGCGCAGGACAAGGGCACGGTCGGCGTCTCGATGCCCGACAAGTCCGTCGCGCGCTGGATCGCGGACGGCGCCAACATGGTGAAGACTTTGAAGGACAAGGGCTACGCGGCCGACCTTCAATATGCCGAGGACGACGTCTCGACCCAGCTCTCGCAGATCGAGAACATGGTTACCAAGGGCGCCAAGGTTCTGGTGATCGCACCGGTCGATGGCACGACCATGACCGACATTCTCAAGCGCGCTCATGCGGACGGCATCAAGGTGATCGCCTACGATCGTCTGATCCGCAATTCGCCGGATGTCGACTACTACGCGACCTTCGACAATTTCCAGGTCGGCGTCTATCAGGCTAATTCGATCGTCGACGCGCTTGGCCTGAAGGAAGGCAAGGGTCCGTTCAACATCGAGCTCTTCGGCGGCTCGCCGGACGACAACAACGCCTATTTCTTCTACGACGGCGCGATGAGCGTGCTGAAGCCGTATATTGATCAGGGCAAGCTCGTGATCCCGTCGGGCCAGACCGGCATGAACACGGTCGGCACCCTGCGTTGGGACGCTTCCACCGCACAGTCGCGCATGGATAATCTCCTGTCGGCTCATTACACCGACAAGACCGTCGACGCCGTGCTGGCTCCCAACGACGTTCTCGCCATCGGCATCATCTCGTCGCTGAAGGGCGTCGGCTACGGTTCGGGCGGCAAGAAGATGCCGGTCATCACCGGCCAGGACGCCGAGCTGCCTTCGGTGAAGGCGATCCTCGCAGGCGACCAGACCTCGACCATCTTCAAGGACACGCGCGATCTCGCCAAGGTTACCGTGGACATGGTCGACGCCATGGCTGCAGGCAAGGAGGTCACGGTCAATGACACCAAGACCTACAACAACGGCGAGAAGATCGTGCCGGCCGAACTCCTGAAGCCGATCCTCGTCACCAAGGACAATGTCCAGAAGGTTCTGATCGACAGCGGCTACTACAAGGCCGACCAGATCAAGTAATCCATAAGGGCGGCGCCGGCAGAAACCCGGCGCCGCCGATCTTCGGCCGATCGGGACCTCCTCACGGAGGGTGATCGGGGAAGGGAAGGCGAGCCCCCAGCGGCTCGCGCCCGGCTGGAAATACGACTGTCTCCTGCCCTTTGTCCGGGAGTGCCGCGATGGCCGCGGATCGGACCGGGGTCACGCAGGATGGGGACGGTCGCGCAATCGCAGGCGAGGGATGCCCGTCTTGCGTCATCAAAGGGGAGAAGCATGAAATCTCTGAAGATCCTGGCGGCGGGCGTCGCCCTCGGCCTCACGCTGATGTCGGGCGCCTTCGCGCAGGAAAAGGGCACCGTCGGCATCGCCATGCCCACCAAGTCCTCCACGCGTTGGATCGCCGACGGCGACAACATGGTGAAGGTGCTTCAGGAGCGCGGCTACAAGACCGATCTCCAGTACGCCGAAGACGACATCCCGACCCAGCTCTCGCAGATCGAGAACATGGTCACCAAGGGCGCCAAGGTGCTGGTGATCGCCTCGATCGACGGCACCACGCTGACCGACGTTCTGCAGCAGGCCGCCGACAGCGGTATCAAGGTCATCGCCTATGACCGCCTGATCCGCAATTCCGGCAATGTCGACTATTACGCGACCTTCGACAATTTCCAGGTCGGCGTTCTCCAGGCGTCCTCGATCGTCGACGGTCTCGGCCTGAAGGACGGCAAGGGCCCGTTCAACATCGAGCTCTTCGGCGGTTCGCCGGACGACAACAACGCCTTCTTCTTCTACAACGGCGCGATGAGCGTGCTGCAGCCCTATATCGATCAGGGCAAGCTCGTGATCCCGTCGGGCCAGAAGGGCATGGAGACGGTCGGCACGCTGCGTTGGGACCCCTCGGTCGCCCAGGCTCGCATGGACAACCTCCTGTCGGCCTACTACACCGACAAGAATGTCGATGCGGTTCTCTCGCCTTATGACGGCCTGTCGATCGGCATCATCTCGTCGCTGAAGGGCGTCGGCTATGGTTCCGGCAACAAGAAAATGCCGGTGATCTCCGGCCAGGACGCCGAGCTTCCGTCCGTGAAGTCCATCGTCGCGGGCGAGCAGACCTCGACGATCTTCAAGGACACGCGCGAACTCGCCAAGGTCACGGTCGACATGGTCGATGCCATGGCCGCCGGCAAGGAAGTCACCGTCAACGACAGCAAGACCTACGAGAACGGCGTCAAGGTCGTTCCGTCCTACCTCCTGAAGCCCGTCCTCGTGACGAAGGACAATGTGAAGCAGGCGCTGGTCGACAGCGGCTATTACACGGCTGACCAGGTCAAGTAACATCAGCATCGGGCGGGGCGAAGGCGGACCCTTCGCCCCTCCAGACATAACAGGGCCGGCCTCCTTCCAGGGGGATCCGGCCCGCCAGTTTCGAGGTCGCCGATGGCTCCCATTCTAGAAATGCGCGGCATCACCAAGACGTTTCCGGGCGTGAAAGCGCTGGACAACGTCAATCTTTCGGTCGAGGCCGGCGAAATCCATGCCATCTGCGGCGAGAACGGCGCGGGCAAGTCGACCTTGATGAAGGTCCTGTCGGGTGTCTACCCGCATGGCACCTACGAGGGCGACATCCACTTCGAGAACGAAGTGCGGTCCTTCAAGGACATTTCCGATTCCGAGAAGCTCGGCATCATCATCATTCACCAAGAGCTGGCGCTCGTGCCGCTCCTGTCGATCGCCGAGAACATGTTTCTCGGCAACGAGATGGCCCGGTGGGGCGTGATCGACTGGGACGCCGCGCATGCCCGCACGCGCGAGCTGCTGGCTCAGGTCGGCCTGCGCGAATCCCCGATGGCGCTGATCAAGGATCTCGGCATCGGCAAGCAGCAGCTGGTCGAGATCGCCAAGGCGCTGGCCAAGAAGGTGCGCCTTCTGATCTTGGACGAGCCGACCGCCAGCTTGAACGAAAGCGATAGCCAGGCGCTGCTCGACCTGCTTCTGGAATTCAAGAAGCAGGGCATGTCGTCCATCATCATCTCGCACAAGCTGAATGAGATCGCCCGCGTCGCCGACCGCATCACGGTCATTCGCGACGGGACGACGGTCTCGACCATCGACTGCGTTGCTGAGCCGATCTCGGAAGACCGCATCATCCGCGACATGGTCGGCCGCTCGCTGGAGGATCGCTATCCCAAGCGCGAGCCCAAGATCGGCGAGATGCTGTTCGAGGTGAAGGACTGGAACGCCTATCACCATCTCAATTCCAGCCGGCAGGTGCTCAAGAACGTCTCGCTGAACGTACGGCGGGGTGAGATCGTCGGCATCGCCGGTCTGATGGGCGCCGGGCGCACCGAACTCGCGATGAGCGTCTTTGGCCGTTCCTACGGGCGCAACGTCTCGGGCGAAGTGCGCATGGGCGGCAAGGTGGTGGACGTGTCCACGATCAACCGCGCGATCGACGCCGGCATCGCCTATGTCACCGAGGACCGGAAGCATCTCGGCCTGATCCTCGACGACGACATCAAGCAGAACATCTCGCTGGCCAATCTCGACGGCATCAGCCAGGGCGGCGTGATCGATCCGCACAAGGAGCAGGAGGTGGCGGAGACCTATCGCCGCCAGCTCAAGATCCGCTCCTCCGGCATCCTGCAGAAGACGCTGAACCTCTCGGGCGGCAACCAGCAGAAGGTCGTCCTGTCGAAGTGGCTCTTCTCAAACCCCGATCTTCTGATCTTGGACGAGCCGACGCGCGGCATCGACGTCGGCGCCAAGTTCGAAATCTACTCGATCATCAACAAGCTGGCGGATGAGGGGAAGGCCGTTCTCATGATCTCTTCGGAAATGCCGGAACTCCTCGGCATGTGCGACCGGATCTACGTGATGAACGAAGGCCGGATCGTCGCAGAAATGACGGCGGCCGACGCCTCCCAGGAAAATATCATGCGTGCCATCATCCGCTCCGGAGCACAAACCCATGAGCATTAAGACCGTCGACGAGACCGAGCGGAGCGGAGGCAAGGGCGCCTCCTGGGGCTTCCTCAGCGGCCACATCCGCGAATACGGAATGCTGATGGCGCTCGTCGTCATCATGGCTTTCTTCCAGTTCATGACGGGCGGCGTTCTGATGCGCCCGCTGAACCTCACCAACCTGATCCTTCAGAACAGCTACATCGTCATCATGGCGATCGGCATGCTGCTCATCATCATCACCGGCCATATCGACCTGTCGGTCGGCTCGGTGGCCGGCTTCATCGGCGGCCTCGGCGCCGTGCTCATGGTGAACTACGGGTTCAACGGACTGACGGCCGCGGGGATCGGTCTGCTCGTCGGCGCTGTGATCGGCGCCGCGCAGGGCTATCTCGTCGCCTATTTCAAGGTGCCGTCTTTCATCGTCACGCTAGCGGGCATGCTCGTCTTCCGCGGCCTGACGCTGAAGGTGCTGGGCTCGGCCTCGATCGGCCCGTTCCCGGAAAGCTTCCAGAAGCTGTCGAAGGGCTTCATCCCCGACTTCCTCGCCGGGACCGCCGGCCTGCACATGACAACGCTCCTCATCGGCGCGGTCGCGACGGCTGTGCTCGTCATCCTCTCCATTCGCAAGCGCGCCAAGCAGGCCAAGGCCGGTCATCTCGACGAGCCGATGGCGCTGTTTGCCGGCCGCAACATCTTCATCGCCGCCGCGATCATGCTCATCACCTATCTGATGGCATCCTATAACGGCTTCCCGAACGTCCTGATCGTCATGGCGCTGCTGATCGCGGTCTATGGATTCATGACGACGCGCACCACGGCGGGCCGCCGCATCTACGCCGTCGGCGGCAACGAAAAGGCCGCCAAGCTTTCGGGCATCCGCACCGAACGTCTGACCTTCTTCACCTTCGTCAACATGGGCGTCCTGGCCGCACTGGCCGGCCTGATCTTCGCCGCCCGCCTGAACTCGGCAACCCCGAAGGCCGGCGTCGGCTTCGAGTTGGACGTTATCGCGGCCTGCTTCATCGGCGGTGCGTCAGCTTATGGCGGCGTCGGTAAGGTGATGGGCGCGGTGGTCGGCGCCTTCATCATGGGCGTCATGAACAACGGCATGTCGATCATGGGCATCGGCATCGACGACCAGCAGGTCATCAAGGGCCTCGTGCTTTTGGCCGCCGTCTGCTTCGACGTCTACAACCGCAACAAGGCCTGATCTCCGCCATCAGGTGATTGGCAGACATCCAAAGGCGCCGGGAGCGATCCCGGCGCTTTTTTTGTGCGCGTTGCCATTTGTGACCCCAACTTCGGCGGACATCGCATCGGTCCTCGTGTAGGACGCCTCCGGATAAGTGGATGTCTGAGGTCAAGATTATGAACGAGAGCCGAGCCGTCGTCCCCACCGCCCATGCGAGCCGCTATCTACAGCAACTCTGCAAACATTGGGCTCACAAGTTTCCTGTGGAGTTCACGCCTGAGCATGGCGAGATCAAGCTTCCCTCTGGCGTCACCGTACTGGACGCAAGCGCGGAGGCGCTGTCGATCACGCTGCGCACCGAGGAAGCGGGTTCACTGGATCAGTTGGAGCAGGTCGTCGCCGACCACATCGTCCGCTTCGCCTTCCGCGAGGACCTGGTCTTCGACTGGGCGCGCGAGGCCTGACGGCCGCTTCGCTCAGAACATTTCCAGGAAAAGCGGATGCGCTTCGCCGCCAGTTGAGGCGGCGAGATGAGAGGCTTCAGGGGCGGGACTCGGAGCGCTGCAGCAAGCCGCGATAGATCTCCTCGTCGTCGCAAAGGCCAGCCAACCGCCCGAGTTCGTCCACGAGCAGGATCGGATGGTTGGTCTGGCGCTTCAGGGCGATCGCGGCTCTCAGCTTGAGATAGACCGGCGCGACGATGACGTCGCAGGGATGGTCGACCCGGCCTTCCTCGCCGTCGGCATGACCGAGCGTTCCGCCATTGCCCTGGATATGAACGCGGACCGGCCGATCCGACGCATCGACCTGGAGCCGCACGCCGCCGGCTTCATCGAGAAGCAACGCGCCGTCCTCGCGCTTCAGCGAGCGGACGGGCCGCATCACCGCCGAACCGCGCAGGACATTGAGCGGGTTCATGTGGCGCACGAACTCGGCGACATAGGGCGTTGCCGGCGCGAGTAGGATGTCCTCCGGCTGGCCGGACTGAACGATACGGCCGTCCTGCATGATGGCGATCCGGTTTCCGAGCTTCATCGCTTCGTCCAGATCGTGGCTGACGAAGAGGATCGTCTTGCGGATGGTCTTCTGCAGTTCGAGCAGTTCGTCCTGCAGCTTGGTGCGGATCAGCGGATCGAGCGCCGAGAATGGCTCGTCCATCAGGAGAATGTCGGCATCCGTGGCGAAGGCCCGCGCGAGGCCCACGCGCTGTTGCATTCCGCCCGACAGCTCATGGGCATATTTGTCGGCCCATTTCGTCAGGCCGACCATGGCGAGCTTCTCGTCCACGATGCGCGTGCGCTCGTCCAGCGATACGCCTTGGAGTTCGAGGCCGAGACCGGCATTCTGCCGGACGGTGCGCCAGGGCAGGAGCGCAAATTGCTGGAACACCATGGAAACGGTGTGCGTGCGGATGTCGCGCAGCGTTACGTCGTCGCATTTTGCCACATCCACCGGACGCTCGCGATGGCGCACCAGCACTTCGCCGCGCGCGACTTCGTTCAGGCGGTTGACCGCGCGCAGGATGGTGGACTTCCCCGAGCCGGACAGTCCCATGAGCACGCAGATCTCGCCACGATGAACCGACAGGTTCACGCCCGCCGCGCCCAGCACCGAATCCGTCATCTGCAGGATTTCGTCGCGTGTGCGGCCCTGGTCGATCAGCTTGAGCGCCTGCGCCCGCCTTTCTCCGAACACGATGTCGACATTTTGAAACTCGATCGCCGGGAGGTTGCTCGTCTCCATGGTCAACGTCCTTTCGCGCGGCGCGCTTCGGGCGCCTTGCAGATGCGATCGAGCAGAATGGCGAGGATGACGATGGCGAGACCCGCCTCGAAGCCCATGCCGATATTGACGGTGTTGAGGGCGCGTACCACCGGCTTGCCGAGCCCGTCCGCGCCCACCAGAGCCGCGATCACAACCATCGAGAGGCTCAGCATGATGCATTGGGTGATGCCGGCCATGATGGTCGGCAGCGCGTGCGGCAGTTCCACCTTATAGAGGAGCTGGCGCTTCGTGGCACCGAAGGCACTTGCCGCTTCGCGAAGGCTCAGCGGCACGGCGGCGATGCCGAGATAGGTGAGGCGGATGGGCGCCGGGATGGCGAAGATCACCGTGGAGATGAGGCCGGGCACGGCCCCGAGGCCGAACAACACGAGCGTCGGAATGAGATAGACGAAGGTCGGGATCGTCTGCATCAGATCGAGAAACGGGCGCAGCGCGGTGTAAACCCACGGGCGATGGGCCGCCGCGATGCCGAGCGGGACGCCGATCACCACGCAGACCAGCGTCGCGCAGAAGACTAGCGAAAGGGTCTGGATCGTCTCGGTCCAGTAGCCGAGATTGACGATCAGAAGCAGAGACAGGACCGCGAAGCCGGCGAGCGCCAGCGAGCGGTGGAGAAGCCAGGCGCCGCCCGCCACGAGCGCGATGAAGACGATCGGTGGGATCAACGACAGGCCGGTGGTCAGTCCGTCGATCAAGGAGCCCAGCACCAGCGAGATCGCATCGAAGAAGCCCTGCGCATTGGTTGTGAGCGCAGTGACGAAATCGCGCAGCCAGACCCCGAGCGGAATCTTATGGTCGGTGAGCCAGTCGAGCATTCCGGTCGATCCTCGGGGAAGAAGGGGCGGGCGGCGCCGGGAGTATGGGGAGGGAGCGGCGGGGTCGCCCCGTTCGCGTCGCGAACGAGGCGCCAGTCAGCCTCGCGAGATCACTTCGCCAAGGCGGCGGTCACGGCTTCGTCCGCCGGCTTGCCGTCGAAGGTCGTCACACCCGCCAGCCAGGGCTTCCAGGTGTCGGCATGGCCGGCGAGCCATGTCTTGGCGGCTGCCTCCGGCGCCTTGCCGTCGTTCAGGATGGCGCCCATGATCTCGTTTTCCATGGGTAGGGAGAACACGATGTTGGATAGGAGCTTGCCGAGATTGGGACACTCGGTGGACAAGCCCTTGCGGGTCAACGTGTAGATCGTCGCGCCGCCGTAGTTCGGGCCGAACACCTCGTCGCCGCCCGAAAGATAGGAAATCTTGAAGCTGCTGTTCATCGGATGGGGCTCCCAGCCGAGGAAGACGATCGGCTTGTCGCCCCGCGTCTGGCGCGCGACCTGCGCGAGCATGCCCTGTTCGGAGGATTCCACGAGTTCGAACTTGCCGAGATCGAACTTGTTGTCGGCGATCATCTTGAGGATCAGGCGGTTGCCGTCGTTGCCGGGTTCGATGCCGAAAATCTTGCCGCCGAGCTGGTCGTGAAACTTGGCGATGTCGGCGAAGCTCTTCATGCCCTGGTCGTAGAGCGTGGTGGGAACGGCTAGCGTATACTTGGCGCCTTCCAGATTGATGCGGATCGTCTCGATCGACCCTTCCTTCTTGTAAGGCGCGAGATCGGCTTCCATGGTCGGCATCCAATTGCCGAGGAAGACGTCGATATCGCCGTTCTTCAGCGACGCGAACGTGACGGGCAGGGCGAGGATATCCGTCTTCGGGGTGTAGCCCAGCGCCGAAAGGAGGGTGGAAACCGAGGCCGTGGTGGCGGTGATGTCCGTCCAGCCCACATCGGCGAGGCGGACCGCCTTGCAGGACGCCGGCTCCGCCGCCGCGGCGGGAAGGGCGAATGTAGCGAAAGCGAGGGCGACGCAGGCTTTTGTCATACGGGGGGACATCATCACTCGGTATGCTCCTGTCACGGGGAACCAAAGGGCTCGTCGGCGCAAAATACACGATGTCGGCGATTGATCGGTCGAACAATCGACCTGTTGCGAACCATTCCAGATGCTATGAGGCAACCTGTCAAGGGGATGATTGAACAAACGTTCAATTGTTTGGCTTCGCGCGCCGCACTGTTCCAAGTCTGAGGCAGCTTGGTTTGTTTTTGTGCAGTGCGTGCTAAGTATTGAGGAGCTTGATGGCTTATCGTGCGGCTTGCTTATGGCCATCAGTCGCCATTCCGCTTGATTGAATGAGCGATCAATCTCTGCTATCGCCAGATGCGTTGCGGAGAGTGAAGCATGGCTCGAACTGACACTGTCACCCGATTCGCCGGCGAAGACCAGCGCCGCCGCCAGCTCGTGGAAGCGACGATCGACGCGCTGGCCGACGTCGGTTTCGCGGCCTCCAGCCTGTCCGAGATCGCCGGCCGGGCCGGCGTCGCGCCCTCGCTCGTCGCGCATTATTTTGGCGACAAGGAAGGCCTGCTCGAAGCCACGCTCAGACATCTGGCGAGCCGCGTCTCCGACAGCGCGCGGCTTCGCCTTGCCCGGGCCGAGGGGCCGAGGGAGCGCATCCAGGCGGTGATCGACGCCAATCTGGCGCCCGAGGAGTTTGACGCGCGGACGTGTTCCGTCTGGCTGGCTTTCTGGGGGCAGGTGCTTCATTCGCCCCGATTGAAGCGGGTCCAGCGCGTCTATCAGCGCCGCATGCTGTCGAACCTGCGCTACGACTTGAAGGCTCTGTGCACCGATGCCGACGCCCAGCGCATCGCCGTCTCCATCGCCGCCGTGATCGACGGGCTCTGGCTGCGTTCCACCCTTTCGGACGTCGGCGAGACCGACAGTCTGGCGGCGCGCGCCATCGCCACGAGCTTTGCGGATTCGCAGATCGCCGGCGCCCGGCCGCGCAGCCCGGCGGAAAAGCCAAAGCTGCCCCGTGCCCGGGGCCTGCGCGTTCTCACCAGCCATATCGGCGGCGATTACCTCCCGCTCGATCCCAATGCCGAAACCTTCGCCACGATCAACCCGGCGACCTCCGAGGTGCTGGCCGAGATCGTGATCGCCGGAGAGGCGGAGGTCGATCGCGCGGTCGCCCTGGCGCGCGAGGCGCAGCGTGGCTGGGGCGCGATGACGGGCGCCGAGCGCGGCCGCATCCTGCAGCGCGTCGCCACGCGCCTGCGCGAGCGCAACGGCGAACTGGCGCTTCTGGAAACCCGCGACACCGGCAAGCCTATCCAAGAGACGCAGGCCGTCGACGTCTTGTCGGGGGCGGATTGCATCGAATATTTCGCAGGTCTCGCGGCAGGCATCGCGGGCGAGCATGTCGATCTCGGCCCCCAAGCCTTCGGCTACACCCGCCGCGAGCCGCTCGGTGTCGTCGCTGGCATCGGCGCTTGGAACTATCCTCTGCAGATCGCCTGCTGGAAGGCCGCGCCCGCGCTGGCCGCCGGCAATAGCGTGATCTTAAAGCCGGCGGAGCTGACGCCGCTCACCGCGCTCAAGCTCGCCGAGATCATGACCGAATGCGGCGTCCCGGCGGGCGTCTTCAATGTCGTGCAGGGCGACGGGCGCACCGGGCGCCTCCTGTCGCGCCATCCCGGCATCGCCAAGATTTCGCTGACCGGCGAGGTCGGCACCGGCAAGAAGGTGATGGCCGACGCCAGTGCGACCTTGAAGCAGGTGACGCTGGAACTCGGCGGCAAGTCGCCGCTGATCGTCTTCGCCGACGCCGATCTCGACGACGCCGTGGGCGGCGCGATGCTGGCCAATTTCTACTCCGCCGGCGAGGTCTGCTCCAACGGCACCCGGGTCTTCGTGCACGAGGACGTGCGCGAGGCCTTCCTTGAGAAGCTGGCGGCGCGCACCCGCGCTATGGTGGTGGGGGACCCGACCGATCCGGCAACGCAGGTCGGCGCCCTGATTTCCGAAGCGCATATGCACAAGGTCCTGTCCTATATCGAGGAAGGGCGGCGGGAGGGCGCGCGCCTCGTCGCAGGCGGCGAGCGCGTCGTCGAGGGGACGCTTGGCAAAGGCTTCTTCGTGCGGCCGGCGATTTTCGACGCCTGCTCGGACGAAATGCGGATCGTGCGCGAGGAAATCTTCGGCCCGGTGATGACGGTCCTGTCCTTCCGTGACGAGGACGAGGTGATCGCCCGCGCCAACGACACGCGCTTCGGTCTCGCCGCCGGCGTCTTCACGCGCGACTTGGCGAGGGCGCACCGGACGGTGGCGCGGCTCGCAGCCGGCACGACCTGGATCAACACCTACAACATCACGCCGATCGAACTGCCCTTCGGCGGCACAAAGGAATCCGGCCTCGGCCGGGAGAATGGCCGCGCGGCGCTTCTGGCCCATACCGAGGCCAAGAGCGTCTACGTCAATCTCGGGCGCGTCGACGCGCCCTACTGATCGGGGATGGCGATGGAGATCGAACAGTTCGATTACGTGATCGTCGGCGCCGGGTCGGCGGGCTGCGTGCTTGCCAATCGCCTCACCGAGGATGGCAAGAGCACGGTTCTGCTTCTCGAATTCGGCGGCTCCGACCGCTCGCTTCTGATCCAGATGCCGAGCGCGCTGTCGATCCCGATGAACATGAAGAAATACAATTGGGGCTACGCGTCGGAGCCCGAGCCGCATTTGGGCGGGCGCCGGATCAACTGCCCGCGCGGCAAGGTTCTGGGCGGATCGTCCTCGATCAACGGCATGGTCTATGTCCGGGGCGCTCCCGCCGATTTCGACCGTTGGGAGCGCGAGGGCGCGGCGGGCTGGAGCTATCCCGACGTTCTCCCGTATTTCCGAAAGGCGGAGCACCGCCGCGTCGGCGGCGATCCCTATCGCGGCGACGAAGGGGCGCTGCACACGACCTACGGCACGCTTGAGAACCCGCTCTACGAGGCCTTCGTGGAAGCGGCGGGGCAGGCCGGGCATGCGCTGAACCAGGACATCAACGGCGCGACGCAGGAAGGCTTCGGCCGGATGGACATGACGGTCCACGAAGGCCGTCGCTGGTCCACCGCCAACGCCTATCTCAAACCCGCGCTGGGCCGGCCCAACCTGAAGGTGGAAATTCACGCGCTGGTGGAGCGCATCCTGTTCGACGGGCGGAGCGCGTCCGGCCTCGCCTATCGCGTGGGCGGCACTGAGCGGCGAGCGCTCGCCCGGCGCGAGGTGATCCTGTCGGCCGGCTCCATCAACTCGCCCAAGCTCCTCAAGCTGTCCGGCGTCGGGCCGCGGGCGGAGCTCAGCCGGCACGGAATCGAGGTCGTGGCCGATCGACCGGGGGTCGGCGAGAACCTGCAGGACCATCTGGAATTCTATTTCCAAGTCGCCTGCCAGCTGCCCATCACGCTCTTCTCCTCCATGACGCCCTTCGCCAAGGGGGCGATTGGGGCGCGTTGGCTCTTCACCAAGAAGGGGCTGGGGGCGACAAACCATTTCGAAAGCTGCGGCTTCATCCGCTCGCGGCCCGAGGTGGAGCATGCCGATATCCAATATCATTTCCTGCCGCTGGCCGTGACCTATGACGGGCGCGGCCTTGCCTCCGAGCACGGGTTTCAGGCCCATGTCGGGCCGATGCGCTCGAAATCGCGCGGCCATGTCCGGTTAGCGTCGGCCGATCCTGCCGCGCCGCCGAGCATCCTGTTCAACTATATGAGCCATCCCGACGACTGGGCGGAGATGCGCGCCTGCGTGCGGCTGACGCGCCAGATCTTTGCCCAGCCCGCCTTCGACCGTTATCGCGGCCGGGAGATCCAGCCGGGCGATGCGGTTCAGACCGACGCCGAGATAGACGCCTTCATCACCGAGCATGTGGAGAGCGCCTATCACCCGTCCTGCTCCTGCCGCATGGGCGCGGCCGAAGATGCGCTGGCCGTGGTCGATCCGCAGACGCGGGTGATCGGAGTGGACCGGCTGCGCGTGGTCGATTCCTCGATCATGCCCTCGATCACGACGGGCAATCTCAACGCGCCGACCATCATGATCGCCGAGAAGGCCGCCGACATCATTCGCGACCGCGCGGCCCTTCCGCGCGCCGACGTGCCCTACCAGCGCGTCGCCTATCTCCCTGCGCCGGCGCAAGGGGTGATGTAGGCCGACGCTTGTGGTGCCGGCGACGGTCCTTCGCGCCGGCAGCAAACTTCATGATGCTCGATGTGCATCACCGACGAGTCATTGAGAAACAGGCCGCCGCATCGGGTTCACGCGGAGGCTCGAATCGTCGTGAACTTCAGGCCCTCGTCCGCTTGGCCGGCACGGCGCCGATGGCCCGTAGATGGTCGAGAATGGCCCGGGCGGCCATTTCGGGGTCGGGATCGACTAGCTTTTGACCCCCTTTGGCAGACGTTGTTTCGGTCGCGGCGCGCAGGCGATCGGCCGCGCTGCCTCCTGCCGCGACGGCCTTCACCTTGGCACGAAGGCGCATCGGGCGCTCCACCGGGCTCTCCTCGATAGCGGTCGTCGTCACCGCGTCCCGCGTTTCGATCCGACCCCGACGCTCCTGCGCGAACGCATAGGCGCGCGCGGCCGGAGCGGCGGGATGGAGCGTGAGGACGAGCGGTCCGCTCTGGCGGGTCATCAGGCGTTCGCCCTTGGGAAGCGCGCTCGCCACCTCGAACCCGTCCGATGTCGGCCGCAGATCGACCGCATCGGCCAGGATCGGCATGTCGAGCGCCTCGGCCAGCCGATAGGGCACGAGCCCCGTCTCGTCGCCGCCGACCGAGCGAGGCCCCGTCAGCACGAGGTCTGGCTCAAACCGGGCGAGTTCGGCGGCGAGCACCGGCACGGGATCGTCGCCCTCGGGCAAAGGAAGATGCACCAGACGCGGCAGCCCGTGGCCGAGCGCGGCGCGCGGCGCCTCGAGGCTTGGCCCAGCATGAAAGCCGACGAGTTCGCCGCCAAGCGCCAGACCCAGCGTCACGGCCTGCGCTTCCACGCGGGAGAGCGCGGGCTGGCCGGACACGGGGTGCAGGCTCGCGGACAAAAGCACGGCGATCCTCATGCGTCCTCCTCCAGAAGCCGCAGCAGCGCCGCCATCACGGGATGAGCGTCCGCCACGATGGAAAGCTCCGCGCGCTCCACCATGGCGGCGTGCAGGTCCGTGTTGACGGCCAGGACATGGACGCAGCCGGCAATGCCCTGGAGATGCTGCGGCGCGCCGGCAATGCCGAAGGCGAGGTAGCAATCGGCGGCGAGCACCGTACCGGACGCGCCGACCTGCGCGGCGCGGGGCATGTCGCCGCTGTCGCAGACCACGCGGCTCGCTCCCGGCGTGCCGCCGAGCGCCTGCGTCAGCGCGCGGAACAGGTCGAAATCCCGGATGCCGTTGCCGGCGGAGACGACGAAGTCGGAATCGGCAAGGGCGAGCGAGCCGCGCGCTGGCCGCACCCGCTCCACCGTGCGATGGGACGGCGGAAGGTCTGGCGTGGTGACCATCTTGCCCTCGCGCGGCGCCTCCGCCCGAAGCGGCACCATGTCGGGCACAAGGGTCAGGAGACCGGGAAGCTCGGCACGCTCCTGATCGACCTTTCGGCCCCGCACGGCACGCACGAGCCCGCGCGCCCCGATCTGCTCGACGCCGGGAAAGAAGGGCAGCGCGAAGCGGGCGGCCAGGCGCCGGGCGAGATCGCCGCCCCCCGGCGTCTCGGCCAGCACGAGATGGGGCAGAGCAAGCGAGCGGTGCAGCGCGGCGACCTGTTCGAAGCGATCGGCCGGATGGGGCGGCGGGGCAAGGATCACGACACGGTCCGCTCCGGCGGCCCCGGCCTCCGGTGCCTCGCGGTCGATCGCCAACACCACGCCGCCCGCCTTGCCGGCGGCCAGCCGGGCGGCGGCCAGAAGCTGGCGGTCCAGCGCGGTGAGTGGACCGGAGCCGGGATCGGCGACCACGAGAATGCGCAGCGCCGCATCGTCCACCACGATCGCAGCTGGCGCGGCATCGGGCGCGGAGACGAGCGGAACCTGCGCGGCGAAGGCGACCGGCGCATGCTGCTGCCGGTCGAGCCGAAGGCGAGGCTCGCGCCGCGCGATCTGAGCCGACGCTTCCGCGCGCGGGTCGCGGCGCGGACGCCCGATCCGCTGCGTCCAGTCGTAGCGGGGACGGGGGCTGCTCGCGGCCAGGAGATGGGTCGCGCGCTCAGCGCGAGGGTCACGACGCGCGCGCATCAGGCAGGCTCCAGCAGGCGCGCGCCTGTCTGCATGGCCGGCGTCGCGGGGGCGGTGTCGAGGGCGCGCAGCACGAGTTCGGCGACGTCCAACACGTCCGGCCTTTCGCCGACGACGCCTTCCAGCATGGCCGTGCATTGCGGGCATGCGACCGCGACCAGGGCGGCACCCGTCTCCTTGGCTTGCCCCATGCGAAGATCGGGAATGCGCCGCTCGCCCGCCACGTCCGTCACCGGCGCGCCGCCGCCGCCGCCGCAGCACATGGAGCGCTTGCCCGAGCGCGCCATCTCGCGCCGCTCCAGGCCGAGCCGGTCGAGCAGCCGCCGCGGCGCGTCGAACTCGCCATTGTAGCGGCCGAGATAGCAGGGGTCGTGATAGGTGACGATCTGCGGCGCCTGCGCGCGCAACCGCAACCGGCCCGCCGCCGCAAGTTCGTCCAGAAAGGCGGTGTGATGGACCACTTCGTATTGGCCACCGAACGCGGGATATTCGTTGCGCAGCACGTGCAGAGAGTGCGGATCGGCCGTCAGGATTCGCCGGAAGCGATAGCGTGAGAGCGTTTCAATGTTCAGCCGCGCCAGCCGCTGAAAGCTCGCCTCGTCGCCCAGCCGGCGGGCAAGATCGCCGCAGTCGCGCTCTTCTGCGCCGAGTATCGCGAAATCCACCTTGGCGGCTTGAAGGAGCTGGACCAGCGCGCGCAAGGTCCGGCCCGTCCGCAGGTCGAACGCGTTGGTGCCGAGCCAGAGCAGGATCTCGGCCTCGCCCTTGGCGGCCATCACGGGCACCGGCAGGCCGGCGGCGAAGTCCGCGCGCGCGCTGAGCGGCGCGCCGCCCGGCTCGTCGGCGCCGCGAAGGTCGAGAAGTGCCTGTTCCGCCTTGAGCGGCACGGCGCCCTGTTCCAGCGTCTGGAAGCGACGCAGATCGACGATCGCATCGACATGCTCGATCATCATCGGGCATTCCTCGACGCAGGCGCGGCAGGTGGTGCAGCTCCACAGCGTGTCGGGATGGATCAAGGCGCCTTCACCGATGATCGGCTGGTGAAAGCCGCTGACACCGGCCACGGACCGGGCCTGGGGATAGTCGCTGCCTGCATAGGCCGGGTTGCCGCCGGGCGTCATCGCGCTGGCGAGATCCTGCACGAGGCGCTTGGGGTTGAGCGGCTGGCCGGCGGCGAAGGCGGGGCAGGCGGCCTCGCAGCGGCCGCACTGTATGCAGGCGTCGAGGCCGAGAAGCCGGTTCCAGGCGAGATCGGCCGGGGCCTCCACGCCGAGCTTGGGCGCATCGAGATCGAGCGGCCGGAGCGCGGTCTCGCGACATCCTTCGAACCGGCCGGGGCGGGGATGGGCGGCAAGATGCAGGGCGCCGGTCACCGCATGGCGCATCGGCCCGCCACCAGTCTGCCAGGCAAGGCCGAGACCGCCCGCAGCCGCGAGCACTAGGCCGAGAACGAATAGAGCCGTGGGGAGGGCGAGCGCGAGGCTCCCCGCGGCGAGGGAGCCGCCGGTGGCATAGGCGAGAAGCAGAAAGGGAAGGACCTGAAAGGCGCCGCCGGAAAGCCGCTTCGGCTTGGTCGGCACGCGCCGCGCGCCGACGGCGAGCGCGCCGGCCAGCATGGCGAGAAACAGCAGCGCGACGACGCCCCAGAACAGCCGGGACGCACCCAGCGGCGGCACTAGGCCGAGAAGCGCCAGGCCCGTCGCGCCCAGCAGCCCGCCCGCGACGGCCGCATGCATTCGGGCGGCGTAGGGATCGCGCGCCACGACATGATGAACGTCCACGAGATAACGGCGCGGCACGGCGGCAAGGCCTTGGGCCCAGTTCACGTGCGCCGGGGCGCCCGCGCGCCAGAGGCGGATGCGAGGCGCGAGGCGAACGAGCGCCACGATGACCATGAGAAGAGCGAGAAGCGGAAGGGCGAGGCTCATTCTTCGGCTCCCCTGGCGCCGGCACGGCGGGCGGCGCGGCGCATGGTCAGAGATCCTTGCAGAGGCGCAGGGCGTCGTAGAGCGCGGCGTGGATGTTGCGGCCCGCCACCGCGTCGCCCAGCCGGTAGAGCTGGAAGCCTCCGCCGCCATTGGGCTGCGGCCGACCCTCGACCAGCGCTTCCTGGTCGATCTGGCCGTGATTGGCCGACTGCGCCTTCAGGTCGAAGTAGAGCCTGTCCACCGGCAGCGTGCCGTAATCCACCACGACACGGTCCACCACGCGCTCTTCTTCCGCGTCGGTATGCGTGTTGCGCAGGGCCGCCACCAGCCGATTGCCCTCGGGATAGACCTCGATCAGCTCCATGTTGGGCGTCATCACCACGCCGAGCTTGTAGAGCTCACGGATATGGATCGGCTGGTTGGTGGTGCCGATCTCCTCGCCGATCATCCGGTCATGCGTGGCGATCTCGACCAGGCAGCCGCGCTTGGCCATGAACTCGGCCGTGGAGGACGCGTTGTGCTGGCCCTGCTCGTCATAGAGAAGGATCGAGCCGGTCGGCTCCACCTTGCCGGTGAGCACGTCCCAGGTCGAGATCGCGTGCTCCTCCGCACCCTTGGCATGGCCGAGATTGGGGAGGCCGCCGGTCGCGACGATCACCACGTCCGGCCGCTCGGCCAGAACGGCCGCCTCCGTCGCCTCTGTCCCGAGCCGGATATCGACGCCTAGCTTGGAGACTTGCGCTGCGAGCCAGCGCGGAATGCCCGACAAGGCCTCGCGCCAAGTGCCCTTGGCCGCGATGCTGATCTGCCCGCCGAGGCTTGCCTGCTTCTCGAACAGGACGACGCGGTGCCCGCGCTCGGCCGAAACGCGCGCCGCCTCCAAGCCCGCCGGACCGCCGCCGATCACGACGACGGTCTTCTGCCGCCCGTCGGTCTTCGGAATGACGTGCGGCATCTTGGCCTCGCGGCCGGTCGCCGCGTTCTGAAGGCAGAGCGCGTCGCCGCCGACATAGATGCGATCGATGCAGTAGCCCGCGCCCACGCATTGGCGGATGTCGTCGGCGCGCCCTTCCTGCAGCTTCTTGACGAGATGCGGATCGGCGATGTGCGCGCGCGTCATCGCCACCATGTCCACATGCCCTTCGTGGACGGCGCGGGCGGCGGTGGCGAGGTCGGTCACGCGTTGCGCGTGGAACACGGGAACGTCCACTTCGCGCTTCACCGCGCTCGGCAGGAACAGGAAGGGTGCGACGGGAAAGCTCATGTTGGGCAGCGAGATCGCGTGAGCGATGTGATCGCGCGCCTGGCCGCCGATGATGTTCAGGAAGTCAACGAGCCCACGCCGGGAATATTCGGCGGCGATCTTCAGGAGGTCGTCCTGCGACAGGCCATCAGCCACCATCTCGTCGCCGGACATGCGGATGCCGATTAGGAAATCCTCGCCCGCGGCCTCGCGCATGGCTTCCAGCACCTCAATGCCGAAGCGCATTCGGTTTTCCAGCGAGCCACCATATTCGTCGGTGCGCCGGTTCACGGAGGGCGACCAGAACTGGTCCAGGAGATGGCCATGCGCGGCGGAGATTTCGCAGCCGTCGAGCTGCCCCTCGCGCGCCCGCCGTGCAGCATCCGCGAAGCCGCGAACGACGCGCTGGATGTCTTCCTTCTCCATCTCCTTAGGCGTTGAGCGCGAGGCCGGCTCACGGCGCACGGAAGGCGCGATGGTCGGCATCCAATTGTCGGTGTTATCCTTCGTGCGCCGGCCCATATGCGTCAGCTGAATCATCAGCTTGGCGCCGTGCCGATGAATGCGCTCTGCGAACTGTTGGAAATGCGGCACGACGCTGTCGTCGGTCAACGAGATCTGCGCCCAGGGCGTCGCCGGGCTGTCGATCGCCACGGAGGACGAGCCGCCGAACATGGTGAGGCCGATGCCGCCTTTCGCCTTTTCCTCGTGGTAGAGCTGGTAGCGCTCCTGCGGCTTGCCGTCCGAACCGTAGCCCGGCGCGTGGCTGGTGGACATGACGCGGTTGCGAAAGGTCACGCCCCGGATCGTCAGCGGTTTCAGAAGCGCTTCGGCGTGAGCGATCATGAAAGGGTCTCCGAAAGCGGAACGGACGAAAGGGGAAGGGGGACAGGCCGCGTGGGGCCGCGCTCGGCGCGCGGCGCATGGCCGAAACGACGGCGATAGGCGGCGGAGAAATGCGCCGAGGAAACGAACCCGGAGGCGGCGCCGATGGCGGTGACGGCAAGGTCGGACTGGCGCAGAAGCTCGCGCGCATGGTCGAGCCGCAGCGTCATGGAGAATTCCGCCGGCCCCATGCCGGTGTGGTGGCGAAACAGGCGCTCCAACTGGCGCGGGGACAGGCCGACGCGCGCGGCGACGGCCGCGACCGTCAGCGGCGCGCCGATCGTTCGGGCCATGAGGGCGCCGGCCTGTTCCAGCGCGGGATGGTGCAGGCGCTTGGAGCGGAGCGGGGCGTGCTGGGGCTCGGTGCCGCCGCGAAGGCGATCCAGCACGAACTGTTCCGACATGCGCTCGGCCGTCGGCCGGCCCAGCCGCGCCTCGATAAAAGCGCCCATCATGTCGATCGGCGCCGAGCCGCCCGAGCAGGTGAAGCGGTCGCGGTCGATCACGAAGAGATCGTCGGCGAAGTCCACCGCCTCGAACTCCTCGCGGATGGCGCCGAGATTTTCCCAATGGATGGCGCAGCGATAGCCGTCGAGAAGCCCGGCCTCGGCCAGCGCGAAACTGCCGGTGCACAGCGCGCCGAGCGGCAGGCCGCGCCGGGCGACCCGGCGCAGCTCCTCCAGCGTGCGCCGATCCACCGCCTGGCGCACGTCGACGCCGCCGCACACGAACAGGACATCGAAGCCGGAGGCTGCGTTCAGGGCCTCGGTCGGCCCGAGCGTCAGGCCGCCGGAGGCCTTGGCCGGTTTGCCGTCCGGCGTCAAAACCTGCCAGGCATAGATCTCGCGGCCCGCCACGTAATTGGCCATGCGGCAGGCTTCGATCGCCGCCGAAACGGCGATCAACGAATAGTTGGGCAGGGTTAGGAAGCCGAAGCGGGTGAGGCTGGAAAGCAGGGGTGCGCCGGCGCCCATGGCGTCACCGCTCGATGACGACGTCGGAGCGCGGCCGGGCGCAGCAGATGAGAATTTGCCCGGCGTCGATCTCGCGCTGGCGAATGCCACCCTGGTGGGTCATCTCGACATCGCCCGAGACCTTCTTCGACTTGCAGGTGCCGCAAAGCCCCTTGGTGCAGGACGAGGGCAAGCGAAGGCCCGCGCGCTTGGCGGCCTCCAGGATCGGCATGTCCTCCGGGCATTCCACCACGCGTTTGGTCTTGGCGAACTCGATGCGAAACGTGCGCGCGGCGGGCGCCATCTCGTCCGTCGCGACCTCCACCTCCTGCTTCTCGCCGGCGGACAGGTCCTCGAAGTTGAAGCTTTCCTCGTGGTGCCGGCCCATGTCGAAGCCACCACTTTCCAGCAGCGCGCGCACCGCCTTCATGAAGGGCGAGGGGCCGCAGACGAAGACCTCGCGCTCGCGAAAATCGGGCGCGACGGCCTCGATCATGCCGAGCGTCAGGCGGCCGCGCAGGCCCGACCAGCCGCGCCCCGGCGCATCCGCCTCGCAGACATGGGCGACGCGGATCGAGCGGTTGCGCCGGCTCATGACGGCGAGCTCGTCCTCGAACACGATGTCGGCCGGCGTGCGGGCGGCGTGTAGGAAGACCACGTCGCGAATCTCGGCGAGATCGTAGGCCGAGCGGGTCATGGACATCATCGGCGTGACGCCGCTGCCGCCCGAGATCAGAAGATATTTGTTGCTCGCCGAGACTTGGCGCGTCCACGAGAACTCGCCCATCGGCCCGGTGGCCTTCAGCATCATGCCGGGCTTGAATTCGTCGTGCAGCCAGTTCGACACCGGCCCGTTCGGCACGCGCTTCACCGTGATGGCGCAAGTGTCGGGCCGGGTCGGTGAGGCCGAGATCGTGTAGCAGCGATGGATCGTCTCGCCCCCGATCTCGAACTCGAAGGTCAGGAATTGGCCGGGGTCGAAGACGAACTGCCGGCGGGTGCGCGGCGCGAAGACGAAGGTCTTCACATCGGCCGTTTCCTCCCGCACGGCGCGGCAGACAAGAACGTCGTCCTCTTCGGGGTCCCAGAGGCGGAAGCCGGTCGGCATGGCGGAGGCGGTCGTGTCCATCCTCGCGGCCTCAGAGCGCCGGCGTGGACGGATCGAAATGCTCGCGCATCCGGCCGATGTACCAGTTGCAGAATTTGTCCACGAGCATCTCGGTATGGGGGGAGTAGGGACCGGGTTCGTAGGCTGTCGTGCGCGCGCCGTTCTGACAGAAGCCGACCAATTCGGAATCCTGCGCGTTGGTCGCCATCCAGACGCCGATGAGGTTTTCGAGGTCGTAGTCCACGCCTTCCACCGCGTCCTTGTGGACCAGCCACTTGGTCCGAAGGAGCGAGCGCTCGGCATCGATCGGGATCACCGAGAAGGTGACGGCGTGGTCGCCCATGAAATGGTGCCAGGAATTGGGCTGCGTCCAGAAATGCAGCCCGCCCATCTTGGCGCTGGGAAAGCGCCCCATAGGAATACGGCAGGCGGCCTTCGTGTCCATCGTGTGGGACTCGCCGTCGCCGTCGAGCGGCAGGCGCTCGGTGCGATAGCCCGTCACCATGTCGTCGAGATGCTCCAGCATCCGGCTCGGGATGCCGGCCTTTTCCCACTCCGCATGGCTGTCGTCGGTCAGGAAGGCATAGCGCGCGGCCTGCTCGCGTTCGGCCTCGTCCAGCTCCTCGGGCGCGAATCCGAAGCCGTAGGCAAAAAGCGGCACGGTGAGCTCGGGATGGTTGGCCCCGCAATGGTAGCACTCGCGATTGTTTTCCATCGTGAGCTTCCAGTTGCCGGGCTCGATCAGATCATGCTGGAAGGCCACTTTGCTGTTGCGAATGTCGTGCGGGGCGAGATAGGGGCCCATGGCCGCGGCCATCTCGTCGAAGTCGGCCGGCGGCTCGTCCGCGAGGCAGATGAAGATCAGCCCTTCCAGCGAGCGCACATGCACGGGCTTCAACCCATGGCACTTGCGGTCGAACTCCGAGCCCATGTGCTCGGCATGGATCAAGGCGCCGCTGAGATCGTAGGTCCAGGAATGGTAGCGGCAGACGAGATTGCCGACCGTCGTCTTCTCCTCATGCACCAGCCGCGCGCCGCGATGGCGGCAGACATTGTGAAAGGCGCGCACCTGCATGTCGTCGTCGCGCACGATGAGAATCGCGTTGGTGCCGATATCCACCGTCATCGCATCGCCGGGCTCGGGCACGTCGGGTTCGACGCCGACGAAGAGCCAGGTCTGCTCGAAGATCGCTTCCAGGTCGGCCGCGAAGATCTCGGGGCTGGTGTAGAACGGCGCTTCCAGCGAGTAGCCCTGCCGGCGGCGGCGAATCAGCGAAAGAAGCGGAGAGGCGGTGCGGTCCAACATGCGGGTATTCCCCCGAGGAAGGGTGGCGACGCCGGTCAGTCTGGAACCATTCCGAGTTCGCGACTTCCACGTTTGCGACACAAACTGTCAGAAACGCGACATGCCTCAACATAGTCAGATCGCCCGTTTATTGTGCGAAGCGAAGGGCTTAGCACCTGCAGCAAAGCCCAAACGAAGCGCGACGCCGGCAGGGGAATGCCGGCGTCGCGCATAGCGTTGATCGAAAGCCTGATGGATCAGCCGTGGGTGCGCGCGGCCTCGACCAGATAGCCCAGCGTGTAGTTCGCAAATGAGCGCCAGACGTCGAGCTGGAAGCTTTCTTCGCCCGTGCGCTGCAAGATGATTTCGGTCTTCGCCAGCACCGTACGCGTCGCCATGCCGATGGGAAAGGCGCGCTGGTCGAGATCGAGCGGGCAGCCGGCCGCAAGCACGCTCGCCGCCTCGCGCCCCGAAATCGCGTATCCCAGCGAGCGGTGGCTGACCTCGACCAGCGAATGCGGGATCTCCGCGAGCGCCTGCTCCAGCCCGTCGAACAGGTGTCCCGCCTCCGCATAGGGGGCGACGAGCAGCCATTCGTCCGGCCCGAGCCAGATCGCCCGGCGCGATCCGTTCTCGGCAAAGCGGCAGGCCTCACGCGGCAGGGCGACGCCCAACAGTTCCGCGACCTTGGGAAAGCCCGCGTCGTGTCTAAGGCGCAGCAAGAAGCGCGCTTGCGGGGGCAGGGCCTCGATCAGAACCGGCGCGGACGGCCTGCCGAAGGGAAGGACGACCGGAGCCGGGCCGGCGGAAACGGTGACGGCGTCAAGCATCGAGGCGCTCATTGGCTTTGTCGTGGAACACGGGATCGACGATTTCGGCGGCGATGCGCCCGCCCGGCATGGGAATGTCCACGATCTCGCCGAACCGCGACCGGCCGCCCCGCACCAGGGCCAGGGCGATGGAGCGGCCCAGCGTCTGCGAGGCATAGCTCGACGTGACGTGGCCGAGAGCAGGGACGGTCGCCGGAGCGTTGCTGTCCGGCTTGTGGTCCACGACCTGCGCCCCTTCCTCCAGCACCACGGCGGGGTCTCGCGTCAAAAGGCCGACCATCTGCTTTCGATTGGCCGACGAGAGGGCGGGGCGGGCGAGCGAGCGCATCCCGACGAAGTCGTGCTTCTTCTTGGCCACGGCCCAGTTCAGGCCGACATCGTCGGGCACGGCGGTCCCGTCGGTTTCCTGGCCGACGATGATATAGCCCTTCTCCGCACGCAGGACGTGCATGGTATCGGTGCCGTAGGGTGTTATGCCGAAGGGCTGGCCGGCCGCGAAGATGGCCTCCCAGACCTTGCGACCCTCGCTCGCCGGCACGTTGATCTCGAAGCCGAGTTCGCCGGTGAAGGACACGCGCCAGAGCCGCATGGGCACGCCGACGATGCGCCCGGCCCGCCAGGTCATATGCGGCATGGCCTGCTTGGAGAGATCGACGCCTTCGATCAGCGGCTCGATGACGCGGCGCGCGTCCGGCCCCTGCACCGCGATGGTCGCCCATTCCTCGGTGGTCGAGGTCAGCCAGACGTCGAGATGCGGCCATTCCGTCTGGAGATAATCCTCCATGTGGTTCAGCACGCGCGGCGCGCCGCCCGTCGTGGTGGTGAGGTGGAAGCGGTCCTCCGCGATGCGGGCGACCACGCCGTCATCCATCACGAACCCGTCCTCGCGCAGCATCACGCCATAGCGCAAGCTGCCCACGGCGAGCTTCTTGAACGGGTTGGTGTAGAGGCGGTCCACGAACTCTGCCGCGTCCGGCCCGACGACCTCGATCTTGCCGAGCGTCGAGGCGTCGAAAATGCCGACCCCCGAGCGGACCGCGCGGCACTCGCGCGCCACCGCTGCGTGCAGATCCTCGCCGGCTTGGGGGAAGTAATGCGCGCGCTTCCAGATGCCGACATCCTCGAACCGGGCGCCGTGCTCCACCGCCCAACCGTGGATCGGCGTGGTGCGGATCGGATCGAAGAGCGGGCCGCGCGAGATGCCGGCGAAATTGCCGAAGGTCGTCGGCGTATAGGGCGGGCGGAAGGTGGTGAGGCCGATCGCGGTTTCCGGGCGCTTCAACTCTTGCGCGACGATGGCCAGCGCGTTGATGTTGGACAGGCGCCCCTGGTCGGTCGCCATGCCCGTCGTGGTGTAGCGCTTCACATGCTCGATGGAGCGGAAGCCCTCCTGCGTGGCGAGGCGCACGTCCTTCGCCGTCACGTCGTTCTGGAAGTCCACGAAGGCCTTCACCTTGCGCGGGTCGCGATCGTGGAAGGTCGCGCCCCGGAATGCGGCGTGGCCGACGCTTTCTTCCTCGACACGGTAGGGCGAAGCCCCGCCGCCGCCCGCGAGATGCCCGTCCGCCAGCGCGCCCTCAAGGTCGAAGACGCCCCGGCAGGCGCCGGCCGAGCGCTCGTTCTCGACCGATTCAGCGGGAATATAGGCTTCCACCGCCTCGTCCCAGCGCATCTTGCCGCGCGACTGAGAGAAGAGCGAGATGGTCGGCGTGAAGCCGCCGGACATGAGAAGGCAGTCGCACTCGATCGTCTCGCCGGAGTGCCAGCCCTTCCGGCTCAGCGTCGCGGAGCGGATGCGAAGGCGCCCCTGCGTCCCCGAGACCGAGGTGCCGGGATAGACGGGAATGCCGGCGGCGCGGGCCTTGTCGACATAGGGCCCGCTCGGGGCTTCACGTAGGTCGGCGATGGCGGCGATCTCGACGCCATGCGCCATCAGGTCGATCGCCGCGCGATAGGCGCTGTCGCCCGCCGTGAAGACGACCGCACGGCGGCCCGGCAGGACGCCGTAGCGCAGCGTGAACTGGCGCGCGGCCTCGGCCATCAGGATGCCCGGCCGGTCGTTGTCGGGAAACACGAGCGGGCGCTCGATCGAGCCGGTGGCGAAGACGACCCGGCCGGCCCGCACCTGCCACATCCGCTCGCGCGGCAGGTGCGGCGCGGGGTTGGAAAGATGCTCGGTGACCCGTTCGGCGAGGCCGATCAGATTGTGCGGGTAGAAGCCGAAGGCGGTGGTGCGCGGGAGTAGCGTCACGTTCGGGCGCGAGCGCAGCTCGTGCAGCATATGCATCGCCTGGATCGGCGCGGTGTGGCCGTCGATCGCGGCCTGCGATTCGTGCAGGAGCCAGCCGCCCATCTCGCTCTGCTCGTCGCAGAGGATCACGCGCTGCTCGGGGTTTTCCGAGGCGGCGAGGGCTGCGGCGAGGCCGGCCGGGCCGGCGCCGACTACAAGCACTTCGCAATGGGCGAACTGCTGGGCGTAGCGGTCGGGATCGGGCAGGGTCGAAGCGCGGCCGAGGCCCGCTGCGCGGCGGATGATCGGCTCGTAAAGCTTTTCCCAGGCCGAGCGCGGCCACATGAAGGTCTTGTAGTAGAAGCCGGCGGAGAAGAACTTGCCGAGAAGGTCGTTGCCAGCGCCGACATCGAAGGCGAGCGACGGCCAGCGGTTCTGGCTTTCCGCGCGCAGCTTGTCATAGAGCTCGACCTGCGTGGCGCGCAGATTCGGCGCGTAATGTGCCTCATCGCGGCCGACCGCGACCAAGGCGTTCGGTTCCTCGGAGCCGGCCGTCACGATGCCGCGCGGGCGGTGATACTTGAACGATCGGCCGACGAGATGCACGCCGTTGGCGAGCAGCGCCGAGGCCAGCGTGTCGCCCTGATAGCCCTGGTAGCTCTGGCCGTCGAAGGTGAAGGAGAGCGGGGCGGAGCGATCGATCCGCCCGCAAGTCGAGGTGCGAAACCGGTTCATCGAGCGCTCTCCCCGGACCAGGTGCCGACATTGTCGCCGCTGAGAGCCGGCTGGTTTTCTTCGGTGCCGGAGGGGCGCGGCTGGCCGACCTCGTAGGTCGCCTCGAAGAAGTCGGTTCGCGTGTCGCGCAGCGCGTTGAAGAAGCGGGCGCAGCCGTGAATGTGGCGCCAGCGCTCGGCGTGGAGGCCGCGTGGATTGGCGCGCGTGTAGAGAAAGGCGCCCCACTCGTCGGCGCCGATCTCGGACGGCGTTTCGGCGCGCACGACATGCGCTTCGCCGGCATAGCGGAATTCGAGCTCGGGGCGGGGTCCGCAATAAGGGCAGGTGATCAGAAGCATGGGTCGGCCTCGCGAGGGAGGGAAGGTCGGGTCAGTGGGCGACGGCGGCGGCCGCTGCCTCGTCGATCAGCACGCCGTCGCGAAAGCGCTCGATTGTGAAGGGCGCGTTGATCGGATGCGGCTCGTCGCGAGCGATCGTGTGGGCGAAGAGGTTGCCGGAGCCCGGCGTCGCCTTGAAGCCGCCGGTGCCCCAGCCGCAATTGACGTAGAGACCGGGAACGGCGGTCTTGGCGACGATCGGCGAGCGATCGGGCGTCACGTCCACGATGCCGCCCCAGGAGCGCAGCATCCGCACCCGGCGGAATTCCGGGAAGAGGTCGCAGATCGCATCCAGCGTGTGGTTGGCGATATGGAGGCCGCCGCGCTGGGTGTAGGACGTGTAGGCGTCCGTTCCCGCGCCGATCACCAGCTCGCCCTTGTCGGACTGCGAGATATAGGCGTGGATCGTGTTCGACATGACGACGCAGGGCACGATCGGCTTCAGCGGCTCCGACACCAGCGCCTGCAGCGGATAGCTTTCCAGCGGCATTCGCAGCCCGGCCATGGCCATGACGACCGAGGTATTGCCGGCCGCCACGACCCCGACCTTGCCGGCCTCGATCGGCCCGCGCGTCGTATCGACGCCGATCACGGCCCCGTTGGCCCCACGCCGGATCGCCGTCACCTCGCAATTCTGGATCACATCGACGCCGAGAGCCGAGGCGGCGCGGGCGTAGCCCCATGCCACCGCGTCGTGCCGCGCTGTGCCGCCGCGCCGCTGAAGGGCGCCGCCCAGCACGGGGTAGCGCATGGTCGACGCGTCGATATTGAGCGGCGGGCAGAAGTCCTTGCACTCCTGCGGCGTCAGCCATTCGTTGTCGACGCCCGCCAGCCGGTTGGCGTGTACATGGCGCTTGAAGACCTGAATGTCGTGAATGTTATGGGCGAGCATGAGCACGCCGCGCGGCGAGAACATGACGTTGTAGTTGAGGTCCTGCGACAAACCCTCCCACAACTTCACCGCATGGTCGTACATCGCCGCCGATTCTTCGAACAGGTAGTTCGAGCGGATGATCGTCGTGTTGCGGCCGGTGTTGCCGCCGCCGATCCAGCCTTTTTCCAGGATCGCGACATTGCGGATCCCGTGCTCCTTCGCAAGGTAGTAGGCCGTCGCCAGCCCGTGCCCGCCGCCGCCGACGATGATGACGTCGTAGCGGCTTTTCGGAGAGGCGTCGCGCCATTGCGCCTGCCAGCCCTTGTTGGAGCCGAGCGCCTTGGCGATCACGGAAAGGGCGGAGAATCTCTGCATGGATCGTCCCGATCTGCGGTGTCGGACCCGACATTCGCACCCGCGAAACCCGGCTTGCGATGACGGAAGCGGCGTCGGGTTTGTACAAATCCGACATGTTTGCCGGATGCGACATGCTGGGCCAAGCACCCTTTCCGTCGCGCGGTGCCACGTCGGGCGAAAAAGGGCAGGGCGCTCGCGTCTTTTATGCTGCATCCGACGGCGCCATCGCCTAACACCGAAGGGCCACCTCGACACTGGAGTCGTTTCAAGCGCCGGGAGAATCCGACGATGCTGCACGAGATGCCGCTGATCGAAACCATCGTCGCGGGTCTGGTCCTCGCCTTTCTGCTCGGCACGATAGCGCATCGCATCGGCGCCTCGCCGATTGTCGGCTATCTCTTGGCGGGCGTCGTGGCCGGCCCTTTCACGCCCGGCTTCGTGGCCAACCAGGGGCTGGCGGGCGAGTTGTCCGAACTCGGCGTCATCCTCCTCATGTTCGGCGTCGGCCTGCATTTTTCGCTGCGTGATCTCCTGTCGGTGCGCGCCATCGCGCTGCCCGGCGCCATCGTGCAGATCGCCGCCGCCACGGGTTTCGGTATGGGTCTCGCCTGGCTGCTCGGCTGGAGCCTGGGAGCCGGCCTCGTCTTCGGCCTCGCGCTGTCGGTCGCCTCGACGGTGGTTCTCCTGCGCGCCATGCAGGAGCGGCGGCTGATCGAAACGGGGCGGGGGCGCATCGCGGTCGGCTGGCTGATCGTGGAAGACCTTGCCATGGTTCTGGCGCTGGTTCTCCTGCCGGCCTTCGCCGGGCCGCTGGGCGGCGACGCGGCCGGTGCCGGCCACGGCATGACCACCGATCTCGGATTCGGCGTGCCGGGCATTCTGCTCGTCACGATCTTCAAGCTCTGCATCTTCGTCGTTCTCATGCTTGTGGTCGGCCGCCGGGTCATCCCATGGCTGCTGCAACTCACGGCGGCTTCGGGCTCGCGCGAGCTGTTCCGGCTCGCGGTGCTGGCCATCGCGCTGGGCGTCGCCTTCGGCGCGGCGACGCTGTTCGGCGTGTCGCTGGCGCTCGGCGCCTTCTTCGCCGGCATGATCATGAGCGAATCCGATCTCAGCCACCGCGCGGCCGAGGATTCGCTGCCGCTGCGCGACGCCTTTGCCGTGCTCTTCTTCGTCTCGGTCGGCATGTTGTTCGATCCGCTGTCGCTGATCGAAGATCCGCTGCCGATCCTGGCGACGCTGCTCATCATCGTCATCGGCAAGTCCGTGGTGGCCTTCGCCATCGTGCGCCTGTTCGGGCATCCAACGGCGACGGCGCTGACCATTTCGGTCTCGTTGGCGCAGATCGGCGAGTTCTCCTTCATCCTCGCGACGCTTGGGCTTAACCTTAAAATCCTGCCGCCCGAGGCGAAAAACCTCATTCTGGGCGGCGCTATCCTGTCGATCGTGCTCAACCCGTTTCTCTTCGCCTGGGTCGATCGATGGCGGCAGACGCAGGAGCGCTCTGCCCTCGGCGGCGCGTCGGAGGAGCCATCCGAGCTCCCGGCGGCGGAAGCGCCGACGCATATTCCGAGCGGCAGCGTGGCGATCGAGGACGATCTCCTGCGCCCGACCGAACAGAAGGGCCATCTCATCCTCGTCGGCTTCGGCCGCGTCGGCTCCAAGATCGCGCGTCGGCTGGCCGATGCCGGTCGGTCCTTCGTCGTCATCGAGGATGCCGACAAGCGCGTTGCGCGGGTGCGCGCGAGCGGGTTCGAGACGGTGGTCGGCAACGCGGTGAAGCCCGAAGTGCTGGAGGCCGCCAACATCGCCGGTGCGCGCGATCTCGTGCTGGCCTTCCCCAACAGTTTCGAGGCCGTCGCGATGATCGCCGCCGCGAAGGCCGCCAATCCCGAGATCCGCATCACGGCGCGCGTCCATTCCGGCGAGCAACGCGAGCGGCTGATCCAGGCCGGGGCCGACATGGTGGTGAACGGCGACGAGGTGACGGCGCAGGCCATCGCAGACCATCTTCTCGACCTCGGTTCCGACGCGCCGGGTGCCCGGGGGCCGCTCCTGCCGGACGAGGCGCCGATCCTTCCCGAACTCACCGGCGCGGGCGAGGGCGAGTTGACACGCCCCACCGAACGCTTACCTTGAGGATAGTCCAGGGGGAGTTCCGCTAGCGGGAACTGAGAGGCCGACGCGATGTTCGGCGACCCCAAGAACCTGATCCAGTTCGCACTGGCGTAGGGATGGAGCGATCTCGACTCCGGCTGGCGCGGCACTTCGAACCTCGATGGTTCGAAAGGGCTTCGCGCCGCTGGAACGCCCCGCCCACAGCCTCGCGCGCCGGGTCGAAATCGGCGGAAGACGAGGCATGCGCGCGACCCATCCTTCACCGACGCTTGCTCACGGGCGCATCGCGGCATGACCGTCCATATTTTAGGCGCCGGCGTCGCCGGGCTCACGACGGCCGCGAGGCTGACGGAGGCGGGGCGCCGCGTGGTGATTCACGAGGCGGCCGGCGAACTCGGCCAGCGCGCGGCATCCTGGCTCGCGGGCGGCATGCTCGCGCCCTATTGCGAAGCGGCGACGGCCGATCCCGCCATCATCGAGCCGGGTCTTCGCGGCATCGACTTCTGGGCCGAACGTGCGCCGGTGAGCCGCAAGGGAACCCTGGTGCTCGCCGCGCCGCGCGACGGCGCCGACCTTCGTCAGTTCGCATCGCGAACGCGCGGGCACCGGATGCTGGACGCGGAAGGTGTGGCGGATCTCGAACCCGATCTCGCCGGCCGATTCCGTCAGGCGCTGTTCTATCCCGACGAAGCCCATCTCGACCCGCGCCAAGCGCTGGCGCTTCTGGTCCGCCGGATCGAGGAGGGCGGCGGCACGGTGCTGTTCGGCTCGCAGGCCGAGCCCGATGCCTTCGCGGACGAGCCGGTGCTGGACTGCCGGGGTCTGAACGCCGAGGTGCCCGGGCTTCGCGGGGTGCGCGGCGAGATGCTCATCATCCGCAGCCGCGATGTGCGCCTGGACCGCCCGGTGCGGCTGCTGCATCCCCGCTGGCCGATCTATGTCGTGCCGCGCGAGGATGGGGTTTTCATGGTCGGCGCGACCATGATCGAAAGCGAACGCGCCGGTCCGATTACCTTGCGCTCGACCGTGGAACTCCTCTCCGCCGTGTTCGCCCTGCACCCCGCTTTCGCCGAGGCCGAGATCCTGGAAACCGGCGCGGCCTGCCGTCCGGCGTTTTCCGACAATCTGCCGCGCGTCACCCGCACCGGCCGGGTCGTCAGCTTCACCGGGCTTTATCGCCACGGCTTCCTTCTGGCGCCGGCCTTGTCGGCCGAGGCCTGTCTCGAAATCCAGTCCCTCATGGAGGCGGCATGATCCTTCATCTCAACGGCGAGCGGCGCGAGGTCGCGTCCGCCACGCTCGATCGGCTTCTCTCTGAACTCGGGGTCGAGCCCGAAACGGTGGCGACCGCAGTGAACCGGGAATTCGTGCCGCGCGCCGAGCGCGCCGAGATCCGGCTTTCGGAGGGCGACGCGGTGGAACTGCTCAGCCCCATGCAGGGAGGCTGACGCCATGCGCATCTACGACCGCGACTATGCCTCTCGCATGATGCTGGGCACCGCACTTTATCCATCCCCGGCCGTGATGCGGGATGCGATCCGCGCAGCTGAGCCCGCGCTGGTCACCGTCTCGCTTCGGCGCGAACAGAATCTCGGCGCCGCGCGCGGCCCCGGCTTCTGGGACGAGCTGCGCGATCTCGGCGCGGACTTCCTGCCCAACACTGCCGGCTGCCACACGGTGAAGGAAGCGGTGACGACGGCTCGGATGGGGCGCGAGCTGCTGGGAACCTCGCTGGTGAAGCTCGAGGTGATCGGCCATGCCGACACGCTGCAACCCGACGTCTTCGGCCTGGTGGAGGCCGCCCGCATCCTGACTGAGGACGGGTTCGAGGTTCTGCCCTACACGACCGAAGACCTCGTCGTGGCCGACCGGCTCTTGGAGGCGGGCTGCCGCGTTCTCATGCCCTGGGCCTCGCCGATCGGCTCGGGGCTCGGGCTGAACAATCGCTATGGGCTGCGCTCGCTGCGCGCGCAGTTTCCCGAGGTCACGCTGATCGTCGATGCCGGGCTGGGCCGCCCGAGCCACGCGGCGGAAGCGCTGGAACTCGGCTATGACGGCGTTCTCCTCAACACGGCCGTCGCCTCGTCGGGCGATCCCGTCGCCATGGCGCGCGCCTTCCGCCTCGCGGTGGAAGCCGGTCGGCTGAGCTTCGAGGCCGGCGCCATGGAGCCCCGCGACATGGCCGCCCCCTCGACCCCCGTTTTCGGAAGGGCCGTTCTGTGAGCCCGAGCTCCTTGGTCCTCGACCCGTTCTATCCCGTGATGCCCGATGCCGATTGGATCGAGCGCATCGTGCCGCTAGGCGTGCGGCTCGTTCAGCTGCGCGCCAAGGACAAGCCCGAGTCGGCGCTGCGAGGAGAAATCCGCCGCTCGCTCGCCGTGTGCCAAGCGCATGGGTGCCAGCTCGTCGTCAACGATCATTGGCGGCTGGCCGCCGATGAGGGGGCGGATTTCATCCATCTCGGCCAGGAGGATCTGGCCGAGGCCGATCTCTCCAGCATCCGCGCCGCCGGCTTGAAGCTCGGCCTCTCCACCCATGACGAGGCGGAACTCGACATCGCGCTCGCGGCCAAGCCTGATTATGTCGCGCTGGGGCCGGTCTGGCCGACGATCCTCAAGCAGATGCCCTGGGCGCCGCAGACGCCCGAGCGCTTGCGCGTCTGGCGCGAGCGGATCGGAAACCTGCCGCTCGTCGCGATCGGCGGGCTGCGACCGGAACGTGCGCCGGAGGTTTTTCGGCATGGCGCCGACTGCACTGCCGTCGTGACCGACATCACGCTGCATGCCGACCCGGAGGCACGCGTGCGGGAGTGGATCGCATTGACGCGCGGGGCCGGTGCAACCAGCTAAGCGAAGGCATGCAACCTTAAATCGGTGCACCGCAGCACTTTTAAGTTGCATTTATCTGCAACCCTAATAACGTTCTCCTGCGTAGGATATCAATCAGGGAACGTACATGTCGCTCGCGAAACCGTTCAACACGCGCCCGCTCTATCAGCAGGTTGCCGACGAGTTCGTGTCCCGAATTATCAATCGAACCTGGGCGCCGGGCCAGTTGATCGAGAACGAGGCGGAGATCGCCCGTTCGCTTGGGATCAGCCTTGGAACGGTGCGCAAGGCCTTCGATATCCTGACCGAGAACAAGCTTCTGGAGCGGCATCAGGGCAAGGGCACGATCGTCGTCGATTTTGAAGGCGACAAGATGCGCAGCCGCTTCTCCAACATCGCGGATCGGAGTGGCAACCGGGTGTCCGGCGAGGTTGTGATCGGGGCGGTCGATCTCGTTCTGCCTCGGCCGGTCGTCGCCGAACGCCTGCAGGTGAACGAGCGCACGCCCGTTCTCGCCTTCGAGCGCCGGCGCACCCATCTTGGCCGGCTGTTCATGGTGGAGGACGTGTTCCTGCGTGTCGGGGGCCATTCGAACACGATGGGCGCGGACGAGATGCGGCGCCTGGCCTCGGCGCGTTGGACCGGGCAGGACATCGCCACCTACAAGATCGAGAAGATCGGCAGCACGCTGGCCAGCGAGACCGACCGGCAAGCCTTCGGGCTCGGCGGCGAGACAGCGCTTCTAACGCTCGATCGCGTCATCTACTCCTATCAGAACCGGGCGCTGGAACTGCGCATCGCCCGCTGCGACCTCGGCGACGATCTCGACTATCAAGCCGACTAAGATCGCCCTGGCAGGCATTGACCATTCTTCCGCCCATGGATCGGCGGAGGCTCCCTTCGCCTCAAAAACGGTCAGCCTTTCCGTCTGGCCGCGCAGGCTTCCACGAAGCGCAAGAGTTCGCCCATCGCTTCGCCCCGCATCGGTTCGGTCTCGTTCAGCGTCTCGTGCCGCGCGCCGGCCACGATATGGCAGTGGACGTCGAGGCTGCCGGCTTCCTCCAGACGCGCGGCGAGACGGCGGACCGCTGTGCCCTTGCCTGTCGCCGGGTCCTCGGTGCCGCCGAGGCAGTGGACGGGGAGGCGGTGGGGCAGGTCGCCTAGCATCGCCAGATCGGCGCCCGCGCGCTGCCATTCCAGAATGTCCTCCACCATGGAGATCGTCGGCGTCCATCCGCAGAGCGGGTCGGCGCGGTAGCGATCGACGGCCGCATCGTCATGGCTCAGCCAGTCGAATTCGGTTCGCCGGGGATTGACCGATTTGCTCCACGCGTCGAAGCCCGCGCGCGCAAACAGCGCGCTCGCCACGTCCGACCCTTTCAGCGCCTTTTCCGCCTTGAAAGCGAGCGCGCCGATCCGCTCCGTGAGACCCCGCTCGAAACTGGCGTTCCAGAGGGCCAGACCCGACAGCCCTTCGCCGAAGACGCGCGCATGGTTCAGCGCGATATGGGCGCCCATGGAATGGCCGAAAACGATCACCGGCAGTCCGGGCAGGTCGGCCTCCGCCCGATGGCGCACGGCCTGCACGTCCCGCAGCACCTTGGCCCTGCCCCCGCGCCCGCCGAAGCGGCGAAGCGGCCCGTCCACCGCCGTGGTCGAGCCATGGCCACGATGGTCTGGCGCATAGACGGCGACGCCTTGCGCCGAGAGGTCCCGGCCGAGCCGATCGTAGCGCCCGGCATGCTCCGCCAAGCCGTGCAGCACGAGGAGAACGGCGCGCGGCGCTCTTTCGGGCATGAACCGGTAGAGGCGAAGCGCGGCGCCGGTCGGACTGTCGAGAACGGAAGAAGTGGCGGACAAGGTGATAAAGCCGATATGAGGGCAGGGACGTGCGAAAGACTTGGCGTATCCACGCGAAAACGCAATCGATACGCCCCAAATGGGAGACCGATCGGATGGGTCGATACGACTGGAGCCTTGCCGCCGGGTTCGCTCTCGTGCTGACGGGATCGCAAGCCTTCGCGCAAGTTCCGATGAGCGGGCAGTTCGTGGCCGAGGCGAGCTGTTTCGCAACACCCTCCATCCGCTCCGACGCCAATCCCGGCCGCATCGTGACCGAGCCGGGCAGGAGCTACGATCTTCTCGGTCGCAATGCCATGCCGGGCAGCCACTATCTCATCCGCGTTCCCGGCGCCGATCCCGAGCGCCGCTGGGTGGCCTATGGCTGCGGCCGGGTCAATGACGGGAGCTCTTCGGCGGAGCGCGTTGTGCCCGGCGAGCCGGCCGGGTCGGCAGGTTCCAAGACTGATTCCTACATCCTCGCGGCGAGCTGGCACCCGTCCTTCTGCGAGACGCGCCCGCGCCGGGCGGACTGCCGTGGCGGTGGCGAAGCCGCGCACGGCTTCTCGCTGCACGGGCTTTGGCCGCAGCCGCGCGGGCGGGAATATTGCGGCGTTTCGCCCGACCTTCGCGCCGCCGACGAGGCCGGCCGCTGGCGCGATCTGCCGGCGGTGGAGATCAGCGATGAGACGCGGCGCGCGCTGGAGCGCGTCATGCCCGGCACCGTGTCGCAGCTCGAGCGGCACGAATACTGGACGCATGGCACCTGTTTCTCGGGCAGCGCGGAAGCTTACTTCGTCGAGTCGATCCGCCTGATCGACGAACTCAACGCCTCACCCGTCGGCGATCTCTTCGGCAAGGCCATCGGCCGCGAGGTCTCAGTGGCCGAAATCCGCGCGGCGTTCGACGCCGCCTTCGGAGACGGGGCGGGCAAGCGCGTCCTTCTCGACTGCGAAAGCGACGCGGCGGGCCGGCGCTTGGTGGGAGAGCTGCGCATATCGCTGCGCGGCGCGCTGGGCGAGGGGCCGAGCCTGCCGGAGCTGATCCGGGCTGGCGATCCTGTCTCTCCCGGCTGCCGCGCCGGGCGGGTCGATGCGCCCGGCTTCGGCTGAGCGATCAGGCGCGGTCGGGCACTTCATAGTCGGCGGAATAGCGGATCTCGCGCAAGGGACGCACGGCCCTGGTCGAGGCGTCGTAGATCGGATCGGCCTTGTAGGCGGCGAGCGCCTCGCGATCCCTGAACTCGGCATAGACCACGAGATCGACATCGTTGCCCATCGGATCGACGCGAGCGTTCTCGACCACCTCGAAATGCGTGTGGTGCCGGATGCCGCCCAGCGTCTCCAGGCCGGCCTTGATGCGCGGCAGGTCGGCTTTGTCCCTGGCGCTGAAGAAGACGATATGCCGGATCATGTCGGCTCCGCTTTCGAAGGAATCGGGGATTGCTGCATCCGCTCTCCGGCCCGGCGCGTCAAGGCGGATATGCGGGGAGGGAAGGCCCCCGCGCGCCTCCGTCCGATCGCGGCGCGGCATTTTCCTCCGCCGGCTTTGTTGCTCATCGCGGCGCCATGGCTTACCTGTGCGCCAACTCTTGCCCATTCCTTACCTTGCGGAGACGCGCGCTCGATGGCTCGCCAATTCATCTACCATATGGCCGACCTGACCAAGGCCTACGGCAACAAGAAGGTTCTGGAGAACATCCACCTTTCTTTCTATCCCAACGCCAAGATCGGCATTCTCGGTCCTAACGGCGCGGGTAAGTCGACCCTGCTCAAGATCATGGCCGGCGTCGATAAGGACTACACGGGCGAGGCCTGGGCGGCGGACGGCGCGGTGGTCGGCTATCTCGCGCAGGAGCCCAAGCTCGACGAGACCAAGACCGTATTCGAGAACGTCATGGAAGGCGTCGCGGACAAGAAGGCCATTCTCGACCGCTACAACCAGCTGATGATGGACTACAGCGACGAGACGGCCGAGGAGGGCGCCAAGCTCCAGGACGTCATCGACGCGCAGAACCTCTGGGACCTGGAGAACCAGGTCGAGATGGCGATGGACGCGCTGCGCTGCCCGCCGGGCGACTCGCAGGTCGCCCCGCTTTCGGGCGGCGAAAAACGCCGCGTCGCGCTCTGCAAACTGCTGCTCGCCAAGCCCGACATCCTGCTTCTCGACGAGCCGACCAACCATCTCGACGCCGAGACGATCGCCTGGCTCGAAAAGCACCTGCGCGAATATGAAGGCGCCGTGCTGATGATCACGCACGATCGCTACTTCCTCGACAACGTCACCGGCTGGATTCTCGAGCTCGATCGCGGCCGGGGCATTCCCTACGAGGGCAACTACTCCGCCTATCTGGAGAAGAAGAGCAAGCGCATGGTGCAGGAAGGCCGCGAGGACGACGCCCGTTCGCGCGCCATCACCCGCGAGCGCGAGTGGATCCAGCAGGGCGCCAAGGCCCGACAGACCAAGTCCAAGGCCCGCATCAAGGCCTATAACGAACTCGTGGAACTGGCCGAGCAGCGCCGTCCGGCCGATGGCAAGATCGTCATCCCGACCGGCGAGCGCCTGGGCAACAAGGTAATCGAGGTCGAGAAGCTGACCAAGAGCTTCGGCGACCGAGTGCTGATCGAGAACCTCTCGTTCAAACTGCCGGCCGGCGGCATCGTCGGCATCATCGGGCCGAACGGCGCGGGCAAGTCGACGCTTTTCAAAATGATCACCGGGCAGGAAAAGCCCGACGACGGCGCGATCAACATCGGCGAGACCGTCGATCTCGGCTATGTCGACCAGAGCCGCGACCATCTCGACGCCAACAAGAACGTCTGGGAAGAGATCACCGGCGCCGTCGACATCATGAAGCTCGGCAAGTACGAGATGAACTCTCGCGCCTATGTCGGCAACTTCAACTTCAAGGGGCCGGACCAGCAGCAGAAGGTCGGCACCCTGTCGGGCGGTCAGCGCAACCGCGTCCACCTCGCCAAGATGCTGAAGTCGGGCGCGAACGTCATCCTCCTGGACGAGCCGACCAACGATCTCGACACCGAAACGCTCGCCGCGCTCGAGGACGCGCTGGAGGAATACGCCGGCTGCGCCGTGGTCATCAGCCACGATCGCATGTTCCTCGATCGTCTCGCCACGCACATCCTGGCCTTCGAAGGCGACAGCCATGTCGAATGGTTCGAGGGCAACTTCGCCGACTACGAGGCCGACAAGATCCGTCGCCTCGGCCCGGACTCGGTGAACCCGAAGCGTCCCACCTACAAGCGCCTGACGCGCTGACATGAACGAGACGGGGAAGGCCACTTTCCAAAGCGGACTTCCCCGCTACACTTTCGGAACGGAGGGCACTGCGGCCCTCGCCTCGCGCAAGAAGGGCCACGAGTTGGATCGCATCAGCTTTCAACAGTTGTTCAATGCGCTACCCAGCCCGCACATGCTCCTCGACGCGCAGCTGCATTTCGTGGCCGTCAATCCCGCCTACGAGGCCGTCACGGATCATTCCGGCCAGACCTTGGTCGGACGTCATGTCTTCGAGGCCTTCCCGAATACGGGCGAGGCCGGTCGTCGTCTCCGGCATTCGCTCGACCGCGTTCGGGAGACGGGCAAGCCCGACACGCTGGCTTATATCGAGTACGACATTCCCATTCCGCCCGAGAAGGGCGGCGGTATGGCCAAGCGCTATTGGACGGCCATCCACACGCCGCTGAACGACGAGACCGGCGCGGTTCGCTACATCCTTCAGAACACGGTGGACATTACCGAACTCGTGCTTCTGCGCGAGGCGGCTTCCACTCCGAACTCCATCTTCTCCGGCGGCGTCGCTCTGGTACAGCGCGCTCGCGAGGCCGAGGAGGCCATTCGCGACGACACCAAGCCGGCCCAGCAGTTCCGCGCCCTGTTCGAGGAGGCGCCAGGCATGGTGGCGCTGCTGCATGGCGCGGATCATGTCTTCACCTATGCCAACCGAGCCTATCGCCACTTCGTCGGCCAACGCGAGGTTCTCGGTCTACCGGTGCGCGACGTCTTTCCCGAGATCGAGGGCGAGGGCTTTTTCGAGAAGTTGGACGAGGCCTATCGGACCGGCGAGGCCGCGCTCGGGTTTGAAAGCCGGATCATGCTGCGCGATCCCGAGACCGGGCGTCTGCGCGAGTTCTTCATCGATTTCTCCTACCATCCCGTCGTAGCCTCCGACGGCACGACATCCGGCATTTTCGTCCAGGGCTATGATCGGACGGAAAGCGTTAGGGCCCAGCGCCGCCAGCGCCTTCTGCTGGACGAGCTCAACCACCGAGTGAAGAACACGCTCTCGACCGTGCAGTCTCTGGCGCGGCGCAGCTTCCGCGCAACGACCGACCGGGAAGAGGCTCGCCGCGTCTTCGAGGGGCGCATCCTTGCCCTGTCGAATGCGCACAACCTTTTGAGCGAGCAGCATTGGGAAGCGGCCGACCTTGCCACCATCGCCCGACTCGAACTGGCAGCCCTTGGCTCGGATCGGTTCGAGATGCAGGGTGACCCTCTCAGCCTCAACCCGAAGGCGGCGATCGCGCTCGCCATGGTGTTTCACGAGTTGGCCTCCAACGCGGTGAAGTACGGCGTCCTTTCGGGGCGGGACGGGCGGCTGGCCGTGCGCTGGGACGTGCGGGACGACAATCTTCATCTCGTCTGGAACGAGGCGGGCGCGAGGCTGCCGCTGTCCGAGGGCGAATTGAAGCCCGGCTTCGGCATGCGCATGCTGGAGCGCATCGTCACCGGCGAACTGGAAGGGCGGCTGGAACTGGCTTTGGGGAGCAGCGGACTGACTTGGACTCTCGTTATTCCCATGGCTGAAGTCAGCGCGGCGAGGGGTCCGTCCCATGACTGATGCCCCCTCACATCAGGGCTTGCGCATCTTCGCGGTGGAAGACGAGTCGCTGGTCGCCATGCAGCTGGAGGATATTCTGGACGATCTCGGCTGCGTGGTGGCGGGCTTCGCCATGCGCATCGACCGGGCGCAGGATATGCTCGATGCCAAGCCTGCGATCGACGCGGCCATTCTCGACATGAACATCGCTGGCACGAAGGTCTATCCCGTGGCGGAGCGTCTGCGCGGGATGGGCATTCCCATCGTCTTCGCGACCGGCTACGGGCTCGATGGGATCGACCCCGAATGGCGCGTCTATCCCGTGCTCCAGAAGCCTTACACGACCGAGCAGATCGCCCGTGCGCTTTCCCAAACGCTGGCGTTGACGAACAAGTGATCGCCGTGAGCGCTTCGCCCGCAGGCTGAGCGCGCCTCGTCGGTGCGGCGGTCATGCGCTGGCAGCGCGGGCGTGCTATGGCCCCGCACTCATTCGAAAAACCAGAACAGTCAGGAAGCCACCCGCATGGATCAGTTCGTTCAGGGTCTCATGCAGGATTTCGGCGTGTTCGGCATCGCCTTCCTGATGCTCCTCGAGAACATCTTTCCGCCGATCCCCTCCGAGATCATCATGCCGCTCGCCGGCTACCAGGCCGCCACGGGGCAGCATTCGATCTGGGCCGTGATCGTCGCCGGCACGATCGGCTCGCTTCTCGGCATTCTGCCCTGGTACTATCTCGGCCTCGTCGTGGGCGAGGAGCGCATCGTCAAGCTGGCGGATCGGTTCGGGCGCTGGATCACCATGACGGCGGAGGATGTCGAGGCCGCCGACCGCTGGTTCCGCCGCTACGGGATTCTCGCGGTTCTGTTCGGACGCCTCGTGCCGACCGTGCGCACGCTGATCTCGATCCCCGCCGGGCTGGCCCGCATGCCGATCGCGACTTTCCTCTTCTTCTCGGCCATCGGCACGCTCGCCTGGACGGCGGGCCTCGCCTTCGCCGGTTATCTCCTGGCGCAGCAATACGAGCTGGTGGACCAGTATGTCGGCCCGGTGTCGAACATCGTCATTGCCGCCGTGGTGGTGATCTACCTCTACCGCGTCATCACCTTCAAACCCACGCGCCGCACGCGTCCGATCGACCTGAAGTCGGACGAGCATCCGCACCGCCAGGGATGAGTCGCCTCATGCGCAAGCCCGCCAGCAAGCTCAAGGGAACGGTCGGGGGCCTCTACCGCACCGAGGGGAAGGGCTTCGTCACCACATCTGTCGAGACGCTCGAACTCGGCTTCGAAGGCATTGCCGGCGACGAACATGGCGGGCCGACCCGCAGGACGGGCGGGCGCGAGCCCTGGTATCCCCGGGGAACGAAAATCCGCAACGAGCGCCAGCTTTCGATTCTCAGCTTCGCCGAACTCGGGGAGGTCGCCCGCGATCTCGACATTCCCGAGCTTCTGCCGGAATGGATCGGCGCCAATCTGGTGCTGGACGGCATCCCGCGCCTCAGCCACCTGCCGCCGCGAACGCTCCTTTTCTTCGAGAGCGGCGTGACGCTGAAGGTCGATGGCGACAACGGGCCGTGCCGCCTGTCGGGCCGCTCCATCGCCGCGCATCATCCTGGCCGTGAGGATATCGAGTTCAGCTTCGTGCGCGCAGCCAAGCACAAACGCGGCCTCGTCGCCTGGGTCGAAAAGCCGGGCCGCCTGAGCCAGGGCGAAGCCTTCGAGGCTCGGTTGCCCGAGCAATGGATCTACGATCCAGCGTGAGCTTATCGAGAGCGGTCAGTCCGCGTCCGGCCTCAGCCGCTGCTTGAGGGGCAGGGCGCTGGTCACGCCATCCTCGGGCTCGTCCTCGTCGTCCCATTCCTCGTCGCTGTCGGGCTCCGAGACGAGATGGCGGGTGGCGCCCCATTGGTCGAGAACGGCGTTGACCGCTTCCACCACGAAGAAGCGCGCCTCGTCCTTCTCGTAGCCCTCGTCCCGCAGCTCGTCATAGTCGGTGTGCTGGTGGCGGACATGCGCCAAGGTGGCGAGCCAGACGGCGCTGGCCGGCGAGAGATCGCGCATATGGCGCGACCCCGCCGCCGCGCGGATCGCCTCCGCATCGAGAAACGGCACGCGCGGGATCAGCAGCGTCAGGTTCTTGGCGATCGTCTTCTGCCGTTCCGTCGCCATCAGCGCTCCTCCAGCCGGTCCACCGAGGCGAAATAGGGTTTGATGTCGAGCAGCGGCGTTCCGTCGAGAACGTCGATCGCATCGATCACCAGCCTGCCGCTCACCCGGTCGATCTCCAGAAGGCGCACGAGACTCAGACCGATCGGATTGGGCCGCACCGGCGAGCGCAGCGCGAACGTGCCGGACGCCGCTTCGGCATGGCGCGGCATCTGCAGCGCAAGGTCCCGCCGCGACTGGTGCAGCCATGTCAGAAGGTGGACATGGCTTTCCGGCTCCAGCCGCTCCAGCGCCGGGCGAAAGGCGAGGTCGATTTCGACGCTCGCGCTCTGGCCGGTCTCGCGGGCCGCACGCATGTTCTTCGGGCAATCGCGCCGCTCCGTCCAAGGCGAGCGGATGCGGCCGATGAAGACGAGACGCGCGTCGTCGGCCTGCGAGCCATCGAAGGCAAGGCGGCTTTCGCCGGGGCGGATGGAGGGTTCCTCAAGGCTCATTCTCTAAGCCTATAGGGGCTCGCCGCGCCACGCAAAGGCGCGGACCAGTCCCCCTTGCATCCCATCCGCTGAACACATAAACATATCTTTATATGTTTCGCGCGTAGGAGGCGCGTCCATGAGCGCTTCGTTCGATGCAACGGTTGAGATTCTCAAGGCTTTGGGCGAGCCGACACGGCTTCGGCTGGTCATGCTCCTGTCCGGCCATGACCTCACCGTGTCCGACCTGACCTCGATTCTCGGCCAATCTCAGCCGCGCATCTCGCGCCATCTGAAGCTCTTGGTGGAATCAGGTGTCGTGCTTCGCCATCAGGAAGGCGCCTGGGCCTATTTCCGCCGTAGCGACGATCCGCTCGTCGCGACGCTCACCGACGCGCTGCTTGCGGGCGTTACGGACGAAGACGGGCGGCTTGCCGGCGATCGCGAGAAGCTGGAGGACGTCCGCCGCGAACGGGCCGAGCGCGCGGCGCTCTACTTCAGCCGCAACGCCGAACAATGGGACCGCATCCGCTCGCTTCACGTTCCCGATACCGAGGTCGAAGCCGCCTTGTTGGCGAGCCTTGGCGAGGAAAGCGTCGAAGCCATGCTGGATGTCGGCACCGGCACGGGGCGGCTGCTCGAACTCCTGGCGCCGCGCTCGGAGCGCGCGCTGGGGATCGACGCCTCGCGCGAGATGCTGTCGATCGCCCGCGCCAAGCTCGACGCGGCGGGCCTCAGCCGCGCCACGGTGCGGCAGGGCGACGCCTATCGCCTGCCGGTGCCGCGCGGCAGCTTCGCGCTCGTCACCCTGCATCAGGTGCTTCACTATCTCGATGATCCCGCTGCGGCCGTGCGCGAGGCGGCGGGGGCGCTCGGCCCCGGCGGGCGGCTCGCCATCGTGGACTTCGCCCCGCATCGGCTGGAGGAACTGCGCGCCGAGCACGCGCATCTGCGCCTCGGCTTCAGCGAGGAGGCGCTTGGCGCCTATGTCCAAGCCGCCGGACTCTCGGTCGAATCCATCCGCGCGCTGCCGCTGCAAGGCCGGCGGGCCGATGCGCTGACCGTTCTCATTCTCGTCGCCCGGCGCCCGCGCGCGACCCCCTTTCTCGACCCGGCGCCGCGCCCGGTCGAAGCCGCTTGAAGGAAAGAGCCATGATCCAGCGTCGTTCGCAACGCGCGCCCTTCCGTGTGTCGTTCGAATTCTTTCCGCCCAAGACGGAAGCGATGGAGACCGGCCTCTGGACCTCGATCCAGCGCCTTGCGCCGCTCTCGCCCGACTTCGTGTCCGTCACCTACGGCGCGGGCGGCTCGACGCGCGAGCGCACGCATCACACGGTGAAGCGCCTCCTGGCCGAGACGGACCTCAAGCCGGCGGCCCATCTCACCTGCGTCGATGCCACGCGCGAGGAGGTGGACGAGGTCGTGCGCCAATATCGCGAGACCGGCGTGAAGCACTTCGTCGCGCTGCGCGGTGACGGGAAGGCGGGAGCGGGGGGTGCCTACGAATCCCATCCCGGCGGCTATCGCAACGCCGTGGATCTTGCCGCCGGCATCAAGGCCATCGACCCCGAGATCGAGATCTCCGTTTCGGCCTATCCCGAGAAGCACCCGGAAAGTTCGGACTTCGCCACGGACATCGACCTGCTGAAGCGCAAGGTCGACAATGGTGCAACGCGCGCGATCACCCAGTTCTTCTTCGACAATGATGTGTTCGAGCGTTATGTCGAGCGCGTTCGCCGGGCGGGCATTTACATCCCGATCGTGCCGGGCATCGTGCCGATCCATGATTTCACCAAGGTCGCCCGCTTCTCGGCGGCCACCGGTGCGTCCATTCCGCTTTGGCTGGCAGAGCGCTTCGAGGGGCTGGAGAAGGACGCCCATACCCACAGCCATGTGGCGGCGGCCGTCTGCGCCGAGCAGGTGCTGGATCTCGCCGAGCGCGGGATCGAGGATTTCCACTTCTACACGATGAACCGCGCCGACCTCGTTTATTCCATCTGTCACATCCTCGGTCTGCGTCCGAAGAATTCGGGCGGTGGGGACGACAAGGTCACCGAGGTCGAACAGGCCGCCTGACACGAAAAAGGGCCGGAAGGACCGGCCCTTTTCCCGTTATGGTCTGACGCCTGTTTCGCTCGGCGAAATCAGGAAATGAAGCCCACCACCATGGCGCCGACGAAGGCGAAGGCAGCGGTTGCCATCAGCAGATTGAGAGAGCGCACCCGTTCCAAAACGATCTCCTTCTCACCGGATATGTCCAGTCTTCATGATCCGTTTAACATCGTAAAGGCGGATTCGTTTCTCGCAGGCGTCACGAAATCCGTCGGATCGGGAAAAGCCAACGGGCCCCGAGACTTGCGATGGTTAAAATTTGATAAAAACCTGGGGAGGAGATGGGCGCCGGATCGCTCAGTCTCTCAGGCATGCTTCCAGAAGCGCGGCACCGGCCAGCGCGCGGGCATCCTGCCCGAAACGGGCGACGACGGAGAGGCCGAGCGGCAGCCCGTTCGAGGTCAGGCCGGCCGGCACGTTGACGCAAGGCGTGCCCGCCAGGGTCCAGAGCCGGTTGAAGGCGGGATCGCCCATCCCATCCTCGATACGCGGCGCCGGGCCGGGCGCGGAGGGCGCCAGCACGATGTCGCACGTATCGAACAGCCTCGTCGTTTCGCGTCGTCCCGCTCGTGCGGCACGGCGGGCCAGGTCGTATTCGGCTGGCGGAATGGCGGCGCCCTCGTCCAGGATCGCGCGCAGGCCGGGGTTCATCTTGTCGCCGTGGTGGCGCCGCTCGTGCGTGAGCGACACCGCGCCCTCATAAAGCTGGATGCGCTCCTGCGCCTGCCGCGCGGCCGCCAGCGTGTCCGGCTCCGCGATGTCGATGAGGGTGCAGCCGCTTTTCTCCAGCGCTCGCGCCGCCCGGTCCCAGGCGGCTTGCATCTCCGGATTTAGCATCCCGTCGATCCGCGAGCGGTAGAGGCCGACGCGCAGGACGGGCGTCTGCTCGCTCACCCGCATCGGGCGACCCGACAGGATCTCGGCCAGAAGCGTCACGTCCCGAATGTCGGCGGCAAAAAGGCCTGCCGTGTCAAGCGACCAGGAAAAGCATTTCAGGCCCACCGTCGGCAGAAGGCGAAAGCTCGGCTTGAACCCGGCGACGCCGCAGAAGGCCGCCGGGCGGATCACCGAACCCGCCGTCTGCGAGCCCAAAGCCGCCGGCACCAGCCCCGCCGCCACCGCCGCCGCCGAACCCGCGGAGGATGCGCCGGGCGTGTGGGCGAGGTCGTGCGGATTGCGCGTCGGAACGGGGCTGGCGAAGGCATATTCCGTGGTCACGGTCTTGCCGATGATCGCCGCGCCGCGCCCCCGCGCCTGGGCCACGAGTGCCGCGTCGCCGGGCGGCCGGTGGTTCGCATGGATGGGGGAGCCGTAGTCCGTGACCATGTCGAACGTGTCGAACATGTCCTTCACGCCGAGCGCGACGCCCGCGAGCGGGCCTGACGGGCTGGCGCGCGAAAGCGACTCGGGCTCGACCAGCCGACTGAAACTTCCGATCGCCTCATCGGCGGCAAGGATGCGCTCCCGCGCTTGTTCGATCTCGCGCGCCGGGGTCGAGCGACCCGACGCGATGCGCTCAGTCAAGGCTTCGAGCGAGACGAGGGGGAAGCCTTGCATGGGCGCGCCTTGGGTGGGGTCCGTTCCATCTTGTGGCAGATGCTTCACAAGCCTGCCATCCGTTTGAGCTCATATCGCCGAACGGCTTTCGCCGGAATGGCTGGAGGTCTATGTCCAGCCCATAAGTGCCACGAAGGAGACGATTGTTGCAGAAGTTCGAAACGGCCCGCGACGCGGCCCTCTCGCTCCGCCCGGACGTTCCGGTCTACTGCTTCCGCCCCGACGTGCTGCGCGCCGACGCGCAAAGCTTCATGGCGTCCTTCCCTGGCGAGACCGCCTATGCCGTGAAGACCAATGGCGAGCCCATGGTGCTGGAGACGCTGGCCAAGGCCGGCGTGAAGGTCTTCGACGTCGCCTCGCCCGGCGAGTTCGCAGCCGTGCGTGCCGTCGCGCCGGATGCCGAGATGCTCTACATGCATCCGATCAAGGCGCAGTCCGACATTCGCCTGGCGCTCGAAACCTACGGCATCCGCACGCTCTCGCTCGACCACGAGGACGAGGTCGCCAAGATTCTGCGCATCGTGCGCGCGCTCGATCTCGACCCCGCGACGCTCACCATCTTCGTTCGGCTCCAGACCAAGGGCCATGCGATGTACGAGCTGTCCAAGAAGTTCGGCGCCGCGCCGGCCCATGCGGTGGAGCTTCTCCAGCGCTGCCATCGCATCGGCTTCAAGGTCGGCCTCTGCTTCCATGTCGGCTCGCAGATCGAGGACCCCGACACCTATGAGCGCGCGCTCGCCTCGGCCGACTGGGTGCGCAACCGCGCCGACGTGCCCTTGGCGGGCCTGGATGTCGGCGGCGGCTTCCCCGCCGAATACGGGCACGATCCGCGCCGCAAGAAGCCGACCATTCCCTCCATGGACGAGATCATGGCGCGGCTGCGCGGTGATATAAAGGAATGGGGCTTTTCCGACATGCCGCTGGTCGCCGAGCCCGGCCGCGTCGTCGTCGCACGCGCCTTCTCGCTGATCGTGCGCGTGCTCCTTCGCAAGGGGCGGCGGCTTTATATCAACGATGGGATCTGGGCTTCGCTGTCGGATTCATGGACCGGCAAGATCACGCTGCCGGCGCGCTTCATCCCTGATCCCGCGCGCATCTCGCGCAAGGGCGATCCGAAGAGTCTAAGCGCCTTCCGCGTCTGCGGCGCGACCTGCGATTCCGTCGATATTCTGTCGCGGCCCTTCTGGCTGCCGGAAACGGTTGATACGGGCGACTGGATCGAGATCGGCCATATCGGCGCCTACTCGCTGTCGCTGCGCACCCGCTTCAACGGCTTCTATCCCGACACGTTCGTGGAAGTCGCCCAGCCCTTTGACGAGGGCGGGGCGGCAGAGGGCTTTGCGAGTCTGGAAACAATGGCGGACTGAACGCGTCAGTGCCTGCGCGGCGTGACGTCCTTGAGGATGTCGCGCCGGTCCATCTCGAAATGATCCAGAATCAGCTGGATGTTTCGCTTGTGCGCCTTGAAGTAGACGTCGAACAGGTCGCCCGCCAGCGGCACTGCGCCGAACGCGGCGTCCACGCCGAGATTGGCGATCATGCGCGCCAGCTTGCGCTTCGGCACGCCCATGCGCCGCGCCTCGTTGACGATGTAAAGCCCGATCAAGGCGCCACCCGCATCGCCGATGCCGGGCACGAGGCCGATCAGCGCGTCGGCGCCGAAGCGGATGTCGGTTCCCGGAACGCGAATAGCGGTGTCCATCAACCGGGCCAGCGTGTTCAGCCGGGCGAGGCGACGGGTCAGGTCCGGCGTCATCGTCTCGGCCTCGAAACCGGCAGCGTAGGCGGTGGCGATCATCGTCGTGGATCTCCTGAAGGCTGCCGATCGCAGCCTCTCCCCCTGAAAATGGTGAGCCGGCCTGCCTTCTGCGAGGGGCTCGTGCGCCGATCGCCATTCCCGACGCCGGTTGCCGGCCTATGTCCCGCTTCACGAAACCGTAGGCGGCAACCGGGAGACTTGTGATGGAATGGCGCGGGCGTCGCGAAAGCAGCAATATCGAGGACCAGCGCGGCAGCGGGGGCGGGGGTCTCGGCGGCGGCGGAATGCGCATTCCGATCCGCGCCGGGGGCGGCGGGATCGGTCTCATCATTCTGCTCGGCATTCTCTGGATCGGCTTCGGCATCAATCCGATGTCGGTGATCGGCATGGATGACGGCACGCAGACCACCCAGACCACGCGAAGCAGCGGCCCGGGCGTCAACGGCACGGCCGACGAGACGGACGATTTCATCGCCGTGGTTCTCGGCGACACCGAGGATGTCTGGAACCGCCGCTTCCAGAGCATGGGCCAGCAATATCGCGAGCCTAAGCTGGTTCTCTTCACCGACCGCGTCTCGTCCGCCTGCGGCAATGCGAGTTCTGCGTCCGGCCCCTTCTACTGTCCGAACGACCAGAAGCTCTACCTCGACACGAGCTTCTTCCGGCAGCTCGACAGCCAGCTCGGCGCGTCCGGCGACTTCGCGCAGGCCTACGTGATTGCGCACGAGGTCGGCCATCACGTGCAGAACATGACCGGCATTCTCCAGCGCACCACGGACATGCGCCAACGCATGTCGGAGACCGACAGCAACGCCGTGTCGGTGCGGGTGGAGCTGCAGGCCGACTGTTATGCCGGTATCTGGGCGCACGACACCCAGCAGGCCGGCCTCCTGGAAACGGGCGACATGGAGGAAGCGCTGAACGCCGCCAGCAAGATCGGCGACGACACGCTGCAGCGTCGATCGCAGGGAACGGTGGTCCCCGATAGCTTCACCCACGGCACTTCGGCGCAGCGCGTCGAGTGGTTCAAGCGCGGCGCCACCACGGGCGACATGGCGCAGTGCGACACGCTGAAGGGGCAGCTTTGATCCGAGGCTGAGCGCAATCGGCTTGCAATCGAAGGATCGGCATGGTGAGACGCGGCGAAAAGCGATCCAGCCGCGAAGCGAACCATGCCCGATCTCCTTCTTGAACTCTGCTCCGAGGAAATTCCCGCCCGCATGCAGCGCAAGGCGGCGGGAGATTTGCGCAAGGCGGTGACGGACGCGCTGGTGGAAGCGGGCCTGACCTATGAGGGCGCGCGGGAATACTGGACGCCGCGCCGCCTGACGCTCGACATTCGCGGCCTCGATGCCCGCTCCAAGGACGTGCACGAGGAGCGCAAGGGACCGCGTACCGACGCGCCGGAAAAGGCCATCGAAGGCTTCCTGCGCTCGGCTGGCCTCGAGTCGATCGAGCAGGCGCACAAGCACTCCGATGGCAAGAAGGGCGAGTTCTACGTCGCCCATCTCCTCAAGCCCGGACGCGCGGCGGAAGAGATCGTCGCCGAGATCATGCCCGGCATCATCCGCGAGTTTCCCTGGCCGAAGTCGATGCGCTGGGGCGCTGCCTCGCGCGAGCCGGGCTCGCTACGCTGGGTCCGCCCGCTCCAGTCGATCCTTTGCCTGTTCGGGCCGGAGAACGGCGAGACCGTCGTGGTGGATTTCGAGGTCTCGGGCATCCGCTCGGGCAACGTGACCGTCGGCCATCGCTTCCATGCCCCGGGCGAGATCCGCGTGCGCCGCTTCGACGACTATATCCATAGCCTGGAGCGCGCCCGCGTCGTCCTCGATGCCGAGCGCCGTAAGGACATTATCCGCGCCGACGCTCAGAATCTGGCCTTCGCTCAAGGGCTCGAGGTCGTCGAGGACGAGGGGCTTCTGGAGGAGGTCTCGGGCCTCGTGGAATGGCCGGTCGTGCTCATGGGCACGTTCGAGGAGGACTTCCTCGCCATTCCGCCGGAGATGATCCAGCTCACCATTCGCACCAACCAGAAATGCTTCGTCACGCGCCGGCGCGGCGCGGGCGCGCTCGCCAACCGCTTTATCCTCGTGTCCAATATCGAGGCGGTGGACGGCGGCGCCGAGATCGCGCGCGGCAATGGCAAGGTCGTGCGCGCCCGCCTGTCGGACGCGCTGTATTTCTGGCGCACCGACCAGAACGCGCTGCCCGATCTCGCCGCGTTGGAAGCCTCGGTCGCCCGCTTCGGGCTGGACCTTGCCAAGCCGCTGGACCAGCGCATGGCGAAGCTCGACGCGCTGGGCGTGACCTTCCACGCCAAGCTCGGCACGCAAGGCGAGCGCGTAGCCCGCATCGCCGATCTCGCAGCGGCCATCGCGCCACTGGTCGGCGCCGATCCGACGTTGGCGCGCCGCGCTGCGACGCTCGCCAAGGCGGACCTCACCACGGAAGCCGTGGGCGAGTTTCCCGAGCTTCAGGGTCTGATGGGCCGCAAATATGCGCGTCTGCAAAACGAGCACGCCTCGGTGCAGGCCGCGATCGAAGATCACTATAAGCCGCAGGGACCGGGGGACCGGGTGCCGCAGGACAGGATCGCCATCGCCGTGGCGCTGGCCGACAAGCTGGACACGCTGGTCGGCTTCTGGGCGATCGACGAGAAGCCGACGGGCTCCAAGGACCCCTACGCCCTGCGCCGCGCGGCGCTCGGCGTCATCCGCATCATCCTGGAAAACGAGCTGCGCCCGCAGCTTGGCCGTCTCATCACGTCCGGCGATCTCCTGGCCTTCTTCCATGACCGCTTGAAGGTGCAGCTGCGCGAGTCCGGCGCCAGGCACGATTGGGTCGATGCGGTTCTGGCCGGCGGCACGGACGGTGCGGCGAAGGACGATCTGCTCGATATCGCCCGCCGCGTCACCGAGCTCGGCCGCCTCCTGGAGACCGAGGACGGGCGCAACCTTCTGGCCGCCTATCGCCGCGCTGCCAACATTCTCGCCGCCGAGGAGAAGAAGGGCACGCGCATCGCCGAGAGCGTCGACCTCGCCCTGCTGCGGGAAGAGGAAGAGCGTGTTCTGGCCGGGGCGGTGGACCGCGCCGAACTGGAACTGGACGAGGCGCTGGCGGTCGAGAACTACGCCCATGCCGCGACGGCGCTCGGGCGTCTTCGCATTCCCGCCGACGCCTTCTTCGAGAAGGTTCTCGTGAATGTGGAGGATGAAGCAATCCGCGCCAACCGTTTGGCCTTGCTCGCCCGCATTCGCGCCGCCACGCAGCGCGTCGCCGACTTCTCGAAGATCGCGGGCTGATCTTGGCCGCATGGAGCGACCGCCGCCGGATCGGCGAGATCCAGTGGTTGCGGGCCGTCGCCGCCCTCATGGTGGTGGCCGCCCATATCAAGATCGCTCTCGACCTTCGTTACTACGGGCTGAGCTTCGAGCAGTCGCCGCTCAGCCCCTTTCCCTTCGTCGCCGGGGTTGATGTGTTCTTCGTCATCTCCGGCTTCGTGATGGCGCATTCCTCTCAGAGCCTACATGGGCAGTCGGGGGCGTGGCGGACCTTTCTCCTGCGCCGTCTCGCCCGCGTCGCGCCGCTTTACTGGCTGATGACGGTTCTCCTGATCGTGCTTCTCAACGTCGCACGCGTGCCCGTCTGGGCGGAGACGACTCCGACGCAGATCGTGGCCTCCTTCCTGTTCTTCCCCGCCGCCAACCCGGACGGCGTGCCCCTTCCGCTGCTCGATATCGGCTGGAGCCTCAATTACGAGATGCTCTTCTATGCTGTCTTCGCCGTCTTCGTGGGCTGGCGGCAGCGCATCGCGCTGGGCGCGACCTTTGCCGTTCTCATTCTCGGGGTGGTCGCCGGCCGCTGGCTTACGCCGTCCAGCCTCGCGCTGCGCTTCTGGAGCGACCCGATCGTTCTCGAATTCCTGCTCGGGATCGCGATCTATCTCCTCGTCTCGCGCGGCTTCCGCATGCCGGACGCCTTACGCTGGCTGGTCGGCGGGGCAGGGCTTCTCCTGTTCTTCGCCTTCCCGCAGATCGACTTCACCTGGCGCTTCCTCCAATGGGGCATCCCGTCTGGGCTCATGGTCCTAGCCGCCGTCTCCGGGCGCCGCGAGACGCGCTCAAGCGTCGCGGAATGGGCGGGGAACACGTCCTACGCCATCTATCTCTCGCATTTCTTCGTGATCCGGGCGCTGCTCTTCGGGCTCGAACATCTCGGCATTCGCGCGCCCGCCGTCTGGCTCGTCGGTTTTCCGATCGGCGTTGTGCTCGGTACGCTGATCGCAGCCAGCGCCCTCCATTACGGCTTCGAGCGCCCGGTTCTGCGCTGGATTCGGCGCCATCTAGACCGGGACGTGCTGCAGGGCGTCGGCGCGCCGAGCGGCCCCTGAAATCGCTTGTCGCTCGCGGCGTCAGGCTCGAGCAAGGCGCGAATCGTTTCCTAAGGACGGCCTGACGACGTGCCCGCCATGGGCCGGCCCAGGCGTTTCGCGGCGATGAGACCGCGTGGCGTCAATGGGGTCCTCGCGCATGGTGGTTTCGCCTGTGGGGCGCGTTGAGGCCTCTTCCGGTGCCCGGCTCGCCGCCGCCGGCAGGTTGGATCAAGCTAAGTCATGAGAAAGCCTAGTTTTCTCATTTTATGACCGGCAATCACCAAGACGGAATTCCACGACCTCCGGCAAGCCGGACAGGCTGTGGACAACATCTCCGATTGGCGAAGGGGATGCCCCTTCAGGACTCGAGGGACAGGCGGCGCGCATACGGGGCGCCGCTTCACGGACATTGCATCGCCACCGCCGGTCCTTCGGGCCTTGCGCGGCGACGACGAGGGGACGAACCCGAATGCCTGACTTGAGCGCCGCTCGCGCGGCTGCCCTGCGCTGCTTGTGTGCGATTGCCGCCAGCGCGATCCTTTTCGGCGCACTGCCCGCGAGCGCCGATTGGAACAAGCCTTGGAAGGACACGGACCGCGCTCTGGTGATCGATGCCTACGAGTTCAATCCGATCAACTGGAAGTCGCTGACCTCGGACAAGCGCGTCGCCGGCTTCATCAGCAAGGCCTCCGACGGGCTGCCGCCGGAATGGTCCTGCGCGAAGCTGTCGGGCGATCTCCTGAACCTGTGCAAGAACCGCTGGTGGAAATATTCCGTCACGCAGGAGCTTTACCTGACGCGCCGCGAGATGGCGAAGACGCTGGGTCTGAAATGGGGCGCCTATCATCTCGGCCGCCCCGGCAACCCGCGCGAGCAGGCCGATCATTTCGTCGACTTCGCTCAGCCCGAGGCAGACGACCTGATTGCTCTCGACATCGAAGACAACACATCGGACTGGATGTCGCTGGCCGATGCCGAAACCTTCGCCCGGCAGATCAAGATCCGCCTTGGCCGCTATCCCGTACTCTACACCAACGGCAACACGGCCGATTACATCGCCCGGAACCAGGCGCAATATCCGCTCCTGTCGCGGCTGCAGCTTTGGTACGCCCGCTATCGCGACGACATCACGGGCGTCTTCCCGACGGGGAATTGGGACAATTATGCGCTCTGGCAGTTCTCCTCCATGCACAATTGCAGTGCCCGGTCCTGCCCCTACCGGGTGCCCGGCGCCAAAAACGACATCGATGTGAACGTCTCGCCCCTGACGGTCGCCGAACTGCGCGATGCCTGGCCCTTCAACGGCCTTGTCGGCGCGGACCCGCAATCGACGCCTGACGCCGGCGCCCTGATCGCCTCGGTCTCCGACCAGTCCAAGCAGGCGATCGCCGACGCGGCGGTGACGGAGGTTGCCGAAGCCGAGCAGGCGCAGGTCGTGCCCGGGACGTTTGCCGCCGCCTATGGCCCGAGCGGCGGGCGTCAGCCGATCGATCCGTTGAAGCTTCTGACTGAGGCGGCTCGCCAGGAGCATGCTGGTAAGCCGGCTTCGCCGGTTCTTTCGGCGCTGACCGATACGCCGAAGGTCAACCCCGTGATCCCCGGCGACGCGGGGGCAAAAGCCGCACTCCAGGCGCCGGAAGCGGCGAGCGTCATCGACGCCGTGAAGCAGCTAAAACAGGAAATGCAGGCGGTGCGCGAGATCCTGCGCGACACCGAGGCCGCCAGCCCGCCGCCCGAGCGGCGCAGCGAGGTGCGGGAGCATTTGAAATCCCGCATCGCGGAACTGATGAAAAAAGCGCAGGCGACGATGACGCGCGTTCCCGCCGCTTCGGACGGAGGGAAGCAACCTGACGAGCGGGCGGACGCTGCGTCCTCGCGCGATCGCTGGACGTCCCTGGCCAGTCTGGCGACGGCCGATCTTCGTGTCGTGAAAGCGTTCGACGCCACGCGTTGACGTAGGGCCCTTTGCCCTCCCATCCTCTCGCTCGCGCGTCGCTATTCCGGGGGCCCTGCGTGTCCAGGCGGCCCTTTCCCGTTTCCCCATTTCACCACGCAAAGTTTATTCCAGGCTTGCGTCGCTCTCGCGGGAACGATCGAGCCTCGACCCTGTTCATTGCCCATTCGAAGCCCGGACGGGCTGGTGTAAAGGGTGAGTATCATGGGTAGAGCGTTGGGTTGGGTTCTCGGTCTCGTCGTCATCGTCGGCGTCGCTTGGTTTGCCTACAACATGGTGAGCGTGCGCCAGACGCAGCAGGCAGTCCTGCCGAATGTCACGGTGAGGGGCGGGCAGCTGCCCAAGGCCGATGTGGATGTCGGCAGCGTATCGGTCGGCAGCGAAACGCGCACCGTGGAAGTGCCGACGCTCAACGTCACCCCGCCGGCTCAGAACGGCGCGACGGCGAACTGATTTTTCGGAAACGCGATATCAAGCGGCGGCGCTCCTCTCGGGGCGCCGTCGTTTTTTCTTTTCGTGCCGAGCGCCGCGTCGTAGGTGTCACTCATGCGGGATACGAAACGGATCGATCTGAGGGACGATGGCGCGGGCGCGGCGGTGCTGATGTGCCTGCGCGAAGGGGGCCTTGCCGCCGTACCGACGGAGACGGTCTACGGGCTTGCCGCCGATGCCGCCAACGGGCTTGCCGTTGCGGGGATTTTCGAAGCCAAGGGCCGGCCGCACTTCAACCCACTGATCTGCCATGTCAGCGATCTCGCCATGGCCGAGCGATACGCCCGGTTCGACCCGGTGTCTCGCCGTCTGGCCGAACGGTTCTGGCCGGGGCCGCTGACCCTGGTGCTCCCCGTCCTGCCGGGAGCCGAGCTGCATCCCCTGGTGCTGGGCGGGCTGGACACCGTGGCGCTGCGTCTGCCCCAAGGGCCGCTGCGTTCGGTGATCGCCTCGCTCGGCCGCCCGGTGGCCGCGCCAAGCGCCAACCGATCCGGACGCGTCAGCCCGACCACGGCGGAACATGTCCTGCGCACCCTGCGCGGGCGGATCGATCTGGTGGCGGATGGCGGCGCCACGGAGCAGGGGCTGGAATCGACGATTATTCGCGTCCTTGGCAATGAGATCCTGCTGCTGCGCCCAGGCACGCTCACGGCCGAGCGCATTGCCGAGGAAGCGGGGCTGCCCGTTCGGCGGCGGGCGGAGGGGGACGCGATCACCGCTCCCGGCCAGCTTCTGTCGCATTACGCGCCCGCCGGCCGCGTGCGCCTCGACGCCGTCGCGCCCGAGCCCGGCGAGCACTGGATCGGCTTCGGGCCGGAGCCGGTGCGCGGCTTGGAAAAGGCCGGCGGCATCTTCAATCTCAGCCCGGAGGGCGATCTGCGCGAGGCCGCCAGCCGGCTCTTCGCCGCGCTTTCGGCCTTCGACGCGCCGGAGATCGAGCGGATCGCCGTTGCGCCCATTCCGCGCGAAGGGCTGGGCGAGGCGATCAATGACCGTTTGCGCCGCGCCGCCGCCGACCGATGATGGCAGCCCCTTGATCTCGACCTTAACCATGATCCGGTCTAGCGTCCGGGCATGGACACGTTCGATTCCCAGCCGCTTTCCGACGACCTTCTGAACCGCTTCGCGGCCCTTTTGCCGCCCGGGCGGGCGCTGACCGAGGCCGGCGACATCGCCCCCTTCGTTCACGAGGAACGCGACAAGTTCAAAGGGCGCACGCGCCTCGTGCTGCGGCCTTCGAGCGTCGATGAGGTCTCGGCCATCCTCAAGCTCGCCTCGGAGACCCGCACGCCAATCGTGCCGCAGGGCGGCAACACTGGGCTTGTCGGCGGGCAGATGCCGCGGTCGGACGGCGAAATCGTCTTGTCGCTGGGCAGGCTCGATCGCATTCGCGAGGTCGATTCGGTGGGGCGCACGATGACGCTGGACGCCGGTGTGGTTCTCAAGCGTGTGCAGGAGGCGGCGGACGAGGCGGGGCTCTTCTTCCCGCTGTCTCTCGGCTCGGAAGGCTCCTGCCAGATCGGCGGCAATCTGGCTTCCAATGCCGGCGGAACGGCGGTGCTGGCCTATGGCAACACGCGCGATCTCTGCCTCGGTATCGAAGCCGTGCTGCCTTCGGGCGAGATCGTCCACGGTCTGCGACGGCTGAAGAAGGACAATCGCGGCTACGACCTGCGTCACCTCCTGATCGGCTCGGAAGGCACGCTCGGCATCATCACCGGCGCGGTGCTGAAACTCTTTCCCAAGCCGGCCGGGCGCGAAGTCGCCTATGTCGGGCTCGATAGCCCGGATGCCGCGCTGAAGCTGCTGACGCGGGCCGAGGTCCTGTCGGGCGGGCGCCTGACCGCGTTCGAACTCATGCCGCGAATCGGCATCGAGTTTACCGTCCGGCATACGCAGGGCGCGCGCGATCCGCTGGCGGAGCCGCATGCGTGGTATGTTCTGATCGAAATCTCGTCGCCCGTTTCGGGCGAGGACGCGCGAGCGGTTCTCGAAACCATTCTGGAAGGCGCGTTCGAAGCGGGGGAGATCGAGGACGCGGCCATCGCTCAGTCCATGGCCGATGCCACGACCTTCTGGCGCATGCGCGAGGAGATGAGCTGGGCGCAGAAGCCCGAGGGCGGCTCCATCAAGCACGACGTGTCCGTGCCGGTGGCGCTGGTTCCCGAATTCCTGGCGCGGGCCAACGCCCTGGTTCTGGACGCCATTCCAGGCTCGCGCATCGTCTCCTTCGGGCATCTGGGCGATGGGAACATCCACTACAACATTTCCCAGCCGATCGGCGCGGACAAGGAAGCTTTCCTGGCGCGCTGGGGGGAGATCAACGCGCTGGTCCACGGCGTGGTGGCCGATCTCGGCGGCAGCTTCTCGGCCGAGCACGGTATCGGTCAGCTGAAGCGCGACGAGCTTGCGCGCACCAAGGACCCGGCGGAACTCGCCCTCATGCGGGGGATCAAGGCCGTCTTCGATCCTTATGGGATTATGAATCCGGGCAAGCTCCTTTAAAGTTTTATTTGAAGTTACCTTTTGAACACCGTGTTGAAGGTCAGGAAGACTTAACTGCCTTTCTTAGGCAGCATGAAATAAGCCTCCTATAGTCTCCAAGCATCGAAAGCCGGGATACATCGGCAAAGGGGAAGTCTCTCGAACCCGAGAGCTTCCAGCAGAGAGACGAGAGGCGCGACCATGAGCCTGGTTACCAATCCGACGTCGTTGAAGCCCGAATGGGCGAGCATGCCGATCCGTCTGGACCCCGCTCTCGCCGGGCGTAAGCAGACCTTCGAGGTTCGTGAAGGGGAGGAGACGATCACCTATCGCGTCGACCGGCGCGGAGCGGTGATCCGTCGCAAGTTGGAAATGAGCGGCATTCCGGTGGCCATCGCCCTGGCGCCGCGCTCCTTCAAGGGTGTGGCCGCCCGCGCCATGGAGGATGGCGAAGGCGAGGTCACGGTGACGCTCGAACTGCATCACGAGAATCCCAAGCTCTCCGTGCCGCTTCTGGTCGCCTGCGACCTCTACGACGTGGCGGCCGACTGGCGCAGCTGGTCCGAACTCTTCGATCTGCCCATGCTGATGGTCGAGTCCGATGGCCGCGTCACGGCGCTGGAAGAGACCTTCGGCAAGCTGCGCACCGGAGAGCCGGCCACGCGCCGCCGCTCCAGCCATCGCGGCCGCCGTCCGCGCTTCCTCGCCCGTCGCAAGCCGGGCGGCCTGGGCATGCGCATGGTCGTGGCGGGCGAAGAGATCATCGCCCGCAACTGACGCGGGACCGTTCAGCCGAGCTGGGGGAAGGACAGGATCCAAAGGCTGGAAAAGACCAGCCCAAGGAAGATGATCCAACCGAACAGGCCGTTCGACTTGAACAGCTTCAGGCATTGCTCGCCGTCGTCGATGTCGAGCCGGCTGATCTGCCATTGCATCTGAACCGCGCCGATGGCGATGGCGGCATAGGCCGGCCACGCAGGACCGGAGGCCCCCGTGCCCGTCGCCAGGAAGGCGAGGGTGAAGAGCGCCAGCGCGCCGCCATAGAGAAGGGTCAGCGCCCGCTTGGTGTGCCGGCCGAAGAGGCGCGCCGTGGAGCGAACGCCGACCAGCGTGTCGTCTTCGCGGTCCTGATGGGCGTAGATCGTGTCATAGCCGATCGTCCACAGCACCGAGCCGAGATAAAGAAGCACGGGCGCGAGCGAGATCGTGCCCCAGAACGCCGCCCATCCCATCAGCGCGCCCCAGGAGAAGCAGAGGCCGAGGCCGAGCTGCGGCCAATCGGTGACGCGTTTCAGAAACGGATAGGTCGCGACGATGGCGAGCGAGCTGAGGCCGAGCCCGATCGCGAAACTGTTAAACTGCAGAAGCACCAGCAGGCCGACCAGCGCCTGCGCGACCAGGAAGAGCTTCGCCTGCCGGCTCGACACACGCCCGGACGGCAAGGGCCGCGAGCGCGTGCGCGCCACCTTCGCGTCGATGTCCTGGTCCACGAGGTCGTTATAGGTGCAGCCGGCCCCGCGCATGGCGATGGCGCCGATGAAGAACAGCGCGAGATGGCGCAGATCCGGCAGGCCCGTGTGCACGGCCGAGGGCGCGGCCCAGTGAGGCGCCAGCGCGGCCGACCAGAAACACGGCCACAACAGCAACTGCCAGCCGATCGGCCGATCCCAACGCGCCAGCTGCGCATAGGGCCAGAGCGCGCGCGGAAGCACGCGGTAGACGAAATTGTCGGATGGAGCGTCCGAAACGCGGTCTGGCGAACCGTTGGATGAAGCGTCGGGTCTTTGCATGAAAAGGGGAGAAGCCCGGCAAGGCCCCGCCCGTCAAGCCCTCGCCGTCGCTCCGCCAAGCCCTTGTCTTCGCGCCGCCGAGGCTTGACCCCGCCCTTGTCGGACCCGTAATCCCCGAGCCGAAGGCGCGGCCGCCCTGGCCGCCGATCGATTTCGGCCCTGCGGAGGCTAAGAATGACCATGGACGTTCTTCTGATCGGCTCGGGTGGCCGCGAACATGCGCTGGCCTGGAAACTTGCCCAGTCGCCGGAGCTCGGCCGCCTCTACGCCGCGCCGGGCAATCCCGGCATCGCCGAGGTCGCGGAGTGCGTCGCGATCGACCCCGCCGATCACGATGCCGTCGTGGCCTTTTGCCGCGAAAGGAGCATCGGCTTCGTGGTGGTCGGCCCCGAGGTGCCCCTCGTTGCCGGTCTGGCCGACAGCCTTCGCGAGGCCGGCATCGCCGTGTTCGGGCCGAGCGCCGCCGCCGCGCGGCTGGAGGGCTCGAAAGGCTTCACCAAGGATCTCTGCACCCTTAAGTCCATTCCGACCGCGCGCTACGAGCGCTTCTCCCAGGCCGACGCCGCCAAGGATTATGTCCTCCGCGAAGGCGCGCCGATCGTGGTGAAAGCCGATGGGCTAGCGGCCGGCAAGGGCGTCACGGTCGCGTCCACCGTCGAGGAGGCGATCGCCGCGATCGACGATTGCTTCGGCGGCGATCTCGCAGCCGCCGGTGTGGAAGTGGTGATCGAGGAGTGCATGGTTGGGCCGGAAGCTTCGCTCTTCTGCCTTTGTGACGGCGAGCGCGCCGTCGTCTTCGGGACGGCCGAGGATCACAAGCGCGTCTTCGACGGCGACAAGGGGCCGAACACCGGCGGCATGGGCGCCTATTCCCCCTCCTATCTCATGACGCCCGAGCTGATCGAGCAGGCCATGGCCGAGATCGTGCGACCGACGCTGGAGGGCATGCGAGAGAAGGGCGCGCCTTTCCGGGGCGTTCTCTACGCCGGCCTGATGCTGACCCAGGATGGGCCGAAGCTCATCGAATACAATGTCCGCTTCGGCGACCCTGAAACGCAGGTCCTGATGATGCGGCTGGAAAGCGATCTCCTGCCGGTTCTCTTCGCAGCCGGGACCGGTTCGCTGGATGCGGTCGATCTTCGCTGGTCGGCCGAGCCGGCGGTGACTGTGGTTCTCGCCTCCGAGGGGTATCCCGGCAGCTACGCCAAGAACACGCCGATCAAAGCTCTGCCGGAAACCGGCGAGAGTGAAATGATCTTTCATGCCGGCACGAGCCTCATCGACGGCGCGCTGGTGGCGAGTGGCGGGCGCGTGCTCAACGTGACGGCGCGCGCACCCGATGTGGCGCAGGCAGTCGATAAGGCCTACGCTCTGGTGGACCGGGTGGAGTGGAGCGAGGGCTTCTGCCGCCGCGACATCGCCCATCGCGCCCGACGCTGACGAAGGCTTGAGCGCGCCGAGACCCACGGGAGGGTGGGAATCGACGCATTGCCACTTACGTAAGATGTCTGACGATGCGAAAAGGGCGCATTTCGCGAAGGGAGGAAGCTTATGTCGTTTCGCAAGGATCGTTTGACCCGGCCGATCTACCGTTGGGCCAAGACGGCGATGCCCGCCATTTCCGAGACCGAGGAGAAGGCGATCGACGCCGGCACGGTCTGGTGGGACGGCGAGCTGTTTAGCGGCGCGCCCGATTGGGACAAGCTTCTGGCCATGGCGCCCGCGCGTCTGACCGACGAGGAGCGGGCCTTTCTCGACGGGCCCGTGGTCGAACTCTGCACCATGCTGGACGACTGGGCGATCACCTGGAAGGACCGGGACCTTTCTCCCGAGGTCTGGGACTTCATCAAGTCCCGCAAGTTCTTCGGCATGGTGATCCCGAAGCAATATGGCGGCCTCGGCTTCTCTAACACCGCGCATTCGGAAGTGGTGCGCAAGGTCTCGTCCGCCAGCGTCGCCGCCGGCGTCACCGTCATGGTGCCCAATTCCCTCGGGCCCGGCGAGCTGATGCTGCATTTCGGCACGCAGGCGCAGCGCGATTACTGGATGCCGCGCTTGGCCGATGGGCGCGAGATCCCCTGTTTCGGCCTGACGTCGGCCGATGCCGGCTCCGACGCCGCCGCCATGAAGGACCACGGCGTGGTCGAATATGGCGAGCACGAGGGTCAGCGGGTGCTCGGCATCCGCCTGAATTTCGACAAGCGCTACATCACGCTCGCGCCCGTCGCCACCGTCATGGGCCTCGCCTTCAAACTTCAGGACCCCGAAAACCATCTCGGGCGCGGCGAACATCTCGGCATCACGGTCGCCCTCCTGCCGACTTCGACCCCCGGCGTGCGCCATGGCGACCGGCACATTCCGCAGTTCACCTTTTTCCAGAACGGGCCGATCTCGGGCCGCGACGTCTTCATTCCGCTGGACTGGGTGCTGGGCGGCCCGGAGCGGATCGGCGAGGGCTGGACCATGCTGATGACGGCGCTGGCCGCCGGTCGCGGCATCTCGCTGCCTTCGCAATCGGCTGCCGCCGCCGCCATGGCTGCTCGGCTCACCGGCGCCTATGCGCGCGTGCGCACGCAGTTCAACGTCCCGATCGGCCTGTTCGAGGGCATTCAGGAGCCCTTGGCGGAGCTGGCCGCCAATGCCTATCAGGTCGACGCCGCGCGGCGCCTGACGGTCGCGGCGTTGGACGAGGGGCACCGGCCCTCGGTGATCTCCGCCATCATGAAATACAACGCCACCGAGATGATGCGCCGCTCGGTCGAGAAGGCGATGGACGTGCATGGCGGCAAGGGCATCATCGACGGACCGATGAACATGCTCGGCGCCCAGCACAAGTCCGTGCCCATCGGCATCACGGTGGAAGGCGCCAACATCCTGACGCGCAACCTGATGATCTTCGGGCAGGGGGCGATCCGCGCCCATCCCTTCATGCTGTCCGAGATGCGCGCCCTCTCCGATCCTGACCAAGAGAAGGGCCTGGAGAGCTTCGACAAGGCCTTCTGGGGCCATGTCGGCCATTCGCTGACCAATGCCGCACGCACGGCTTTGTTCGGCTGGACCGGGGGCCTCGCCGCGCCGGCGCCACGCGGCGCCGCCTTCCTCAGCCACTGGCGGCAATTGTCGCGCTATAGCGCCGCCTTCTCCATGCTGGCCGACTTCGCGCTTCTGACGCTCGGCGGGGCCTTGAAGCGGCGCGAGATGATCTCGGCGCGCCTCGGCGACATTCTCTCCGAGCTGTATCTCCTCGGCGCGACGCTGAAGCGTTTCGAGACGGAAGGCCGGCCGGAGGTCGATCGCCCCATCGTCGAATATGTCATGCAGCGCGGCTACAACCGCATGGGCCTCGCCTTCAGCGGCGTCTTCGTCAACCTGCCGAGCCGCTGGGCGGCGGTGGCGGCACGTCTCCTGTCCTTCCCGCTCGGCGTTCCGCTGCGCCCGCCGGCAGACGAGCTGGTGCGCGAGGTCGCCGAGACTCTGATGCGCCCGTCCTCGCAGCGGGATCGGCTCTGCGCCGATCTCTATCTTGGCGAGGGCAAGCCGGACTATCCCGTCGCGATTTTGGAGCGCGCCTTCCGGCTCGTGGTGGAGGCCGCTCCGATCGACAAGCGGCTGCGCGAGGCCAAGCTGCGCGACATCGAGAAGGCGCACGGGGCAGGGCTGATCACCGATCAAGAAATCGCTCTCCTGCGAGAGCGGGACGAGGCCGTGGCGCGCGTCGTGGCCGTGGATGCTTTCCCGATGGAGGAGGTGTCGCCGATCGCCGCGCAGCATCGCAAGCCGCCGGAAGACCGACCGAACGCCGTGACGGCGGAGGCCGCCGAATGAGCCGCGCCGTTTATTTCGTCGATGGCGCCCGCACGCCCTTCATCAAGGCACGCGGCAAGCCCGGCCCGTTCACGCCGGTGGATCTCGCCGTGCAATGCGGCCGCCCGCTTCTCCTGCGCCAGCGCTTTGACCCCGCCCTGATCGATCTCGTTGTTCTCGGCTGCGTCAATGTCGTGGCCGAGGAGATGAACCCGGCTCGCGTCGCAGCCCTGCGCCTCGGCCTGCCCGAAGCCGTGCCGGCCTATACCGTGCAGATCAATTGCGGCTCGGGCATGCTGTCAATCGATGAGGCGTTTCGCGCCGTCGAATCGGGTCGCTCGCGGATCGCGCTGGCCGGCGGGGCGGAAGCGCTCAGCCATTCTCCGCTCGTGCTCCAGCGCGGCGCGGTGGACTGGTTCGCGCGGCTGAACGGCGCGAAGTCGCCGGGCGAGCGGCTGAAGGTCGTCTCGTCCCTTCGTCCCGACTTTCTGAAGCCGGTGATCGGCCTGGAGCGCGGGCTGACCGATCCGATCACCTCGCTCAACATGGGCCAGACGGCGGAAAAGATCGGCCATCTCTTCGGCGTCACGCGCCGCGAGGCCGACGAATACGCCGCCGAAAGCCATCGCCGGCTCGCCCAGGCGCAAAGCGAGGGACTGCTCAAAGGCGAAGTGCTCACGGCCTTCGCGCAGGACGGGCGCGTCTACGATCACGACGATGGGGTGCGCCCCGACTCGACCGCCAAGGCCTTGTCCGGTTTGAAGCCCGTGTTCGAGCGCCCCTATGGCAATGTCACGGCCGGCAATTCCTCGCAGATCACCGATGGCGCCAGTTGGACCATCCTCGCCTCCGAAGAGGCAGTACGCGAGCACGGGCTTGAACCGCTGGCGCGGATCGTGGACGCCCACTGGGCGGGCCTCGACCCTTCGATCATGGGGCTTGGGCCTGTGGTCTCCATGGCGGGCCTGCTGAAGAAGCGCGGGCTTTCGCTCGCCGATATCGACCTGTTCGAGATCAACGAGGCCTTCGCGGCGCAGGTCCTGGCCTGTCTGCGGGCTTTCGAGGACGAGGGGGTGGGCCGCAAGGTGCTCGGCTTCGATGGAGCCTTGGGCAGCATTCCGCGCGATCGGCTGAATGTCGATGGCGGGGCGATCGCGCTCGGGCATCCCGTCGGCGCCAGCGGGAACCGAATCACGCTGCATTTGGCGCGAACGCTGCGCCGTCGCGGCGCGCGGTTCGGCGTTGCCTCGCAATGCATCGGCGGCGGCCTCGGCGGCGCCATGCTTCTCGAAGCGGCCTGAGGAGACACGCTCATGGATACGATGCTCAACGCCCTGCAAAACCGCGCATTGGAGCTCTCGGCCGCCCGGCACGCCGCGCCGGAGGGGAACTGGCGTGTTTCGCGCGACGACGAGAACATCGCCTGGCTCGTGCTCGACAAGCCCGGCAAGTCGGTCAACACGATCGACCGCAGTGTGCTGGAAGAGCTGGACCGGCATCTCGCCGCGCTGGAGGCCGACCGCCCGCGCGGGCTGGTGATCCGCTCCGCCAAGCCGAACGGCTTCGCAGCGGGCGCCGATATCAACGGGTTCGTCGGCGCCTCCCAATCCGCCGTGCGCGAGATGCTGGAGGAGGGGCACCGCGTGCTCGACCGGCTGGCGGCGCTGCCCTGCGTCAGCGTTGCCGTGGTGCATGGCCATTGCCTCGGCGGCGGGCTGGAACTGGCGCTCGCCTGCCGGATGCGCATTGCCGTGTCGAACGCCACGCTCGGTTTTCCCGAGGTGATGCTCGGCCTACACCCTGGCCTCGGCGGCACGTTTCGCTCCGTCACACTGGCCGATCCTATCGAGGCTATGGGCCTGATGCTGACGGGCAAATCCATCTCCGCCCGCAAGGCCAAGGCGATCGGCCTGGTGGATGCGGTGGTGGAGGAGCGGCATGTTCTCAACGCCTCTCATGCCGCGATCTTCGGCGATCTCGTGCGCCCCGACCCGAGCCTGCGCTCCCGCGCCTTCTCCTTCAAGCCGGCGCGCAGCCTCGCCGCGCGGCAGATGCGGGCCAAGGCGTTGGAGAAGGCGCGCCCGGACACCTATCCAGCTCCTTTCGCGCTGATCGACCTTTGGGAGGCGCATGGCGGCCGGCCGGAGCGCATGCGCGAGGCCGAGCTGGAAAGCTTCGCCAAGCTTGTGGAGAGCCCGACCGCACAGAACCTCGTGCGCGTCTTCTTCCTGCGCGAGACGATGCGCGGCCTTCGCAAGGGACGGAGCGAGATCAAGCGTGTTCATGTGATCGGCGCCGGGGCCATGGGCGGCGACATCGCCGCCTGGGCCGCCAAGGAAGGCTTCGCCGTCACCTTGCAGGATATCGCGCTGGAGCCGATCGGCCGGGCGGTGAAGGCCGCCACGAAGATGCTGGAGGCCGTGCTCAAGGACCCGCTGAAAGCGCGCGACGCGCTGGATCGGCTGGTGCCGGACCCCGATGGTCAAGGTCTTGCCGGCGCCGACCTCGTGATCGAGGCCGCGCCGGAAAAGCTCGATCTCAAGCGGCGCATCCTTCAAGAGGCCGAAGGGCGGCTGAAGCCCGGCGCGATTCTCGCCACCAACACATCGGCTCTGCCGCTCCCCGAATTGGCGGAAGGCCTCAGCGACCCGTCGCGCTTCGTCGGCATTCACTTCTTCAATCCCGTGTCGCGGATGCAGCTGGTTGAGATCGTGCGCCATGACGGCGTGTCGGACGAGACCCTGCGCCGGGCGACGAGCTTCGTCGTGGAGCTTTCGCGCCTGCCGGCGCCTGTAAAGCCCAGCGCCGGCTTCCTCGTGAACCGAGCGCTGACGCCCTACATCGCCGAGGCGCTGAAGCTCGTGGACGAGGGGGTGCCCAAGGAGCGCATCGACGCCAGGGCCGAGGCCTTCGGCATGCCGATGGGACCGGTGGAGCTGGCCGATCAGGTCGGGCTCGACATCGCGGTGGAGGTGGCCGACACGCTGCGCGAGCGGCTGAAGATGCCGCTGCCGGAAACGCCGGGCTGGATGCACGAGATGATCCGGGAGGGCCGGCTCGGCCGGAAGACCGGGCGAGGGCTCTACGACTACGATGCGGACGGCAAGCCGAAGAAGATCGCGCTGGAAGCGCTGCCCGACGGCTCGCGCGACGACGAGGCGCTGATCGACCGGCTGATCTTGCCGATGCTGAACACGCTGGTGGCGGCCCTGCGCGAAGGCGTAGTGGACAGCGAGGAGATCGCGGACGGCGCCATGGTGTTCGGAACGGGCTTCGCGCCCTTCCGGGGCGGCCCCTTGCGCTACGCACGCGAGCGCGGCGTCGATCAGGTCGTCGCTCGTCTCACGGAACTCGAAATGTCGCACGGCGCGCGGTTCGAGCCGGACAAGGGTTGGGACCGATTCTAGAGCGTTTCCCGGCAAGGCGGACACGCCTTGCCGTCCCATCTTGCAGCAAGAACGAAACCTTCGTCCCATTGCGGTGAATTCGACTTCACCGCAATGGGCACCCAGACGCCAAAGAGCCTTCGAAACTCAGCCCTGCATGCAGATGTAGTTTTGCTGGCCGAGTTCGTCGCAGCCGAGAACCATGCGATCACCCGGGGCGAGAAAGCGAGGCGGATCGTGGGAGAGGCCGACGCCGGCGGGCGTGCCCGTCATGATGACGTCGCCCGGCTCCAGCCGCAGGAAGCGCGACACGTAGGAAATGAGATAGGGCACCTTGAAGATCATCCGGTTGGTTTCGCCGGACTGCACCCGTTCGCCGTTCACCTCGAGCCAGAGCGTCAGGTCGTGGTAGTTCGGCACCTCGTCCGGTGTCACGAGCCAAGGCCCGACGGGCGCGAACGTGTCGTGCGACTTGCCCTTGAACCACTGGCCGCCGCGCTGAAGCTGGAAGTTGCGCTCGGTCAGGTCGTTCGACAAAGTGAAGCCGGCGACATGCTGCATGGCGGCTTCGACACTGACATATTTCGCGGTGCGCCCGATCACTACGGCCAGTTCCACGCCCCAGTCCGTGCGAGTGGACAGGCGCGGAATCTCGATCGGGTCGTTCGGCCCGCTGACGGCGGTCGCCGCCTTCATGAACAGGGTCGGCTCGGGATTGACCTTGAACCCGGCCAGACGGGCGCTCTCGTGATAATTGGGGCCGACGCCGATGATCTTACGGATCTCGCTGACGGGGGCGCCGAGTCGACTGTCCTCCGGCGCCTCGGGAAAGGCGGAAAGATCCAGCGAGCGAAGCTCTGCCAGCGCCACGGGGTCGATGAACTGGTCCCGCCAGTCCGGCACGTGGGAGGACAGGTCTCGAATCCGCCCGTCGCCGTCCACGATCCCCGGCTTCTCGGCCCCTCTCGCGCCGAACCGCACCAGCCGCATTCTCGCTACTCCTACACTGCCCTTGCTGCGGGAAATGGGACAGCGCTTTCGATCTTCCAACCTTTTGTTTTGACGTTTACGTTCAAGTTCCACATGAAGCCGTGTCGCCGGCTTCGGTCATGTCGGCCGCCTGGGAGGAGCAAAGCATGTATCGACCCCCGATCGAGGAGATCGCCTTCACCCTGCGGCACATCGTGGGCCTGGAACAGGCTATGGCGGAAGGGCGCGCGGGCGATCTCACGGACGATCTGCTGGATGCCATCTTGGCCGAGGCCGGGCGCTTCGCCGAGCAGGAGATCGCGCCGCTCGCCGCCGGCGGCGACCGCGAGGGCGCGAGGTTTCAGGACGGGCGCGTCACCATGCCCGCCGGCTGGAAGGCGCTCTACACCGCCTGGCGCGAGGGTGGGTGGAATGGGCTTTCGGCGCCGGAAGAGCAGGGCGGGCAGGGCCTGCCGCTGTCGCTTGCCGTTGCCGCGTCCGAAATGTGGAACGGCGCGTCCATGGCCTTCGGCATCGGCCCGACACTGACCGCCGGGGCGATCGAGGCGCTGGAGGCGCATGGATCGGACGAACTCAAGCAGCGCTATCTGCCCAAGCTCGTGTCCGGCGAATGGATGGGCACGATGAATCTCACCGAGCCCCAGGCCGGCTCGGACCTTTCGACGCTGCGCACGCGGGCGGAGCGTCGAGGGGACGGCACATACCGGATCTTCGGGCAGAAGATCTACATCACCTATGGCGAACATGACCTGACGGACAACATCGTCCATCTCGTTCTCGCCCGCCTGCCAGACGCGCCGGAGGGCGTGAAGGGCATCTCGCTCTTCCTGGTGCCCAAATTCCTGCCGCACCAGAACGGCACGCCCGGTGCCCGCAACGACGCTTTCTGTCACGCGATCGAGCACAAGCTCGGCATCCACGCTTCGCCGACCTGCACCATGATCTTTGGCGACGGCCGTGGCGAAAGCGGCGAGGCCGGCGCCATCGGCTGGCTGGTGGGCGAGGAAAATCGCGGTCTCGCCTGCATGTTCACGATGATGAACGCGGCGCGGCTCTTCGTCGGCGTCCAGGGCCTGGGCGTTGCGGAAGCGGCCTATGGGCAGGCGCTGGCCTATGCGCGGGAGCGCCGGCAGGGCCGCTCGACGCTGCTCGCCAAGGATCGCGCCGAACCGCCCTCGCGCGATATGGTGCCCATTATCGAGCATCCCGACGTGGCGCGGATGCTGCTCTCCATGAAGGCCCAGGTCTCGGCCGCCCGTGCCATCGCCTATAGCTGCGGCCACGCGCTGGACCGCGCGAAGCACGCGGCAGGCGAGGAAGAAGCGCGCTTCTGGCGCGAGCGGGCCAATCTGCTGACCCCGCTCGCCAAATCCTTCCCGACCGATGTCGGCGTCGACGTCGCCTCGCTGGGCATCCAGATCCATGGCGGCATGGGCTATGTCGAGGAAACCGGCGCCGCGCGCCTGCTGCGTGACGCGCGCATCGCGCCGATCTACGAGGGCACCAACGGCATCCAGGCCATCGACCTCGTCACGCGCAAGCTGCCGCAGTCGGGCGGCGAATCGGTGCGCGCCTACCTCGGTGAGCTCGGCGAGATCGCTGCCGCCGCGAGGGGGCGCAACGAGCCGGGTTTCTCCGCTTTGGCCGAACGGCTAGAGGACGCGCTGCGAGACCTCACCGAGGCCACCGACCGGCTTCTGAGCTGGCTTGGAGAAGGCCGCATGGGAGACGCGCTGGCCGGCGCGACGCCCTACCAGCGCCTTTTCGCACTCGTCGCCGGCAATTGCTATCTCGCCAAGGGGGCTCTGGCGGAAAGGGGCGGAACGGCCCGCCTGCATCTGGCGCGCTTCATGGCCGACTCGCTGCTTACCGAGGTTTCCGGGCTGAAGCGGCAGGTGCTCACAGGTGGCGAAAGCCTGGAAGCGGCGCGGGAGTGTCTGCAATGAACGAGACGACCCTGATCGAGCGGCAGCTGGCAGACGGCGTCCTGACGCTGCGCATGAACCGGCCGGAAAAGAAGAACGCCCTGAACCGAGCCATGTATGGCGCGCTGGCCGAGGCGCTGGAAGGCGCCAATGCGGACGAGGCGGTTCGCGCCGTCCTGCTGCTCGGCGGCGAGGGGCACTTCTCGTCCGGCAACGACATTGCCGATTTCGCCGGCTTCGACGCGAAGGCCGGCTTGGCCGAAGTGCTACGCTTCCTCCATGCGCTGGTGGACCTGGAAAAGCCGCTGGTGGCTGGGGTGGATGGGCTGGCGGTCGGCATAGGAACCACGGTCCTGTTCCACTGTGATCTCGCCTATGCCACGCCGCGCTCCAGCTTCCGCACGCCCTTTCTCGATCTCGGCCTCGTGCCGGAGGCAGGGTCCAGCCTTCTGGCGCCCGGCCTGATGGGATACCAACGCGCCTTCGCGCTTCTGGTGCTGGGCGAGGCACTGTCAGCGGAGGAAGCGCTGGCCGCCGGGTTGCTCGTCAGCGTGGGCGATGACGCAGAAACTCTCGCTCTTAAGGCTGCGGCGCGCCTCGCAACCAAGCCGCCCGAGGCGCTGCGCATTGCCCGTCGCCTGATACGCGGGGACGGCGCGGCGGTGCGCGTGCGCATCGGGGAAGAGGCCACCGCCTTCGCGGAGCGTCTGGTTTCAGCCGAGGCGCGGGCCGCCTTCGCCGCGTTCTTCGACCGAAGAGCGCACTGAATCAGGCTCTTGTCGCAAGGTCTTCACGCTCTTGCGAAACTTGAAGATGGTCGTGGCCGTGAACAGGAGAAACACAGCCCCGATCGCAGCATAGGCCCAGGGGCTGCCGTGGAGATAGGTGTCGATCCGGTCGCCCAGGATATAGGAGCCGAACCCGTAGGCCCCTGACCAAAGCGCCGCGCCGAGAGCGTTGAAGAGAAGGAATTCCCACCAGGGAAAGCGCAGCGTGCCCGAGACGACGCCCGCCAGCTGCCGCAGGATCAAAATGAAGCGGGCGACCAGCACGATCGGCGGGCCGACCTTGCGGAAGCGCTCCTCCACCATCTGGAACTTCTCGGGCGTGACATGGAAACGCTTGCCGTAGCGATCGACGAAGCGACGGCCGAAGCGGTGGCCGAGATAATAGCCGAGATTATCGCCCATCACGCCGCCGACAAAGGCCGAGCCGACGACGCCCCAGATGTTCAATTCGCCATGGCCGGCCATGATGCCGGCCGCGATCAGGATGCTTTCGCCGGGAAAGGGCAGGCCGGTCGATTCCAGAAAGATCGAGACGAAAACAGCGACATAGCCGTAGGTCTGAAGAAAGCCGGTGAGCGTGTCCCACATGACGCGATATCCCCTTCGACCTCAGCGTTCGAACAGGGCCACGGCTTCCAAATGGTGCGACCAAAGGAATTGGTCGATCGGCGTCACGGACAAGAGCTTGTAGCCGCCCTCGATCAGGATCGCAGCGTCGCGCGCCAGCGTCGTCGGATTGCAGGATACGGCAGAGACGCGCTTCACGGTCGAGCGTGCCAGTTCGCGGCACTGCGCCTCGGCGCCGGCACGGGGCGGATCGAAGAGGACGCCGTCGAACTTGGCGAGCTCCTTCGCCGTCACCGGCCGCCGCATCAGGTCGCGCCGCTCGGTCGTAATCGGCTTGAGCCCTTGCGAGCCGCGCCGAACCGTCTCGATGGCGGCAAGAGCCGGCGCGTCGAACTCCACGCCGTGCACGGCCTGCCGGCGCGCCAGCCGCAGCGTGAACGTTCCGATGCCGCAAAAGAGATCGGCGACGCGCTTGGCCTTGTCGAGATGCGGCAGCGCCACCTCGGCCATGGCGCGCTCGGCGGGCGCCACGGCCTGCAGGAAGGCGCCCGGCGGCAGCGGCACGGCGAAACCATCGACATCGACGCTCGGCGCCTGCGGCTCGACGATGGTCTCGCCGTCGACGGAGAGGCGTGCGATACCGGGCGCGAGCGCGAGTTCCAGAGCCCGTTGGCGCAACTGGGCATTGAGTTTGGCCGCGTCGGCAATGGCGATATCGAGCCCGGCCCGGGTCTGCGTCACCGTCATGCGCAACTCGCGCTTGCGGTCGATCAGCGCGACGGCGAGCTTTTCCAAGAAGGCGAGGCGGCTGGCGATCTCCGGCACCACGACGAGGCAGGTGTGGATCGCGGCGATACGCGGGCTCAGCGCCTCGTGGAAGCCGAACAGGACGCGGTTGTCGATGCGCAGCGCCGAAAAGACCGCGCGGCGGCGCGAGGCGGGGGCGCAAGGCACGAGCTCACCGACCGGCACGTCGAGACCAGCGCGGCGGAAGGCCTCCACCACCGTGCCGCGCTTGAAGGCGCGATAGGTTTCCTCGCTCATGTGCTGCAGCTCGCAGCCGCCGCAGACGCCGAAATGCGGGCAGGGGGCGGCGACGCGCTTAGGCGAAGAAGCCTCGATGTCGAGGATGCGAGCGCGCGAGCCGTCGCGCTCGACGGTGACGATCTCGCCGGGCAGCGCGAAGGGGACGAACACCGCCTCGCCCCCGAGATGGGCGATGCCGTCGCCCTTCTGGCCGAGCGTTTCGATGGAGAGCCGTTCGCTCATGCCTTGCGTCCTACCAGGAGAAATTCGCGGTTCCCGTCTCCACCTTCGATCGGTGACGGAATGGGGGAATGGGCGGGCCATCCCTGCTCGTCGGCGAGCCAGGTCGCCATGTCGGCAGCGATGCGCTCGCCAAGGCTCGGATCGCGCAAAAGGCCGTTCTTGCCGATCGCGGCGCGCCCGGCTTCGAACTGGGGCTTGACCAGAAACACGCCGTCGGCGCCGCTCTCGGCGAGGCTCAAAGCCGGGGGCAGCGCCAAGCGCATGGAGATGAAGGACACATCGCAGACCACAAGATCGATCGGGTTGCCACCGAGATGCTCCCTCGCGAGGTCCCGCGCGTTCAGCCCTTCGAGGCAGGTGACGCGCGGATCGTCCTTCAAGCTCGGATGCATCTGGTCGTGGCCGACATCGATCGCCACGACATGCCGAGCGCCGCGCTGGAGCAGCACTTCGGTAAAGCCCCCGGTCGAGGCGCCGACATCCAGCGCCGTGCGGCCCTCGACGAGAAGGCCGAACGTATCGAGCCCGGCGACGAGCTTCAGCGCGGCACGGGAGACGTAGGACGCGGCCGGATCGTCCTGGCTGATCGTGGCCTGCGGCGACACGAGCTGCCCGGGCTTGGTGGCGACCGCGCCGTCCACCCGCACATGACCGCGCAGGATGGCGTCGCGCGCACGCGCCCGACTGGGGGCGATACCCGCTTCCGCCATCAGGAGATCGAGCCTCACGCGGCTTTCGGAAAAGGCGGGCGCCATCAGGCGCGAGCGCGAAGGGGCGCGGGCGGGCGCATCAGGCCTGCAACACGCGCCGCGCGCCGTCCCCCAGCGCACGGAACACGGCGTCCACGATCCCGGCGCGGTCGAGCCCCGAGCCTTTCATCATCGCATCCGGCGCGGCATGGTCCACGAACCGATCGGGCATGGTGAGCGGGCGCACCTTCAGCCCATGGTCGAGGAGCCCGTTGCGCGCAAGGTGTTCCAGAACCTGCGCCGCGAAACCACCCGACGCACCTTCCTCCAGGAGGATCAGCACCTCGTGATGACGCGCCAGCTGCGCGATAAGCGCGCCGTCGAGCGGCTTAGCGAAGCGCGCGTCGGCCACCGTCGTGGACAGGCCGAACCCGTCAAGATCTTCCGCCGCCGCCACCGCGTCCGACAGGCGCGGGCCGAAGGAGAGGATGGCGACCTTCGTGCCCTCCTTGACGATGCGGCCCTTGCCGATCGGCAGGATCGCGCCGCGCTCGGGAAGATCGACGCCCGTGCCGTTGCCGCGTGGGTAGCGGAAGGAGATGGGCCCATCGTCATAGTCGGCGGCCGTGCGGACCATGTGGCGCAGTTCGGCCTCGTCCGCCGCTGCCATCACCACCATGTCCGGCAGGGGGCAGAGGAAGCCGGTGTCGAAGGAACCGGCATGGGTCGGGCCGTCGGCGCCGACAAAGCCGGCGCGGTCGATGGCGAAGCGCACGGGAAGATGCTGGATCGCCACGTCATGGACGATCTGGTCGTAGGCGCGCTGAAGGAAGGTGGAATAGATGGCGACAAAGGGCTTGTAGCCCTCGGTTGCCAGCCCGGCCGCGAAGGTCACGGCATGCTGCTCGGCGATGCCGACATCGAAGGTGCGCTTGGGAAAGGCCTGCCCAAAGAGATCCAGCCCCGTCCCGTCCGGCATGGCGGCGTGGATGGCGACGATCTTCTCGTCCTCGCGCGCTTCCTGCACGAGGCTTTCGGCGAAAATCTTGGTGTAGGTCGGCGCATTGGCCTTGGGCTTGGACTGCGCGCCCGTCACCACGTCGAATTTCGAGACGCCATGATACTTGTCGGCGCTGGCCTCCGCCGGCGGATAGCCCTTGCCCTTCTTGGTCACGACATGGATCAGCACCGGCCCGTCGATCGTGTCGCGCACGTTCTTCATGACCGGTAGCAGATGGTCTAGATCGTGTCCGTCTATCGGCCCGACATAGAAGAAGCCGAGTTCCTCGAACAGCGTGCCGCCGGTCAAAAGACCGCGCGTATACTCCTCGGTTCGCCGCGCCCGCTCGCGCACGAATTCCGGCAGATGACGGGTCACCGCCTTGGCCCGCTCGCGCAGCGAGCGATAGGCCTTGCCCGAGACGAGCCGCGCGAGATAGGCGCTCATCGCGCCGGTCGGCGGCGCGATCGACATGTCGTTGTCGTTGAGGATGACGACCAGCCGCGCGTCAAGCGCGCCGGCATTGTTCATCGCCTCATAGGCCATGCCGGCGCTCATCGCGCCGTCGCCTATCACCGCGATCACATTGTTGCGCCGCCCGTCGAGCTCGCTCGCCACCGCCATGCCGAGCCCGGCCGAGATCGAGGTGGAAGAATGGCCAGCGCCGAACGGGTCGTATTCGCTTTCCGTCCGCTTGGCGAAGCCGGACAGACCGCCTTCCTGGCGCACGGTGCGCATGGCGTCTCGGCGCCCGGTCAGGATCTTGTGCGGATAGGCCTGATGGCCGACGTCCCAGATCAGCCGGTCGCGCGGCGTGTCGAACACGGCATGGATCGCCACCGTCAGTTCCACGACGCCGAGGCCCGCTCCGAGATGGCCGCCCGTCTTCGACACGGCGTCGATCAAATCGGCGCGCAACTCGTCCGCCACCTGCCGCAGATCGGATTCCGGCAGCTGCCGAAGCTCTTCGGGAGAGGAGATGCGGTCGAGAAGCGGCGTCGAGAGGATGGGGGACAAAAAAAGGTCTCCTGAGGAACGAACGCCTCGCAAGGGCCCGTCCTGCGGAAGGGGCAGAACAAGCGTCGGGAGCATTCGGCGGAATGCCCTTAGAGCCGTTTCAAATAGGGTTGTCCATCCGCACGTTCCAGCGGGAAGGCTCCGCGGCTCAGGCGGGGTCCAGCGGCTCCGTGCCGCTCGGCTTGCCGGCGCGCGAGAGCTTGATCTTCTCGACCTTGTCCTCGGCCGCCGAAAGCAGGCGGTCGCAATGACTCTTCAGCTTCTCGCCCCGCTCGTAGATGCGGATCGACATTTCCAGCGGAACGTCGCCGCGCTCGAGGTCCGACACGATGCGCTCCAGCGCCGCCAGGGCCTCCTCGAAGCTCAGGCGCTTGATGTCGGAATCGTCAGCCGGGATCTGATGGGCAGTTTCGGACATGGATACTCCTTCTCTGGCGCGGCGGTCAGCCGACCATCAAGCGCTTCACATGGGCGGCGACCGACTGCGACAAGCCCTGCAGGTCGTAGCCGCCCTCCAGCACGCTGACGAGGCGGCGCTGGCTGAACCGGTCCGCGATCTCCAGAAGCTTGCCGGTCGCCCAGTCGAAATCGGCCTCGATTAGGTTCAGCCCGCCCAGCGGGTCGCGGTGATGGGCGTCGAACCCGGCCGAGACGATCACGAGATCGGGGCGGAAGTTTTCCAGCACCGGCAGCACGATCTCCGAGAAGGCCAGGCGAAACTCGTCGGTCCCATCGTCCTCGCGCAGCGGCACGTTGACGATGTTGCCCGCCCCCGTTTCCGTGCGCGCGCCCGTGCCGGGATAGAGCGGCATCTGGTGCGTCGAGACATAGAGGACGCTCGAGTCGGTCCAGAAAATGTCTTGCGTGCCGTTTCCGTGGTGAACGTCCCAGTCGACGATGGCGACGCGCTCCAGCCCATGAATGGCCTGCGCATGGCGCGCGGCGATGGCGGCCTGGTTGAACAGGCAGAAGCCCATGGCGGTTTCGCGCTCGGCATGGTGGCCGGGCGGGCGGGCCGCGACGAAGACGTTGCGGGCCGCGCCGCTCACCACGTCGTCCACCCCGGCGCAGGCGGCACCGATGCCATGCAAAGCAGCGCTGAAGCTCTTGGGGCTGACCATCGTGTCGCCGTCGATCCGCGCCATCCCTTCTTCCGGGATGGTACGCGCGATGCGGCGGACGTAATCGACGCTGTGGCAGCGGTAAATTGCCTCCACCGAGCCTTCGGGCGCCAGAACGCGGTCGAGATTCTGGAAGGTCTCGGCCTCCAGCGCGGCCTCGAGCGCCACGATGCGCTCGGGCCGCTCCGGGTGCCCCGGCCCGGTCAGGTGCTCGCGAAAGATGGGATGGTGGTAGAGGCGCGTCATCATGGGCAGATCCCCGGCGAAAGGCGGCGCGAAGTTGAAGCGTCAGATGCGGCCGGTCTGGCCACGATGCCGGAGAAAATGGTCCGCAACCGCGCAGGCGACCATGGCCTCGCCGATCGGCACCGCGCGAATTCCGACGCAGGGGTCGTGACGGCCCTTGGTCATGACATCGACTTCCTGCCCCTCGGCGTCGATCGAGCGGCGCGGCGTCAGGATGGAGGAGGTGGGCTTCACCGCGAAGCGCGCCACCACGGCCTGTCCGGTGCTGATGCCGCCCAAGATGCCGCCCGCGTGATTCGACAGAAATTGTGGCTTCCCGTCGTTGCCGACGCGGATCTCGTCGGCATTCTCTTCGCCCGATAGAGTGGCGGAGGCGAAGCCGTCGCCGATCTCGACGCCCTTCACGGCGTTGATCGACATGAGATTGGCGGCGATGTCGGCGTCGAGCTTGCCATAGATCGGCGCTCCGAGGCCTGCGGGCACGCCCTCGGCCACAATTTCCACCACCGCGCCGATGGAGGAGCCGCTCTTGCGCGTTGCGTCGAGCAGTTCGGTCCAGCGCTCGGCCGTCTCGGCGTCCGGGCAGAAGAACGGGTTGCGGCGCGTTTCCTCCCAGTCGAAGCGGGAGCGGTCGATCTTTATGTTGCCGATCTGCACGAGAGCGCCGCGCACGACGAGGCCGGGCACGATCTGCCGCGCGATGGCACCGGCGGCGACGCGCATTGCCGTCTCGCGCGCCGAGGAGCGTCCACCGCCGCGATAGTCGCGGATGCCGTATTTGATATCGTAGGTGATGTCGGCGTGACCCGGCCTGTAACGACGCGCGATGTCGCTATAGTCCTTGGAACGCTGATCGACGTTCTGGATCTCGAGCGCGATCGGCGTGCCGGTGGCGATCAACTCGCCCTCGGCCTCGCCCGGCATGGTGCCGGATAGAATCCGCACCTGATCCGGCTCCTGGCGCTGCGTGGTGTAGCGGGACTGTCCGGGGCGGCGCTCGTCCAGGAATTGCTGAATCCCCGCCTCGCTCAGCTTCGTTCCCGGCGGCGTGCCATCCACCACGCAGCCGATCGCAGGTCCGTGGCTTTCGCCCCAGGTCGTGACGCGGAACAGGTGGCCGAAGCTGTTGTGTGACATGAAGGATACGGGTCCGATGCAAAGACGGTGCGCTCGTTTACGACCTGCTAACCGGGCGCGTCAAATGGCGGTTTGAGGCTGGGAAGGCCGGCCGATAAAAACCACAATCGAGATCGAATTCTTCTAGATTGAACGGCGAATCGCCGTCGCCTGTCCGTCCGCCCGATGAGAGAGCTCCCGCCCATGACCCGACGCATCGTCGCCTTCTTCGCCTGCTCCGTGCTTTCGGTCTCCATGACCATCTCGGCACAGGCGGAAGAAACGGGCGGGGTGGTCGAGAAGGTGGACCGGGAAAGAGAGGTGCTGAAACTGAGCGACGGGCAGATCTACCTCATGCCCAAGGATCTGCCGATCGAGGCGGTTCAGCCGGGCATGGAAGTTCACATCATTCACGAACCGTTGGCCTGAAACGACTGGCGGGGAGCGCCCGGATCAGACCCAGGCGATCTCGCCCTTCTCGATTCGCAGAATGCGATCCTGCGGCACGTCGATCGAAGCGGCATCGTCTCGCGACATTCCCGTAAATCGCTGGAGAACGGCGCGCGTGACGCCGCCATGTGCGGTCACGATGGTAGGCCGGACCAGGGATTGGAAAAAGGGCGCAACGCGATCCGCCAAGCCTTCATAGGTCTCGGCGCCGAAGCCGGGCGGTTGGAAGTTCCACTTGTCGGTGCGGCGCACCTCCAGAAGAACCGGCTCGGACGCTGCGAGCTCGCGCAGGGTCTGACCTTGCCAGTCCCCGAAATGGATTTCCCTTAAACGCTCGTCCGCCGCAAAGGCGTCGGGATCGAGACCCATCTCGCGCCGCAGGATTCGCATCGTGTCGGCGGCCCGCTGCATGGGGCTTGAGACAAAATCAAAATCCCAAGCCGTCCCTGCCAGCACGTTTCGGAGATAACGCCCATTGCGGCGCGCTTGTCCGCGACCGTAGCTATTCAGCGGAATGTCGCTTTGGCCTTGCAGGCGACGTTCGGCGTTCCAGTCGGTCTGGCCGTGGCGGCAGAGATAGAGGAGGGGAGCGATCACGGCGCAGGCTTCGCCGATCAATCCTTCACCACCGAGATGTCCGGCGCGTCCACGGCCTTCATGCCGACGACATGGTAGCCCGAATCGGCGTGATGGACCTCGCCGGTCACCGAGCGCGACAGATCGGACAGGAGGTAGAGGCCGACATCGCCGACTTCCTCGATCGTCACGGTCCGGCGCAGCGGGGCGTTGTACTCATTCCACTTCAAAATGTAGCGGAAATCGCCGATGCCGGACGCTGCGAGTGTCTTGATCGGCCCGGCCGAGATCGCGTTGACGCGGATGTTCTTGGGGCCGAGATCGACCGCCAGATACTTCACGCTCGCCTCGAGCGCGGCCTTGGCGACGCCCATGACGTTGTAGTTCGGCATGACCTTCTCGGCGCCGTAATAGGTCAGCGTCAGCATGGCGCCGCCATCGGTCATCAGCTTCTCGGCGCGCTGGGCGACCGCCGTGAAGGAATAGACCGAGATCAGCATGGTCTTGGAGAAGTTCGCCTCGCTCGTGTCGACATAGCGGCCGGTCAGCTCGTCCTTGTCGGAAAAGCCGATGGCGTGGACGAGAAAGTCGAGCTTGCCCCACTTGTCTTCGAGCGCCTGGAAGCAGGCGTCGATCGTGGCGGCGTCGCCGACGTCGCAATGGCCGCACACAAAGGCGCCGAGCTCGGCCGCGAGCGGCTCGACGCGCTTGCGCAGCGCGTCGCCCTGGTAGGTGAAGGCGATTTCCGCGCCCTGGTCCGCCAGCGCCTTGGCGATGCCGTAGGCGATCGAGCGATTGTTCGCGACGCCCATGATGAGGCCGCGCTTGCCTTTCATGAGGCCGACCGATTCAACCATGGTGCCGCTCCTGCTCGATTTCGAGAGTCCGTATTGGGGCGGCGGTATGGCATAGCAGGCCGAGACCAGCAAGCTTACCGGACGATCCGTCCGCCGCCCGCCCCGGTTGCACCCGGAAAAATGGTCACAGCCTGCCGTCGCGGCGCTTCTGTAGGAGGGCCACGAGATCGGCGTCCGGCAAAGCGGGCAGGGCGACGACAAGCGACACGAGAATGTCGCCGCGCCCGCCATCCTTGCGCGTCAAACCCTTGCCCTTGAGGCGCAGGGTCTTGCCGGAATTCGTCCAAGGCTGGATCTTGGTAGCGACCCGTCCGTCCAGCGTGTCGATCGTGATTCGACCGCCGAGCACGGCGTCCTCCAGATCGACGGTCTGCTCCGCGACGAGATCGCGGCCCTCGACGCTGAAGCGGGGATGATCGACGAATTGGATGGTTACCAACGCATCGCCCGGCTGGCTGCCGCTGATCGGCGCCGGCTGGCCCTGGCCGCGCAGGCGGATCACCTGTCCGTCCTCCACGCCTTCGGGAAGGCGGATCGCGAGTCGCTTGCCCGTCGGGAACACGGCCTCGACCTTCTCGTCCGAGATTACGTCCTCGAGCCGGACTTTCAGCGTGGCGTTGATATCCTCGCCCTTGCCGGCGGCGTTGCGTGCGGCGGTGAAGCCGGCCCCGCCACGCGCGCCGGTCTTGCGGGCGCCGCCGAAGGCCTGGTCGAAGAAATCGGAAAAGATGCCGTCGCCGAACTCGGCCCCGTTGCCGCCGCCGCGAAAGTCGAACCCGCCGCCCGTGCCGCGCGTCTGGCCGAACGGATTGCCGCCCGACGCGCCACCACCGCCAAAGCCGCCGAACCCCTGGAACTTCGGCTTGCCTTCCGCGTCGATCTCGCCGTTGTCGAATTTCTCGCGCTTGTCCTTGTCACCCAGGATCTCGTAGGCCTGATTGGCCTCGTTGAAACGGGGCGCGGCCGCAGGATCGTCGGTATTGGCGTCGGGATGGTATTTCTTGGCGAGCTTGCGGAAGGCGGACTTGATCTCGCTTTCCGTGGCGGTCTTGGCGACGCCGAGGACGGTATAGGGGTCGCGCATGGAGCGTCGGAATCCTGTCTGGAACGACGGAGCGCCGAACCAGACCGGCCCGGCGCAACCGGTTTGCGATTGGCTTTGAGCGCTATATGGCGAGACTCGGAACGGAAATGAAGTCCTTTGCGTCCGTCAAGACCCGCCTCGTGCCGGCTAGGCCGGCCCTGGTGCGCGTCAGCCCCCTTCGTTGAACCGGGTCAGGGTCCATTCTCCGCTGCCGCGCGTGCAGGTCTCGCCCTTGTAGACGGCCACCCCATCGAAGCGCTGACGCGAGGTCTTGAAGCTTCGGCAGATCTGATCGCCGGCGCGGGTTTCCTCGATCGCGGTGATCGTGCCCGAGGCGCCGGTGTCGGTGTTGCTCCAGGCCAGCGGCTCGGCCTGCGTCCGGTCCAGATTGGCCGACGAGACCGCGTTTCGAACCGTTAGCCCGTCGGATTCGGTCTCGGGCGAAGGGGCGGGTTCGAGCGAGGCGGTCTGGATGGAATGATCGACCTTGGCTGCATCCTCCAAGGCCTTTCCGCTCATGACGGTGCAGCCACCGAGCACGGTGAGAACGCAGCTTGCCGCCAGGGCTTTCCAAATCCCGTGCATGTCGCCGTTTAACCTTTGCCGTCCGCTTCGTTCGGTTCTACGAAGCCGAAAACGGGAACAGGAGTGTGCGCGAAAGATGCTCAAAACGGCCTTAACGTTTGGTGAAACCGAGTTGCCATCCGATCCGTTCGCCGCGTTCCAGATCTGGCTGGGCGAAGCGGAACGCACGGAGATCAACGATCCCAATGCCATGGCGCTGGCGAGCGTGGACGCCGACGGCCTGCCGGACGTCAGAACCGTTCTCCTCAAGGGAGTCGATGCCAGCGGCTTCGTCTTCTACACGAATTTCGAAAGCCGAAAAGGGCAGGAACTGCTCGGCCAGCGCAAAGCCGCCCTGTGCTTCCATTGGAAGTCGCTGCGGCGACAGGTGCGGGTTCGCGGCACGGTGGAGATGGTTACCGACGCCGAGGCCGACGCCTATTACGGCACCCGCGCCCGCGTCAGCCGGCTTGGCGCCTGGGCCTCGCAGCAGTCGCGCCCGCTCGCCTCGCGCGCCGAACTCGAAGCGCGCGTTGCCGAACTCGACGCGCGCTTTCCCGGCGACGACATTCCGCGCCCGCCGCACTGGTCGGGCTTCCGCGTCGTGCCGGTCCAGTTCGAGTTCTGGCAAGACGGCGCGTTCCGCCTGCACGACAGCTATCGTCTGGTGAAGGACGAGACAGGCGAGTGGATCGCCACGCGCCTGAATCCCTGACGGAAGAAGAAAGGGCGGAGGCTCAGGCCTCCGTCCCGCCCACCGTGATCTGGTCCATCCGTAGATGCGGCTGCCCGACCCCGACCGGCACCCACTGTCCGGCCTTGCCGCAATTGCCGATGCCGGTGTCGAGATCGGTGTCGTTGCCGATCATCGAGACGCGGTGCATCGCATCCGGCCCGTTGCCGATCAGCATGGCGCCCTTCAGCGGTTCGCTCACGACGCCGTCGCGGATGCGATAGGCCTCGGTGCAGCCGAAGACGAACTTGCCCGACGTGATGTCCACCTGACCGCCACCGAAGCTCACGGCATAGACGCCGTCCTTCACCGAGGCGATGATCTCCTCGGGCGTGTGTTGGCCGTTCAGCATCATCGTGTTGGTCATGCGCGGCATGGGCGCATGAGCGTAGGACTGGCGGCGGCCATTGCCGGTCGCCTCCATGCCCATCAGCCGGGCGTTCTGGCGATCCTGCATGTAGTTCACCAGCTTGCCGTCCTCGATCAGAACGGTGCGGTTGGTCGGCGTGCCCTCGTCGTCGATCGTCAGCGAGCCGCGTCGCTCGGTGATCGTGCCGTCGTCCACCACGGTGACGCCCTTGGCCGCCACCTGCTTGCCGAGCAGGCCGGAAAAGGCCGAGGTGCCCTTCCGGTTGAAATCGCCTTCCAGCCCGTGGCCCACCGCCTCGTGCAGCATGACGCCAGGCCAGCCTGAGGCCAAGACGATGTCGAAGCTTCCCGCCGGTGCTGGCACCGCTTCCAGATTGATCTTGGCGCGGCGCAGCGCTTCGTCGGCCAACGACTGCCAACGATCCACCGCGATGAAGCCGCCGAAATCGAGCCGCCCGCCGGCGCCGGATGAGCCGGTTTCCTGCCGGTTGCCACGACCGGCCACCACGGAAATATTGAGACGCACCATCGGGCGCACGTCCTGGATCCACTGGCCGTCGGCACGCAGGATCTCGACCACTTGCCACTGCGCAGCAACGGAAACGCTAACCTGCCGGACCTCGTCGTCCTTGGCGCGCAGATAGCCGTCGATCTCCTGAAGCAGCTTGACCTTGGCCTCGAAGCTCGGCTCGCCGATCGGATTGCCGTCGCCATAAAGCCGGCTGTTGGTGCCGCGCGGGGCTTCGGCCGCCGTGCCGGCATGGCCGCTCCGTACGGCCGTTACGGTGCCGGCAGCCCGGCGAAGCGCGGCGTCCGACAGGTCGCCGGCATGGGCATAGCCCACCGCTTCGCCTGCCACGCAGCGCAGGCCGAAGCCCTGGTCGGTCGAGAAGTCGCCTGCCTTCAGCCGACCATTGTCGAACAGAAGCGATTCCTGCTCGCGATATTCGAGAAACAGCTCGCCGTCGTCCGCCCCCTGCAGCGTATCGGACACGAGCGCTTCGAGCTGCGACCGGGACATGTCGAAGCGATCGACGAGAGAAAGGGACATGGGAGGCTCCGCTTGGGATTCGTGCGCCAGAGATAGGAGCCCGACGCCTCGCTGTCATCCGCCCCTTCGCTGGTCCGACCCAAGCGGGGAGGGGAGCAGGACTTACGGAAGGGCTGCGAAGCCTTCCGCGAATCCGTTCAGCTCCACCGGAATGCCGATTCCCTCTTCGGGCGTCTGGAAGACGATGAAGGTCGCAGCCTTGCCGCTTGACAGGGTCTGGCGCAGCGTTTCGTCCAGAATCACCTCGGCATAGCAGCCGTCCTCGAAGCAGCGCACGAACTGCGCGCGGCCGATGTCCTTGCCGTCGACATAAAGGCCGAGGCCGTTGGGAAGCAGGATGCCGAGCGGCGCCAGCACCCGCAGGATCTGCGCCTTGCCGTCCGCCGTCTTCAGCGCCAGCACGGACAGGCCGACCTCAGGCCGGTCCTCCGCCACGACGTTTTGCAGCAGAGCGCACTGCTCGCCCGCCGCGCCGGCCGGCTGGTCGCAGACCACGGCCCAGGCGCCGTGTTGGGATTTGACGGTTCCGGTCTGCGCATTGGCCGCCCAGGGCTGCAGGACCAGAAAGGCGGCGGCGGCCGAGGCGAGGAGGGTCTTCATGAGGTCTTCCCGATGCGACGCCGTTCGGAATCGGCGTCAAGAACGAAGCCAAAGGTTAAAGCATGTCGGCGCGCGGCGTCGAGCCACACGAGGATAAGTCCGCGGCGAGGGAGGCAATGCGGCCACAGCCCCGTTTATGTCGCAACGAGGCATGGCGCGGTCGTGTTGCGAAGGCGGCGGTTTCGTGGTTGAACCGACCTCTAGCTGCACATTAGCGGCATTCGAAATCCCGGGAGGATCTGCCGCGGATCGAATGCCGATGATTCGTTCGGTCAGCCGGGTTCATTTGCTTCCACGAGGGGGAGAATCGTGAAGAGAACAGCCCTTGCCGCCCTGAGTCTCGTCGCTTCGCCCTTCGCGGCGTCGGCGCAGGAGGCCGCGATTCATCCTGGGCAACCGCATCCCTGGCAGATGGGCCTGCAGGAAGCGCTTTCGCCCGTGGAAGCGCAGATCCACTGGTTCAGCGACTACACGCTGTGGTTCATCGTGCCCATCGTGATCTTTGTCGCGGCACTGCTCGCCTATGTCTCGTACCGTTACACCGAGGCGCGCAACCCGAACCCGTCGCGCACCAGCCACAACACGACGATCGAGATCATCTGGACCATCGCTCCGGTCCTGATTCTCCTTTGCCTCGCCATTCCCTCGTTCCAGCTTCTGACGGCGCAGTACAATCCGCCGCGCGAGCCGGAGCTGACAGTGAAGGCGACGGGCTATCAATGGTACTGGGGCTACGAGTATCAGCCGGCCAAGACCAATGCCGCCGCTGCTTCGCCCGCCGCAGGCACCGCCGCCAATCCGGCCGAGCCCGCTGCCCAGCCGGTTAGCTTCCTGTCGTACCCGCTGACCGAGGACGCCCGCGACGGCGCCGGCAAGCAGGACAAGGGCCTCTATCCCCGTCTTCTGGCGGTCGACAACGAGATGGTGATCCCGGTCAACACGGTGGTCCGCTTGCTGTCGACGGGCGGCGACGTCATCCATTCCTTCGCCATGCCCTCGCTGGGCGTGAAGGTGGACGCCGTTCCCGGCCGCCTCAACGAGTACTGGTTCGAGGTCAATCGCGAAGGCATCTTCTACGGCCAGTGCTCGGAGCTTTGCGGCTCCAGCCATTACAACATGCCGATCGCCGTTCGCGTCGTGAGCCAGCAGCAGTTCGACGCGTGGCTCGCCAGCGCCGCCACCAATCTTCAGAACGCCAACGCCCAGCTTTCGGCCGAGATCGCCCAACAGGCGCCGGTCGTTGCCGCGCGCTGACAAGACAACCGGGGGACGCCTTGATGGATCACGCCACACCGCATGATCACGCGCATGCCCATGCGCAACCGACCGGCTGGGTTCGTTGGGTCTATTCGACCAACAACAAGGATATCGGCATCCTCTATCTGATCTTCGCGATCTTCGCGGGCATCATCGGGGCCAGCCTGTCCATCGCCATCCGCGCCGAGCTCCAGCAGCCCGGCCTGCAGATCTTTGGCAATCCGCAGATCTTCAACGTCTTCACCACGGCGCACGGCCTGGTGATGGTGTTTTTCCTGGTCATGCCGGCGCTGATCGGCGGCTTCGGCAATTATTTCGTTCCCATCATGATCGGCGCGCCGGACACGGCGTTCCCGCGCATCAACAACATCGCCTTCTGGATGCTGCCGCCTTCGCTGCTGCTGCTCATCCTGTCGATGTTCGTGGAAGGCGCCCCGGGTTCCAACGGCGCGGGCACGGGCTGGACGCTCTATCCGCCGCTGTCGACGGCCGGGCATCCGGGTCCCGCGGTGGATCTGGCGATCTTCGCGCTGCATCTCTCGGGCGCCTCGTCGATCCTCGGGGCGATCAACATGATCACGACGATCCTCAACATGCGCGCGCCCGGCATGACGCTGCACAAGATGCCGCTCTTCGCTTGGTCGCAGCTCGTCACTGCCTTCCTGCTGCTTCTGTCGCTGCCGGTCCTGGCGGGCGCCATCACCATGCTGCTGACGGACCGCAATTTCGGCACGACTTTCTTCGCACCGGAGGGCGGTGGTGACCCGATCCTCTACCAGCACCTGTTCTGGTTCTTCGGCCACCCCGAAGTTTACATCATGATCCTGCCGGCCTTCGGCATCGTCAGCCACATCATTTCGACCTTTTCGAAGAAGCCGGTCTTCGGTTATCTCGGCATGGCCTACGCGATGGTGGCGATCGGCGTCGTCGGCTTCGTCGTGTGGGCGCACCACATGTACACGACCGGCATCTCGCTCAACACGCAGCGCTACTTCGTGTTCGCGACGATGGTCATCGCCATCCCGACCGGCATCAAGATCTTCTCCTGGATCGCGACCATGTGGGGCGGCTCGCTCCGCTTCGCGACGCCGATGCTCTGGTCGATCGGCTTCATCTTCCTGTTCACGGTCGGCGGCGTCACGGGCGTCAAGCTCGCCAATGCCGGCATGGATCGCGTGCTGCACGACACCTATTACGTCGTCGCACACTTCCACTACGTTCTGTCGCTCGGGGCGGTCTTCGCGATCTTCGCCGGATGGTACTACTGGCTGCCGAAGATGAGCGGCTACATGTACAACGAGACGATTGGAAAGCTGCATTTCTGGGTCATGTTCGTCGGCGTGAACCTCGTCTTCTTCCCGCAGCATTTCCTGGGCGCCGCCGGCATGCCGCGCCGCTACGCCGACTATCCCGATGCCTTCGCAGGCTGGAACTTCGTTTCCTCGATCGGCTCATACATCTCGGGTGTCTCGGTGCTGATCTTCCTCTATGGTGTCTACGACACGTTCGCGAAGAAGCGTCTGGCGGGTGCCAATCCCTGGGGCGCGGGTGCGACCACGCTGGAATGGCAGTTGTCCTCGCCGCCGCCCTTCCACCAGTGGGAAGAACTGCCGCGCATCCGCTGACCCGCGTTCAAGCGATCGTCGATTCCGCCCCTGGGCGGGATCGCCACGCCGGGCATGACGTCCGGCGCCGAGACCCAAATGGAGGCGCGGCTCGTCGCGCCTCGCGAATGGACAGGAACGTTTCATGAGTGCCATCGACGCGACGGCCATGCGGATCGCTCGTCCGGGGATCAGTCTCGCCGAACCCGGCGACTTCTTGGAACTCCTCAAGCCGCGCGTCATGTCGCTCGTGGTGCTGACGGCAGTGACCGGCTTCCTCGCTGCACCCGGCCATATGCATCCGGTTCTCGGCTTCGTCTCGCTGCTGGCGATCGCGCTCGGCGCGGGCGGGTCCGGCGCGTTGAACATGTGGTACGACGCCGATATCGATCGGGTCATGAAGCGCACCGCCGGTCGGCCGGTGCCGTCGGGCCGCATCACCCCGGGCGGCGCGCTGGCCTTCGGCCTGTCGCTGTCCGTCCTGTCGGTGATGCTTCTGGGCCTTGCGTCCAACTGGTTCGCCGCCGGTTTTCTGGCTTTCACTATCGCCTTCTATGCCGTCTTCTACACGATGGGCCTCAAGCGCCGCACGGCACAGAACATCGTGATCGGCGGCGCCGCCGGCGCTTTTCCGCCCATGGTTGCCTGGGCCGCGGTGACGGGCGGCGTCTCGGTCGAGAGCTTCGTCCTATTCCTGATCATCTTCCTCTGGACGCCGCCCCATTTCTGGGCTCTGGCACTCTTTAAGATGAAGGACTACGGCGCGGCCGGCATCCCGATGCTGCCGAACGTGGCGGGTGAGCGCTCGACGCGTCGCCATATCTTCGCCTATTCGCTGATCCTCGCGCCGGTCGGCGTCCTTCCGTTCGCCATGGGCTTTGGCGGCCCGGTCTATGGCGTCGCGTCGCTGCTCCTGGGCGCCGAGTTCGTGCGCAGGGCAGTGCTCGTCTTGCGGATGCCCGACGGGGACGAGACCATGGTGCCGGCCAAGAAGCTGTTCGGCTTCTCGATCGTCTATCTCTTCTCGCTCTTTGCCATCCTGCTCGGCGAAAGCGTCTTCGCTCTCGTGGTCGCATGATATGGTGGGCGAGGGGGAAGAGGATCGGGTTCGGCTCACGAGCCAGGAGAAGCAGTCTCAGCGCCGCCGTTCGGTGGCCATCGCGCTGACGCTCATGGCGCTCGTGGTGCTGTTCTATGTCGTGACCTTGTTCAAGATGGTGGGTCAACATGCGTGACGGAGATCAGGCGGCGCGCCAGCGGCTTCGCCGCTTTCGCATCACGGCGTTCAGCTGCCTCGCCTTCGCCTGCGGCATGATCGGCGCGGCCTATGCCTCGGTTCCGCTTTACGATCTCTTCTGCAAGGTGACGGGCTACGGCGGCACGACGCAGCGGGCCGAGATGGGCGCCTCGCGCGTGCTCGACCAGACCGTGAAGGTCCGGTTCGACAGCAACGCGGTCCCGAGCGTGCCCTGGACCTTCCAGCCGAACGAGCGCGAGGTCACGGTGCGTCTGGGCGAAACCCGCCAGATTTCCTACCGCGTGCGCAACGCCTCGGACCGCGAACTCACGGCTCGCGCCACGTTCAACGTAACACCGCTGTTGGCGGGCGCCTATTTCAACAAGATCCAGTGCTTCTGCTTCACGGATCAGACCTTGAAGCCGGGCGAGGAAGTGGACATGCCGGTGGTCTTCTTCGTGGACCCGGCGATTCTGGACGACGCGGATGTCGGCACCCTGCCGACCATCACGCTGTCCTACACGTTCTTTCCGGCCGAGCCGAAGAAGACGCCGGTCGCGGACGCGACCAAGGACGATCAAGCGCGCGGGCGTCTCTAGCTGACGCGCAGCGTGAACAGGTAAGATCCGTCTGATAAGGACGGTTAGGGAAGGGCGCGAGGGGGAGAGCGATGGCCGACACGACACACACGAAGCATCACGACTATCACATGGTCGATCCCAGCCCGTGGCCGGCGCTGGCGTCTCTCGGGGCCTTCTTCCTGCTGTTCGGCGCGGTGGCGATGTTCCGCTTCCACAACGGGACGGCCTTCCAGATCTTCGGCGTGAATCTGGCGACGCCTTGGATCTTCTATTTCGGTCTCGCGATCGTCCTTTACACGATGTACGCGTGGTGGTCGGACACGATCCGTGAAAGCCGGCAGGGCGCCCACACACCCGTCGTCTCCATGCATCTGCGCTATGGCATGATCATGTTCATCGCCTCCGAGGTTATGTTCTTCGTGGCGTGGTTCTGGGCCTTTTTCGACGCCAGCCTGTTCCCCGGCGAGGCGATCCAGGCCGCGCGCGTTCAGGCGTTGGGCGGTGTCTGGCCGCCCAAGGGCATCGAGGTGCTCGACCCGCTGCACCTGCCGCTCTTCAACACCATCACGCTGCTTCTGTCTGGAACGACGGTGACCTGGGCGCACCATGCGATGCTGGAGGACGACCGCAAGTCGCTCATCACCGGCCTTGCCTTAACGGTCGCACTCGGCGCTATCTTCTCGTTCGTCCAGTATATCGAATACGCCCATGCGCCTTTCGCGTTCAAAGGCTCGATCTACGGCGCGACCTTCTTCATGGCGACCGGCTTCCACGGCTTCCACGTCTTCGTCGGCGTTGTCTTCCTCGCCGTCTGCCTTTTGCGCGCCGTGCGCGGCCACTTTACCCCGCACAAGCATTTCGGCTTCGAGGCGGCCGCCTGGTACTGGCATTTCGTCGACGTCGTCTGGCTCTTCCTCTTCTTCGCCATCTATGTCTGGGGCGGTTGGGGCGGTCAGATCCACGGCGCCTGACGCAGTCTTCGCGGCCATTCCATGAAAAGGAAGAAGGCGGCGCTGCCGCCTTTTTTCGTCTGAAACCCCGCTCGATCGGAAAGGGGATCATGGACAATCCCAACCAGGCCTATCCAGGCGTCGATCCTCCGCGCGCGGGCATGTCCGGCCATTGTCCGCGCTGCGGCAAGGGGCGGCTCTTCGCGGGCTATCTCCGGCTTGAGCCCGTGTGCTCGCGCTGTGGTCTCGATCTCGCCGCGCTGGATTCGGCCGATGGCCCAGCCTTCTTCGTCATGTCCATCGTCAGCTTCGTCGTGGTGGGGCTCGCGCTCTACACCGAGGTTGCGTGGAGTCCCCCGCTCTATGTCCACGTCCTGCTCTGGGTGCCGCTTGCCTTCATCCTCGCCGCGCCGCTGATGAGGATCGTGAAGGGTCTGATGGTCGGACTGCAGTTCCGGTCCAGCGCCGCGGAAGGCCGTCTTCAGTCCCATGACGACCAGTGAGCAGCCCGATACCGGGGAGAACGTGCCCGCTCTGCCACTCGGGCGCGGGCGTATCATCGCGATCCTCGTCGTCGGCTTTGCCGCGCTCGGCATCCTGATTGCCCTCGGCACCTGGCAACTCGAACGCAAGGCCTGGAAGGAGGCGATGCTCGCCTCGATCGATGCACGCATCCACCAGCCAGCGCGCCCAGTCGCAGACGTGCTGGCAGCCCAAAATGCAGGGGAGCCGATCGACTACGTTCCGGTCATGGTTCGCGGTACGTTCGAGCATTCCGGGGAGCGCTATTTCCTCGCGACGCGAGAAGGCGAGGCCGGCTGGCATGTCTTCACGCCGCTGCGCTTGGACGGGTCGGACCGCTGGATCTTCGTCAATCGGGGCTTCGTTCCCTATGCGATGAAAGACCCGGCCTCCCGATCCGCCGGCAATCCGGCCGGACCGGTGGAGATCACGGGATTGGCGCGAAGCGCGCCGGCGGAAAAGCCGGGCTCCTTCCTGCCGGACAACGACCCCAAGCAGAACGTCTTCTTCTGGCGCAACATAGCCGACATGGCACAAGGCCTGGCGCTTCCCGCCGACCGCGTGCTTCCGTTCTTCGTCGACGCCGGGCCGGGCGCGGCAGCCGGAGGGCTGCCGATCGGTGGTGTGACCGTGATGGATCTTCCGAACGACCATCTTCAATACGCCATCACATGGTTCAGCTTGGCTCTGGCGCTGGCGGTCATGCTCGGTCTTTTCGTCAAGCACCTCGTTCAAAGGCGACGCGGCGCGGCGACGGGTTGACAGAAGGGGGCCCCATCCCCTCATTCGGACTTGAAACCGCCGACCGGAGACTGCCTTGTCCGCGCTCGTGACCAAGCCGCCCCTGACCATCCGCCTATGCGAACCGCGCGGCTTCTGCGCCGGGGTGGACCGTGCCATCCAGATCGTCGTCCTGGCGCTGAAGCGCTACGGCGCGCCGGTCTATGTCCGGCACGAGATCGTGCACAACAAGTATGTCGTGGACGGTCTGCGCCAGATGGGCGCCGTCTTCGTCAAGGAACTCGACGCCATTCCCGACGACGGGCAGCCGGTGGTCTTTTCCGCGCATGGCGTTCCCAAAACCGTCCCCGCCGAGGCGGAGCGGCGCGAGATGCTTTATCTCGACGCGACCTGCCCGCTGGTCTCCAAGGTTCATAAGCAGGCCATGCGGCATATGCGGCTGGGTCGGCAAGTGCTCCTGATCGGCCATCGCGGCCACCCGGAAGTGGTCGGCACGATGGGACAGCTGCCCGACGGCGCGGTGGTGCTGATCGAGACCGAGGCGGATGTCGCAACCTTCGCGCCGGCGGACCCGTCCGCGCTCGGCTTCGTCACGCAGACGACGCTGTCGGTGGACGACACGGCCGGCATTCTGGCGGCGCTGCAGCGCAAGTTCCCGGAGCTGCACGCTCCGTCCTCCGAATCGATCTGCTATGCCACAACCAATCGGCAGGACGCCGTGAAGGCCTCGGCGCCGGGCACCGATCTGTTCCTCATCGTCGGCGCGCCCAATTCCAGCAATTCCCGGCGCCTCGTGGAAGTGGCTGAGAAGGCGGGCTCCAAGCGCGGGCTTCTCGTGCAGAGTTCGGCCGAACTGCCGCTGGACGAGCTGAAAGCCGGCGATCTCGTCGGCATGTCCGCCGGCGCCTCGGCGCCAGAAGTGCTGACCGACGGCATTCTCGATGCGCTGCGCGAGCGCTTCGAGGTGCGGATCGAACTGGTTCAGACCGCGATCGAGAACGAGAACTTCCCTGTGATGCGCTCGCTGCGCGACGTGCCTTTGACGGCCGAGGACATGGCCTTCGTCAACGGCAACCGGCCGCTCGCAAGCGAGAGGACGAACTGACATGGCCGTCTATACCGAAGTCGGCGAGGCCGAGCTCAGCGCCTTTCTCGCGCGCTACGATGTCGGGCGCCTCCTGTCCTACAAGGGCATCGCGGAAGGCGTGGAGAACTCCAACTTCCTGCTGCGCTCAGAGGGCGGGACGTTCATCCTGACGCTTTACGAAAAGCGTGTGAACCGGGCCGATCTGCCCTTCTTCGTCGGGTTGATGGAGCATCTGGCGGGCAAGGGCCTGTCCTGCCCACTGCCGGTTCAGCCGCGCGACGGCGACACGCTCGGGGAACTCGCGGGGCGCCCGGCGGCGCTCTTCACGTTTCTCGAGGGCATGTGGTCGCGCCGTCCCACCGCCGAGCAATGCGGCGCCGTGGGTCAGGCCATGGCGAGAATGCATCTGGCCACCGGCGACTTCGCTTTGCGGCGGGAGAACAGTCTCTCGGTCGGCGCGTGGCGCCCGCTTTTGGAGGCCTGCGGCGAGGATGCCGATAAGGTCGAGGCGGGGCTTCGCGCCGAGATCGAGGCCGAACTCGGCGCCTTGGAGAGTGCTTGGCCTGAAGGGTTGCCGAGGGGTGTGATTCACGCCGATCTGTTTCCGGACAACGTCTTCTTTCTGGAGGGGCAGCTGTCGGGCCTTATCGACTTCTATTTCGCCTGCAACGACATCCTCGCCTATGATCTGGCGATCTGTCTCTGTGCCTGGTGCTTCGAGCTGGACGGCGCGTTCAACGTCACAAAGGGCCGCCAGCTGATCGAGGGATACGAGAGCGTTCGCCCCTTGAGCGCGGCGGAGCGTGAGGCGCTGCCGATCCTGGCGCGGGGCGCGGCCGTGCGCTTCCTCCTGACGCGGCTCTACGACTGGATCAACACGCCGGCCAATTCCTTCGTGACCAAGAAGGACCCGAAGGAGTATCTGCGCAAGTCCCGCTTCCATCGGCAGGTTCGCAGCCTTTCCGACTACGGCGTTCTCTCCAAGGCTCCCATCGCATGACCGACACGACAGACAAGACGCGCGTCGACATCTTCACCGACGGTGCCTGCTCCGGCAATCCGGGGCCGGGCGGCTGGGGCGCGATCCTGCGCAGCGGAGAGACGGAGCGGGAGCTGTCTGGCGGGGAGGCGCACACGACCAACAACCGGATGGAGCTTCTTGCAGCGATCGAAGGTCTAGGCGCGCTGAAACGCGGCTGCGCCGTGCATCTTCATTCCGACTCGCAATATCTGCGCGACGGAATCACCAAATGGATTCACGGCTGGAAGCGGAACGGCTGGCGGACGGCCGACAAGAAGCCGGTGAAGAACGCCGAACTCTGGCAGCGGCTGGACGAGGAGCGCAACCGCCACGACGTGACGTTCCACTGGGTCAAGGGCCATGCCGGCCATGCCGAGAACGAGCGGGCGGACGAACTGGCCCGCGCGGGCATGGAGCCCTTCAAGCGCAAGCCGGCGAGGATCGCCTCGCCGGCCTGACGCCTCAATGGCGAATCAGAGCTGCTGCAGGAGCGCCGAGGCCGCCGAGACCTCGGCCTGACCGGGCGAGGTCTCGATGTTGAGGGCCGCCACCATTCCGTCCCGCACGATCATCGAATAGCGCTTGGAGCGCACGCCGAGTCCGCCAACCGAAAGATCGGCGTCGAGCCCGGCGGCGCGCGTGAACTCGGCGCTGCCATCCGCAAGGAAGAGAATCCGATCGCCTGCCTCGGTCGCCTTGGCCCAGGCCTTCATGACGAAGACGTCGTTCACCGCGACGACGGCGATCGTGTCGACACCCTTGGCGCGGATCTCGTCGTTGAGCTCCAGAAAGCCGGGAAGGTGGTTCATCGTGCAGGTCGGCGTGAACGCGCCGGGAACGGCGAACAGAACCACGGTCTTTCCGCTGAAGACCTCGTCCGTCGTGAGCGTCTTCGGGCCGTCCTCGCTGGGCGTGCGGAAGGTGGCGGCAGGCAGTTTGTCGCCGATCGATAGGGTCATGGCAGTCCTCTTGTCTCGTCGATTCGGTCAGTTCCGGCGGACCGGAAGCGCGCGGATTAGCTCGCCCTTGCCCCCGTCCGTCAACATGAGATCGACGCGCTCGAGAGCCGGCCCGGCGCTCGGCCGGGACAGCACGGGAAGCTTGGCGTGGGCTTGGCCCGAAAGGGAGGTCATCGACGGCTTGGCGAAGGCCCAGCCTTCCGGCCCGGACACGAAGAGATCGCTGGCGGTGGCGAGCGCGCCGGATGGCCCGCTGACCTTGAGCGCGGCTCCGTCCGTCGAGAGCGACGCTTGCCACCCGGGCGCCGGATTGGGCGCGGGGAGCGCGTCAAACGCGCGGCGGACCGCGGCGCGCGCGCCGAGGCTGGTGCTCGGCTCCGTTTCCAGTTGAAGTTGGAGGGGCAGGCAAAGCTCGCGGCAAAGGCCGATGAGAATTTGCGCGCGCAGGACCGGGCGGGGGCCGGGCGCGCGCTGCGCTTCGATCGCGATGCTTGCCGGCTCGACATAGCCGATGCTTTCGATGTCACCCTCCAGGAATCGAGTGGGCACGGGATAGGAGAGTTCGACACCCGTGATACCCTCGCTGCCACCGAAGTCGATCCGAGGCGCGAGGCCGGCTGCACCGGGCGAGATCCAATAGGTCTTCCAGCCCGGCTTCAGATCAATGTCGAGCGCGGCGCGGATCGCACTCTCCGACTCGATCGCGGTGAGGGTGACATGCGCGCCCTCGACTTCGGCCTGCGAGGCGGCGGAGGCCGGCAGGACGGCCGCGAGAAAAAGGGGAAGCAGCGCCAAGGGGCGGAGCCAGCGAGCGACCGCCGCTCCGGCCGGAGAAATTTCGTGAGGCGGCATGTCTTCCCTCATGTCACAGGTGCAAATCGGCTCGGACATCTTTATCTTCAGCGTATGGACTTCGAAAACATCCGCAACCGATCCGACGAAGCCTCCTCGCTGGAGGGGCATTTCCTTATCGCCATGCCCGGCATGGAAGATGAGCGATTCGCCCGTTCCGTCGTGTATGTCTGCGCGCATTCATCCAGCGGGGCCATGGGCTTCATCGTCAATAAGGCGCAGCCGCTGAGCTTCGGCGCACTATTGACGCAGCTCGAGATCGTCAGCGATCCCGACGAGATCCGCTTGCCCGGCAAGGGGCAGGAAGTGCCGGTCTGCCATGGCGGGCCGGTGGAGCGCGGCCGAGGCTTCGTACTGCACTCGGACGATTATGATTCCGACTCCACCGTCGTGGTCGAGCAGGGCATCGCGCTCACCCCGACGCTCGATATTTTGAAAGCCATGTCGAACGGCGCCGGCCCGTCCACCGCGTTGATGGTGCTGGGCTATGCCGGCTGGGGCGCCGGGCAACTGGAAGCCGAGATCGCCGCCAATGGCTGGCTCACCTGCCGAGCCGAACTCGACATCGTCTTCGATGCCGAACTCGACAACAAATATTCCCGTGCGCTCGGCATCCTCGGCATCAACCCGGCCTTCCTGACGAGCGAAGCCGGCCACGCCTGACGCGCCTCTCGCGGCTCGGACGATCGGCTGCCGCTAGCTGGCAGCCGCCTTGCGCGGCTGGCGCTCCTGCAGCCGGCGTCGCGCTTCCTCGGCGCTGAGCGGCGGCGAGAACATGTAGCTTTGGACATATTCGCAGTTGAGCTGGCGCAGGCGCTGGGCGTCGGTCTCGTTGTCGACGCCCTCGGCGACGACCGCCAGACCCAGTTCGTGCGCCATGGTGACGATCGACTGCACGATGATCGGCTTCTGCGGATGCGCCTCGCCGCGCAGGAAGGACTGGTCGATCTTCAGCGTGTCGAAGGGGAAGCGCATGAGATAGGAGAGGGCGGAATAGCCCGTTCCGAAATCGTCCAGCGACAAGCCGACGCCGATCTCCTTCAAACGCTCCAGAAGCTTGGCCGAACGTTCGGGATTGTCCATCACGAGCGACTCGGTGAGTTCCAGCTTCAGCGTTTCCGGCGGTAGGTTGTAGCGCTTCAGGATATGGCGCACGTCGTTGAGAAGGTCCTGACGGATCAGCTGGCGGCTCGAAATATTCACCGAGCAGAAGAGCTTCGATTGGCCCGGCAGCTTTTGCCAGTCCGACAGGCGGCGCGTCGCCTCGTCGAGGGCGAACTGCCCGAGCTGCACGATGAGCCCCGTGCTCTCGGCCATCGGAATGAACTCGACCGGCGAGACAGGACCGCGCTTGGCGTGGTTCCAGCGAAGGAGCGCCTCGAAACCCACGATCTCGCCCGACGAAAGCTTCACGATGGGCTGGAACATGAGCGAAAGCTCGTTCCGACCGAAGGCGCGGCGAAGGTCGGATTCCAGTTCCACGCGCCCGGAGGAATGCGTCTTGTAGGCCGGGCGGAAGGGCTCGATCCGGTCACCGCCGAGCCGCTTGGCCTGATACATCGCCAGTTCCGCGTCGCGCAGCACTTCGTCGGCGCTGGCGCCTTCGGTCCAGCCCGTAAGGCCGACGGAGGCGGTCAGGATGATGTCGCGCTCGCCGAAGGCGATCGGCGCGCGCACCACTTCGCGCAGCGTCTCGGCAAAGGTGCCGACCGCGCCGATTTCGGTTTCCGACATGAGAATCAGACCGAACTGATCGCCCGTCAGACGCGCCAGCGAATCCTGCGGCTTCAACACACGCTTCAGGCGGCGGCCGACGGTGAGCAGGATCGTGTCGCCCGTCGCCATGCCGAAATCGTCGTTCACCTGCTTGAAGCGGTCGAGATCGATGACGAAGAGGGTCGGCCGCACGTCGGCATGGCTCATGGCCAGCGCGGCGATGGAGTTCAGCCGATCGATGAAGAGTTCGCGATTGGGAAGGCCCGTGAGCTGGTCGTGCAGCGCGTCGTGGAGCAGGCGCTCCTCGGCCTTCTTGCGGTCCGTCACGTCCTTAAGCGTGCCGACGCAGCGCACGACTTCGCCGTTAGAACCGAGCACAGGGCGCGCCTGGAGGTTCATCCAGTGATAATGCCCGTCGTCGCTGCGCACCCGGAAATCCTGCGAGATACGGCCGCGCCGGTGCTCGAGGATCGTATCGAGCGTCACCTTGAACCGGTCGCGGTCGTCGGGATGAAGGATCGGCAGCCAGTCGCGTGCCGGGCCGTTCATGGCCGCGACGGGCATGCCGGCGAGACCGTCCGTGTCCGATCCCGCGAAGATGCGGTCGCGCGCCACGTCCCAATCCCAGATCGCATCGCCCGTGCCGGCCAGCGCCAGGGCGCGGCGCTCCATGTCCGACAGGATGCCGCTGCCGAAGCTGCCGTTTCCGGCAAAGGCGTGCTGCATCACCGTGAAACCGATCAGGAGCACGATGAGCACGAGGCCGCCGCCCAGCGCCGGCTGGATGATGTCGTTGTGGATTTGGCCGGTGATCGTCAGCCAGCCCGTGCCGAGCCAGGCGATGATCAGCAGCCATGTCGGGATCAGCATGATCGCGCGGTCGTAGCGCACGGCGGAGAGGTAGAGGATCAGGAGGAGGCCGATGCCGGCGGTGGCTGTCATCGACATTCGGGCGATGCCCGACGCCATGGGCGGATCGAAGGCGGCCAGCGCACCCAGACCGCCGAGGCCCATCAGCCAGAGCGCGGTGAAGGCCGAGAGAATGCCGTGCCAGCGGTTCAGGTTGAGATAGGCGTAGAGAAACACGACGAGCGTGAAGGCGAGGGCGACCTCCGTACCCGCGCGCCAGATGCGCTCCTCCCCAGGCACGATCGGCACGAGCTTTTGCCAGAAGTCGAAGTCGATGCAGATATAGGCCAGCACCGCCCAGGCGAGCGCGGCGGTGGCCGGAAACATGGGCGAGCCCTTCACCACGAAGAGAATCGTGAGGAAGACGGCGAGCAGGCCGGCGATGCCGAGCACGATGCCGCGATAGAGCGTGAAGGCGTTGACCGTGTCCTTATAGGCGTTCGGCTCCCAAAGGCGAATTTCGGGCAGCTTGTCGCTCGCAAGTTCGGCCACGAAGGTGATGACCGAGCCGGGATCGAGCGTGACGAGAAAGACGTCGGCCTCCGGGCTGTCCTGCCGGTCGAGCGCGAAGCCTTCCGACGGCGTGATGGCGACGACGCGCTGCGAGCCGAGATCGGGCCAGATGAGCCCCGAGCCCGACAGGCGGAAATGCGGCGCGACGACAAGCCGGTCGATCTGCTCGTCCGTGTTGTTGGACAGGGCGAAGACCGCCCAGTTGCCCGAGGGGTTCGGCGAACTCGATTCCACCTCAATGCGCCGGACGATGCCGTCCGAGCCCGGAATGGTTGAGACCTGAAAATTGGCACCGCGTCCGCGATGCAGATCGACGGCGGGGGCGAGATCGATCGCCACGTCCTCCCGTCCGATGCTGACGGGCGAGAAGGCCTGTGCGGGCAGGGCGCTGCAGAGCGCGACCAGGAAACAGCCGAAAACCCAGAGCAGGATGGCCGACAGGCGGGCGAGATGGGGCATGGAGAGCGTCAGGGCCTTGTCCCGGCGAGCGAAAGATCGGGCATCGAATCGGCATGATAGCCGCCACTGGCAGCCCAGTCTTCGGCCAGCAACGAATAGAGCAGATGATCCTCCCAGACACCGGCGATTTTCAGGTATCGCCTGAGATGGCCCTCCCGGCTGAAACCGCAGCTTTCCAGAAGGCCGATCGAGCGCGCATTGTTAGGCACGCAAGCCGCCTCCACCCGGTGCAGCCCCTCGATCTCGAATGCGAAAACGCAGATCGTGCGCACGGCGCGTGTCATGATGCCGCGCCCGGCATGGCGTTCGCCCATCCAATAGCCGAGGGTGGCGGATTGGGCCACCCCCCTCTGGATGCGCCCAAGTGTCAGCCCGCCATAGAGCGTGGCGCCGCTCGGGTCGAACACGAAGAACGTGTAGCTCGTGCGCTCACGAGCGTCCTTGATATAGCGGTCCAGTCGCAGCCGGAAGGCCGATCGGCTCAACTCGTTGCCGGTCCAGCTGGGTTCCCAAGGCGTGAGAAAGGCGCGGCTTGCCTCGCGCAGCTCCCGCCAGCGCTCGTAGTCGCCCCGGCGGGGCATCCGAAGCAGGATGCCGGGTCCGCTCAGGACGGGCTGAGCGGAAGCCTGAACCCAATCCAGCCAACCCATGCCGGCTGGATCAGACGTTCGCCGCGGCCACGCGCGGCCGTCCGGACAGGGCGGGGGTCGCGCCGCCCTGCATCAGTTGGTCGAGGGAAGGCAGGCGCGACACCGGCCCGATCGCGGCGAGCGTCGGCACGGCATCGACGAAGGTCGTCTGCGCCAGACCCGCCAGACGTTCCGCCGTGATGGCGGCGAGCCGGTCGAGAAGCTCCGTGTTGCTGATGATGGCGCCGTTGAACATGAGCTGACGGGCGATCTGCCCCGCGCGCGAAGCCGGGCTCTCCTGGCTCATCAGAAGGCTGGAGCGCATCTGCGCCCGCGCCCGCACGACTTCCTTCTCTGTGATGCCCTCGGCGGCGCGGATCAGCTCTTCGACGATCACCGGCGCAAGCTCGGCCAGCTCTTCCTCGCCGGTCGCAGCATGGACGCCGAAGATGCCGCAGTCCGAAAAGCTCCAGTGGAAAGCCGAGATGGCGTAGCAGAGGCCCCGCGTTTCCCGCACTTCCTGGAACAGGCGGGACGACATGCCGCCGCCCAGGATGATGGAGAGAACCTGCGCGGAGTAGAAGTCGCGCTGGTAGTAGGGCCGGCCCTTGAAGCCGAGCACCATCTGCGCGTCGGACAGGTCGCGCTCCTCGCGAAACTCGCCGCCTGTATAAAGCGCGGGCGTGCGCTCGATCCCGCCGGGGCTGCTGGCGATCTCCGAGCCGAAGGCAGCGGATACGCGGTCCACGATGTCTTGGTGCGAGACCGCGCCGGCGGCCGAGACCACCATGCGATCCGGCCCGTAATGGCGCTTGAGATAGTTGCGCAGGTCTTCGGGCGTGAAGGAGCGCACGCTATCGCGCGTGCCCAGGATCGGGCGGCCAATCACCTGCGATTCGAAGGCGCATTGCTGGAAATGGTCGAAGACGATGTCGTCCGGGGTGTCCTCGGCGGCGCCGAGTTCCTGCAGCACGACCTGCTGCTCGCGCTCCAGTTCTTCCTCGTCGAAGCGCGAGTCGAGAAGGATGTCCGACAGGATGTCGAGCGCCAGCGGCACGTCGTCCTTCATGACGCGCGCGTAGAAGGCCGTGGTCTCGACGCTGGTGGAGGCGTTCAATTCGCCACCGACATCCTCGATCTCCTCGGCGATCTGGCGCGCCGTGCGGCGCGTCGTGCCCTTGAAGGCCATGTGTTCGAGGAGATGCGCGATGCCATGCTCGCGCTCCGTCTCGTCACGCGCCCCGGCCTTGACCCAGACGCCCAAGGCCGCGCTCTCCAGCGTCGGCATGGTTTCGGTCGCGACCGTCAGTCCATTGGAAAGGCGCGTGATCTCGACGCTCATGCGGCGGCCCCGTGTCGAACGGCGCGGCTGCGCTCGCGAATATAGGTCTGGACGGCGTCGAGATCGTTCGGCAGCACGTCGAACTTCTCGTCCCGCACCATCAGGTCGGCATGGCTCGGCGGCAGCGGCGGCTCGATGCCGCACGCCGCCTTGACGGAGGCCGGGAACTTGGCGGGATGGGCGGTGCCGAGCGTGATCATCGTGACATCGCCCATGTTCCGGTCGGCCACCGAGACACCGACGGCCGTGTGCGGGTCGAGGAGATAGGCCGTGGTGCCGAGATAGCGCTTGATGGTCTCGGCGGTCTTGGCCTCGTCCGTGCGGCCGGCATCGAATTCGGCGCGGATTCTCGCGACCATATCATCCGGCAACGTGAAAGCGCCGGACTGGCGCAGCTGCTGCATGAGGCGGCGCACCGTCTCGGCATCGCGCCCGCTCGCCTCGAACAGGAGACGCTCGAAATTGGAAGAAATCTCGATGTCCATGGAGGGCGACATGGTGGCGTGGACGCCCTCCATCTCGTAGCGCCCGGTCTGCATCGTGCGTTCCAGAATGTCGTTCTGGTTGGTCGCGATGATCAGGCGCTCGACCGGCAGGCCCATGCGCTTGGCGGCATAGCCGGCGAAGATGTCGCCGAAATTTCCCGTCGGCACCGTGAAGGACACCGGGCGACGCGGCGCGCCGACGCTGGCGGCGGCGGTGAAGTAGTAGACGATCTGAGCCATGATGCGGGCCCAGTTGATCGAATTGACGCCCGACAAAGCCGACTCGGCGCGGAAGCTCGCGTCGTTGAACATGGCCTTCACCAGGGCTTGGCAGTCGTCGAACGTGCCTTCCACCGCGACCGGATGGACATTCGCCATGCCGGCGGTCGTCATCTGACGCTGCTGGACCGGCGAGACGCGGCCTTTGGGGAAGAGAATGAACATGTCGGTGCGGTCGCTGCCGGCGAAGGCGGCGATGGCGGCGCCGCCCGTGTCGCCCGAGGTGGCGCCGACGATCGTGGCGCGCCGCTGCCGTTTGGCGAGAACATGGTCCATCAACCGCGACAGGAGCTGCATGGCGACGTCCTTGAAAGCGAGCGTCGGCCCGTGGAAAAGCTCCAGCACGAAATGCCGGTCGCCGATCTGCACCAGCGGCGCGACGGCGGGGTGGCGGAAGGTTGCATAGGCCTCGCACACCATGCGCTCCAGATCGGCCGGAGCGATGTCGTCGCCGACGAAGGGCGACAGCACTTCGAGCGCCACGTCGGCATAAGGGCGGCCGGCGAAGGAGGCGATCGTCTCGGGTGAGAGGGTCGGCCAAGTCTCAGGCACGTAGAGTCCGCCGTCCGTCGCAAGACCCGCCAGGAGAACGTCGGCAAAACCAAGGTTCGGAGCTTCGCCCCGCGAACTCACATATCTCAAAGATGACTCCCGTCGGCCCTTGCGGGCGGCTGGTTCCGGCATGTCGGGACGTTCGCCCTTCCCATGCCGAGACTGGTCGCAACTCGGCTGGGTGCCTGATATAGACCGAGCGACCATCCTATGGGAAGAACCGGCCGATGCATATGTCGACACGCACCCCCTTCGACCGTCTCGCGATTCTCGCGCTGGCGGGCCTCGTCAGCGCCGGCTGCAGCACCTCCGGCAGGGGGCCCGCGCCAGCGCCCGCCTCCTCGGCCAGCCTGCCCGCCTCGGCCGCACAGGTGGCGACGGCCGGCAGCGTGCCGGACTATTGCCCGCCCGTGGCGCTGCGTGAGGGGACGGCGATCCTGCGCAAGGGCGCGGGCGACTCGATCGACTATGTCGCCTCCATCACCGGCACGACGCGCTCCTGCCGCGAGCGGGATGGGCAGTATCTTCTGGAAGTCGCCGTGACGGGACGGGTCGTGCCGGGGCCGGCGGCCAAGGGCGGCACGGTGAACCTGCCGGTGCGCGTCGCGATCGTCGACAATGGGAAGCTGGTCTACAGCCAGCTCGGCCAGCAGGGCGTGCTTCTGGATTCCAGCGGCGGCGCGGTGAACTTCACCTATGTCGACCGCGCCGTCCGCTTCCCCAAACCGACCGGCCGCACGCTCGTGATCTATGCCGGCTTCGACGAAGGCCCGGCACCCGCGGGAGCCAAGCCGGCCGGCGCCAAGACCGCGAGCCGCTGACCCCGAAGCGGGGAAGGCGGCCGGTCAGGCCGCTTCCCAGCTCGAAAACGCTTCCACCACGCTCGGAAATTCCGACAAGCGCTTGATGACGGTCTCCGCGCCGGCTTCCGCCAGCGCGTGGCCATGGCCGGAATAGCTGTGCTGCCCGCCGGTGAAGCCGACGACGCGGCAGCCCGCCGCGACGGCCGCGGCGACGCCGTGCACGGAGTCTTCCAGCACGATCGTCTCGCGCGGCTCGGTCTCGAACTGGCGGCAGCCGAATAGATAGACGTCTGGTGCGGGCTTGGGGCGCTTGGTGCCGACCTCGCGCGCGGCGTACACATAGGGGCGGAACCGATCCCAGAGCTTGGTCGGCTCCAGCACGATCTTCAGCCGCTCGGAGGAGGAGTTCGAGCAGATGGCGCGCGGTAGGTCGAGCCGGTCCAGCATCTCGTGCACGCCCGCGATCGGCGTGATCTCGGCGGCGAGGCGCCGGTCGAGTTCCGCCCGCTGCCGGTCGGCATAGTCTTCGGGAAAGCGGATGCCGGCCTCGGCTGTCAGGAGTTCGAGGATTCGGTCCTGCGTCAGGCCGGCGAAGCGCTCCGCGATCTCTTCCGCCGAAATCTCGTAGCCGAGTTCGCCGAGAAGCGAGGCGTCGACTTTGGCCGAGATGATCTCGGAATCCACCAGGACGCCGTCGCAATCGAACAGGATCAGGGAGAGGGCCATCGGAGCTGCCTTTCAGACGTGTGCCCGGCCGATCGTCGGCGCGGCGAGGCACGGGGAAGAACGCCGTCGGCATCGAAGGCGCAAAACAAAGGGACGGACCGGAACGGTCCCATAGTGCCTGGATTGCCGATGCGATTTCGGGCCGTCGGTGGTCAGACACGAGGTGGGGCGCCTCTAGCACGTGAGGGCGGCGGTGGCCAATCGAGCGCGAGCTTCACCGGCCATTAACCCTCTTCGGTAACCATGTTGCCTGAGGGTCGGCGGCGGATATCGGCTGCCTTTCGTGTTTTGCGTTGATGAG
>NZ_BBWL01000016.1:0-165454 GCF_001463785.1 Aureimonas sp. AU40
GCTCGGGCGGGAGGGGGGAGAGGTCGATGGCGCGGGAGCGGGGCTGCGCGGGCGCCTGCGCAGCCGGTGCCAGCCTTTCGCCCAGCGGATCGCCGCCGAGCCGCAGTGCCATCCGCTCGCCGGTCTCGGGGTCCTTGATCTCGCGCGCATGGGGGCCGAGCGCGGCCTCCACGCGCTGCAGCCAGGAGGCGTCGTCCGGCCCGCGCGTGCCCGACAGACCGCAGACCACCAGCCGGTCGGCCGCGCGCGTCATGCCGACATAGAGAAGCCGGCGGTATTCGTCCTCGGCCCGTGCCCGCTCTCCCTCCTGCAACGCGCGCACCACGTCGTTGCGCAGCGCCGATTCCGGGCACCAGAGAAAGCCCGGCGGCTGGCCAGGGGGCAGGCCCGGCATGTCGCTCCATTCCAGAAGCTTGGCGCCGTGGCTGTGGCTGAACGGGGCCGAGCCGGGGTCCACCAGAAACACGACCGGCGCTTCCAGCCCCTTGGAGGCGTGGGTGGTCATGATGCGCACCTCGCCGCGCCCGCCCTCGGTCTCCCGCTTGATCTCGGGGGGCGAGGCTTCGAGATCGGAGAGGAAGGCGTCGAGCCCGCCGCGCCCGGCCGATTCTTCGGCCAGCGCCAGGTCGAGAAACGCGTCCACCACGTCTCCGGCATCGCGCCCGAGCCGGGCCACCAGCGCGGCGCGCCCGCCCTCGGGGCCGAGAATGCGGGCGAAGAAGGTGAAGACCGTCTCGAAGCCGGCGCGCCGGCGCAGCTCCTCCAGTCGCTTGAAGGCTGCGCTCGCCTTGACCAGCAGCGCCTCGCGCGCCGGGCCTTTGACGAAGTCCGGCAAGCGCTTTTCCGCGCCCCGGAAGGTGAGAAGGCGCAGCGCGAGATAGAGCGGCTCGGCGCGCCTTTCCGTCGATCGCGAGAGCGCCAGCGCCATCAGGTCGTCGTCGGTGAAGCCGAAGAGCGGGCTTTTTAGGACGGCGGCGAGCGACAGCTCGTCCTCCGCATTGGAGACGATGCGCCCGAGCGCCACGAGGTCGGACACTGCGATATGGTCGGTGATCGTCAGCCGGTCGGCGCCGGCCACGGGGATCGCGGCCTCCCGCAGCGCCGCGCCCATGGCGCCGACGAAGCCGGAGCGCTTGCGCACGAGAACCAGAACGTCGCCCGGCCCGATCGGCCGCCGCTCGCCCTTCACGCTGATGGGCTGGCCGATCCAGTCGCGGATCGTGCCGGCGATGCGCCGGGCGAGCCGGTTGGCGGGCGAGGCTTCGGGCTCGTGGTCGATCGGGTCGAGCCAGTCGTCGGACTGGACGCGTACGCTCGGCACCACCGCCGGCCAGACCTCGATCAGCCCCGGCTCCGCGCCGCGCGCCGAGACATGCACCGGCGGCTCGCCGCCGAAGGTGAGGCCGCGCCGGTCGGCCGGCTCGGCGAAGACCTGGTCCACGGCGTTGAGCACGTCCGCCACCGAGCGGAAGGAGCGGTGCAGTTCGACCCGCTCGAAGGGCAGGCCGGCGGCTTCCGCCAAGCGCTGGAGGTTCAGCCGCTCGTTGGTGAACATGGCGGGCGAGGCGCCTTGGAAGGAATAGATCGACTGTTTCTCGTCGCCCACCGCGAAGATCGTGCGCGGCATCTGGCGCGCCGCGCCGCCGGCGAAGAACTCCTCGACCAGCTGGCGCACCACCTCCCACTGGCGCGGACTCGTGTCCTGCGCCTCGTCCACCAGCACGTGGTCGATGCCCTGGTCGAGCTTGAAATGCACCCAGCTCGACGCTTCCGCCCGCAGGAGGAGGTCAGCCGTGCGAACGATCAGGTCCTCGAAATCGAGCCTCCCCCGCTTGCGCTTCAAGGCGCCGTAGTCGCCCTCCAACTTCTCGGCGATGGCGAGCGCGGCGCGGCTGGCGCGAAAGAGACGCAGCGTGGCGAGCCGCTCGCAGGCGGCGTCCACATAGTCCGCCGCTTCTTCCAGCCGATCCGCGAAGTCGGCAAACGTGTCGGCCACTGCCTTGGTGGCGACGGAGGAGGGCTTGTAGCGCCCGCCATCCTTCTTCTGCACGAGCTCGCGCAGCGCCTCGAAGCGGCGCAGCGGCGTTTCGGCCGCCTCGAAGGCGTTGAGCTTTTCCAGAAGCTTGGCGTCGGTCGCCTTATTGGAGCGCCCGGCCGCCTCGGCCAGCGCCTCGCGAAAACTTTCCTCCAAGCCCGGCGGGTCGATCGCGCCGGCGAGGATCGCGGCCTCGTCGTCGCCTTCCTTGAGGCCCAGTGCCTTGCGCAGCACGGGCACCGCGCCCTCCAGACCGCCAACGGCGCCGAGATGGCGGCGGATGCGATCACGCTTGGAGACGATCTCGCCGAGCAGCGCGTCGAGCCCCCATTCGCCCGCCAGCGTCAGCGCGTCGGCAAAGGCCAGCGTCAGGGCGGCGCGCTCGGGGTCGGCGGGATCGTCCGTGGAGCCGGCCACGAACATGCGTCGCGCCTCGGCCAGGAGCAGGGCGCTCTCGGTCTCGTCCATCACCTCGAAATGGCCGGGGATATTGGCCTCGATCGGGAACTGGTGGAGGATCGCCTCGCAAAAGGCGTGGATCGTCTGGATCTTCAAGCCGCCCGGCGTTTCCAGCGCACAGGCAAAGAGCCGGCGCGCCTTGGCGACCCGCTCCCGCGACGGGCGCTTGCGCTCCAGCGCCTCCAGCGCGCGGGCCAGCGCTTCCTCCTCCATCGTGGTCCAAGCGGCGAGGCGCGCGAAGACGCGGGTCTGCATCTCGGCGGCGGCGGCCTTGGTGTAGGTCAGGCACAGGATGCGCGAGGGCTCGGCGCCCGACAGCAGCAGGCGCACCACGCGCTCGGTGAGCACATGCGTCTTGCCCGAGCCGGCATTGGCCGCCACGAAGACGGAGCGGGACGGGTCGGAGGCGATGCGCTGCGGATCCTCGGCGCTTTGCACGACGATGTTCATAGCGCCTCTCCTTCCTCGGCCGTGCCGGCGACCGACCATTCCTTCGCCCGCGCCAGATGGTCGTAAGGCCCCGACGTGTCCCCGGCCAGGAAGGGCCGGGCGCGCGAGGGGTAGGTCTTGTCGGCCGAGCGATAGGCCGCGATCAGCCGGCGGAGGCTGGCGAGCGCGGCGGTGGCGAGATCGTCGCCCGACTGGGGCTCGCCCGTGCGCCCCCCCGAATGCGCCAGGCGCTCCTCGTAGAACTCGCGTTCGCGCAGGCGCACGTAAAGGAGATCGGCGACCGAGGAGACCGGCCCCAGCGCCTCGAAGGCGCCGAGGCGCGCCATCGCCGCTTCCAGCGGCAATTGCGGCGCGAGTAGCGTGCGCGCCTGCTTCACCGAAGGGTTCGTGCCGGTCTTGTAGTCGACGATCTCGATGCGCCCGTTCTTCAACCGGTCGATCCGGTCGGCATAACCGGTGAGGGTGAAGTCGAGATCGGGGAAGGCGTGCTCGCCGCGAATCTCGGTGAGGCTTGTCTCGATGGCGGGCGCGCGCTCGCGCTCCCATTCGATCATGTTGCGCGCCAGCGTTTCCATGCGCGGCCACCAGATCGCCTCGATCTCCGCCGGCAGCTTCTCCCTCTCGAACTCCTCGCGCGCGATCGCGAGAAGTTGGGCTTCCGCGTCTTCGGCCGCCGGGTCGACGCCTTCGGCCACGAAGCGATGCAGGATGGCGTGGTAGAGATTGCCGCGCTCCGGGGCGCCGGGGGCGCGCAGCATCTCGGGCAGCGGGTCGAGCTTCAACACGCGCCGGGCATAGACGGCATAGGGATCGCGCACCCAGGTCTCGACCTCGGTGACGGAGGCGCGGCGCGGGCGCACCGCCAGCGGCGGGCAGGGCTCGGGCCGGCGGGTGGGCGCTTGCGGCTCCACCGCGCCGAGCGCCCGCGCATGGTCGAGATAGACCCGGCCGCGTTCCAGCAGCGCCTTTTCGCCCTCCTTGCCGGCCAGCGTCAGGATACGTTGTAGCCAGCGCGAGCGGATCGTGGGCGACCCGCCCGAGCGATGTGAGCGGGCCATGACGACGCGCGGGTTGCCGAGCGCCATCCAGAGATCGTGCGCGGCAAGACCGATGCGGCGCTCGGGCGGGTCGAGCGCGATCTCGGTGCGCATGACACGCGAAAGAAAGGCATCGGAGCGCGCCGTGCGCGGCCAGACGCCTTCGTTGAGACCGCCCAGAATCATCACGTCCACATTCTGCAGGCGCGCCTCCAGCGCGCCCCAGACGAAGACCCGTTGCGACAGGCCGCCGCGCGGCTGCACGGTGACGTCGCTCATCAGCGCGCGCACGACGTCGGGAAGCTCTTCCGGGCGAAAGCTGAAGCCCGTCTCGGGGGCCGAAACGAGCGAGCGCAGAAAATCGCGCAGCCCAATGCCGGCTTCCTCGGCATAAAGCGGGTTCGGCCTGCCTTCCTCGTCGCGCGACAGCGCTTCCAGAACGCGGGTGAGGCAGAGCGCGTAGTCGCCGACCTCGCCTTCGCCGTCGCCCCGAAGGCCCGCCAGCGGCTGCAACGCCTCTTCCAGCCGGGCGCAGAGGATCGCCGCCTTGTCGCGGTCGTCCTGGCCGAGCAAGCGCACGGGGCGGGGCGCGCGTCCGTCCTCGGCCTCGGCTTCCGCGCGGCGGCGCGCAAAAAGCGCGGCCAGCGACGCGCCGTCGGCGACGCCCGTGCCGCCGCGCAGAGCGATGAGCTCGACCACGCGCGCGGCGTCGCGCGCGTCGGCGGCGGGAAAGCCGAGGCGCAGCAGCGGGTGCTTGAGCAGCGACAGGAGCGCCACCGGATCGCCCGGCTCCATCGCGACGGTGAGCGCAAGCTGCGTGAACGTGCCCGGCGGCGTCGCCCAGAGAGGGCGGCCGGCGGAATCGTTGGCGAGAATGCCGAAGCGCTCCAGCTCGGCCTCGACGCGGCGGGCGAGATTGCGGTCCGGCGTCGTCAGCGCCACCTTGGCGGCGGGGTCCGACAGGGCGTCGCGCATGGCGACGGCGATGGCCAGCGCCTCCTCGCGCTCGTCCGCCGCCTCGATCAGCTCCAGCCCGTCCAGCGCCGCCGTGCCGTGCCGTTCGGCCTGGGCGGCCCAGAGATCGGTGGTCTCGGCCGGGCGCAGCGCGTCCGACAGAAAGCGCTCGCGCGCCAGAAGCGGATCGCCCTCGGCCGGGGTGATGGAGTGGACGAGATCGCGGCCGATCAGGATGCCGGTCAGGATGCGCCGCATGGCGTGCTGGGGATGGCCGGGGGCGGCGATGGAGCGCTTGGCGTCGATCGCCTGGAAGCTTTCCTCGTCGAGATGACAGTCGATGCCGGGCAGCACCAGCGCGCCGGCGGGAAGCTGGGCCACGGCCTGGAGAAAGCGCACGGTGGAGGGGGCGGTGGCCGTGGTGCCGGCGACGATCAGCGGCGCGCCCGGCCGGGCCCGGCGCAGCCGCTCGGCCTCGGCGTCGAACCAGCGCACGCGCGCCGCCGCGCGGTCCTGCAGCCCCCGCTCGGCGAGGATCGCCGGCCATTGCTCGGTGAGGATCTGCAGGAAGGTCAGCGTCAGCTGCCACCATTCGGCCAGCCGGTCGGGCGCCAGCTGCGCCAGATTGGCAAGGCCCGCCTCCTCGTTCACCGCCTCGTCCAGAAAGGCGCAGAGATCGCTCGCGAGATAGAGCGCGTCGGCGCTGGAGGCGGGCAGAATCAGCTCCTCGCCGGCCAGCAGGCGCAGCGCCTGCTGGTTGATGCTTTCCTTCCAGATGCGCACGAGGCGCGCCAGCAGCAGACGGCGCTCCAACACATTCATCTCGGCGATCAGTTCGGCGCCCGGCCCCTCCTCGAACAGCGCGCTCGGATCGTCCGCGTCGCCGAGCGGGCGGATGCGCGGCAGGATCGCCGCCGCCCCGCCCAGCCTTCGCGTGAACTCCTCGGCCAGCGCGCGCACGGCGCGCCGCGTCGGCACGAGGATGGTCAGCCCCGCCAGCGCCAGCGGATCGTTGGCGAAGCGATGGTCCGGCAGAAAGCGCCCCGAGAGGACCCCCTCGGCCAGCGTGGGCAGGAAGGGCAGGCCCGGCGAGATGGAAAAGACGTTGGGACGCATGGCGTTAAGTCTAGAACATTTCCAGGCGAAGCGGATACGCTTTGCCGTGGGATAATGCGAAGATCAGAAACCTGGAGCGTTTCCGGTGAATGCATATTCACAGGAAATGCTCCAGACGCCCTGCCGCCGGGACCAAGGCCGCAGGGCCGCCTATCCCATCCGCCGCAGGGCCTGTCATGAGAACTCTGTCTCATAAGCCGGCTAATGCGCCCGCCGACCCGCGTCCGAGTAGGCGGAAAACGCCCGCCGTCAGCCGTGCTGGACGCGCGTCGCACTGGCCGCGAAGGCGGCCTCGGCGTCGTGGATCGCCTGCGGCGTGCCGACCGTCAGCCACAGCCCGTCCAGCCGGCCGCCGAACAGGCGCCCTTCGTCGATCGCGCTGTCGAATACGCGGTTCAGCGAGAAGACCTCTTCGGGCAGTTCGCGAAACAGGTCCGGCTTCAGGATGCCGGCGCCGGCATAGATGAAGGGGCTCATGTCGCGCTCGGCCACGCGGCGCAGCCGGCCTTCGCGGTCCATGGTGAAATCGCCCCGGCCCTCATAGCCCGTCGCCTGCCGCATCTCGGCGATGAGCAGCAGCATGTCCGCCTCGGCCGGGTTCCAGAGATCGGCCAAAAGATCGAGATTGTCGCGGTAGCCGTCGATCCAGAACGTGTCGGAATTGATGAGGTAGAAGGGATCGTCGCCCAGAAGCGGCAGGGCGCGCACGATGCCGCCGCCCGATTCCAGCAGCCGGTCGCTCTCGTCGGAGATGACGACCTCGATGTCCCGCCGCTTGCGCAGGTGCGCGCGCAGAAGCTCGGCCATGTAATGGACGTTCACCACCACACGCTCCACGCCGTTGCGCGCGAGCGCGTCGAGCCCGTAGTCGATCAGCGCCTTGTCGTTGATCTCGACTAGGGGCTTCGGAATCATCGAAGTGATCGGCCGCATCCGCTTGCCGAGGCCCGCCGCCAGGATCATCGCCGTCTTGGGTTTGGGCGCGCGGCGGGGCGGGCGGGCGTGGAGCGGCGTCGGGGCAAGGGGCTGGAGCGTCATAAGTCCTGCGGTCGGGTAATAGGTTCGTCGTCGAGAAGAGCCCACGCGCGGTAGAGGCCGGCCAGATCGCTCAAGACCGGATGCGCGAGGCTGCGCTGAAGATACGATTGAATACGCGGAATGTGACGGAGGTATTGCGGCTTGCCGTCCCGGCGCAACAAGCGGACGAAGATGCCGAGAATCTTGGTGGCGCGCTGCGCCGCCATGATCGCATACGCCTCCTCGAAGGCGGCCCGGCGGAAGCCGGTTCCGTCCGTCTCTCTCAAGCTCATGTAGTGATCGGCCAGCCGCCTTTCCAGATCGGCCGGCATGTCCACCCGCGCGTCCTGCGCCAGCGAGGCCACGTCATAGGCCGAGGGGCCGATCATCGCGTCCTGAAAATCGAGGAAGGCAACGCGGCGATGGCCGGTCTCGCCCGGCCGCCAGATCAGGTTGGGCCATTGCAGGTCGCGAAGCACGAGCGCGGGCTCGGCCTTTTCCAGCCTGTCGAACAGTGCGCCCCAGGCGGCATCGAACCGCGCCCGCTCGGCCTCGCTCGCCGGCGCGCCGCGCCTGTGCGGCCAGTACCAGTCGAGAAGCAGGCTCACCTCGATCGACAGCGCGCCCCGGTCGAAGGGCGGCACGCTATGAACCGGCCCTTCGCGGGTCGACAGGTCGCGGCGCGGGGGCTGCGCATGGAAATGCGCGAGCGCCGCCATGGCCGCCTCGTAGCGCTCCGGGATCGGGCGCCCCTCGGCGTCGAGCACCGTTTCGCGCCCGAGATCGGGCATGAGCACGAAGCCGGAATCGAGATCGGCGTAGAGAATGGCCGGCGCGCCGAGCCCCGCCGCCTCCAGCGCCTCGGCGATCGCGACGAAGGGCAGGACGGTTTCGGCCGTGTGCGCGATGCGGGCATAGGGCAGGCCACCCCGCACGGGAGGGCCGAGCACGAGCGCGGGCGAATCCATCAGGATGAGCGGCGAGGCGCCCTTGGCGGCGACGGTCTCGTAGCGCCGAGCCGAAGCGTCGCCTTGAAACGGCAGCCGGAGCGCGTCGGGGAAGCCGGCTTCACGTAGGAATGCGCGCGCGCCCAAGGTGCGGGCGATGCGCCGCGCGGCGTCCACGGTTGCCGTAAGCCGCGCCCGCCGGCCGCCGCCGGGGGCGTCCGTCAGTTCCAGGCGGAGCGTCGCGGCGCGGAGCGTCGCCGGGGCGCGCTCGGGCCATTCCACCAGCACGAGGCCTGTCTCGGCCGCCTCGTCGAAGCCGAGTTCCTCCAGTTCTTCCTCGTCGCCAAGGCGGTAGAGGTCGAAATGCGTGACTTTGGGAACGGTCTCGTAGATCTGCGCCAGCGTGTAGGTGGGGGAGGGGACCTCCAAGTCGGGGTCGCCGCTCAGCGCCCGTATGAAGGCGCGAGCGAGATGCGTCTTGCCCGCGCCAAGATCGCCCGACAGGGCGACCACGTCGCCCCGCCCGAGCACCAGCGCGAGGTCGGCCGCCAGACGCGCCGTCGCCGCCTCGTCGGGCAGGTGGAGATCGAAATCGGCGTCCGGGGTCTGCGGCGGAAAGGGCACGGCGCTCATTCGGCGGCGAGATCCCGCTCCTGCCGCATGAGGGGGAAGCGGCAGGTGACGACCGCGCCGCCCTTCGGACCGGAGGTGACCGACACGTCACCGCCATGCAGCTCGACGAAGCTCTTCACGATCGAAAGGCCGAGGCCCGCGCCGGACTGCCGGCCGCCAGCCGGATCGGTCTCGAACCGTTCGAAGACGCGCTCGACATTGGCGGGCGAGATGCCCGGCCCCTCGTCGGCCACGGCGAAGAACAGGCTGTCGCCCCGCCGGCGCGCGGAAAGCTGGATGGCGGAGCCCTGCGGCGCGAAATTGGCCGCGTTGGACAGGAGGTTGAACAGAACCTGGGTGACGCGGTGCCCGTCGGCGCGAAAGCTCGTGCCGGCCTGAGCGATGTCGATGTCGAGGCGGATCTCGTTGTCGCGCAGCCGCTCGCGCACCGCTTCCGCCGCATGGTCTACGGTATAGGCGATGTCGACCTCGCCGAGATCGAGATCCATGATGCCGGCGTCGATCGTGGCGAGATCGAGGATGTCGTTGACGATGGTTAGAAGTGTCGAGGTCGAGGTGCCGATATAGTCGAGATATTCGCTCTGGCGCGTGTTGAGCGGCCCGGTCTCGGCCGAGCGCAGGAGCGCGGAGAAGCCGATGATGTTGGTGAGCGGCGAGCGAAGCTCGTAGTTCACATGCTGGACGAAGTCGCTCTTCAGGCGGGCGGCGTGTTCCAGCGCCTCGTTTCGCTCGCGCAGCATCCGCTCGGCCTGGCGCGCGTCGGTGATGTCGGAGAAGGTCAGCATGGTCTGCCCGTTGGGCAGCGGCACGATGCCATAGGCCTGAACCCGGCCATCGGAAAGCTCGAACTCGCCCCCCTGCGCCTCGCGCGGCGCCTCGTCGAAGGCGGTGACGGCATGGGAGAAGCCGGCCCAGCTTGCCTGTGGCTCCGACCCGTCCGCCGGGCGGCGGATCGAGACGGTGGCGGTGCCGGCGAAGGCGCGGATATGGGGCTTGGCCGCCAGGAACTCGTCCGACAGGCCCCAGAGCTCGGCGAAGATCGGGTTGGACAGGCGCAGTCGCCCGTCCTGGCCGAACACGGCGACACCCTCACGGAGGTAGTCCAGCGTCTCGCCCTGCAGTCGCACCAGCGCGTTGAGGCGCGATTCCAGCTGCAGCTTTTCGGTGAGGTCCTCGAACACCCAGCTGGCACCCCCCGAGGGCTCGGGGCTGGTGAAGACGCGCAAGGTGCGCCCGTCGGTCAGGTGCCAGAGCGCGTCGGTCGGCTCCGTGGCGCGGTGCGCGGCCTGGATCTCCACCTTCACGTCGCGCAGCGGCCGGTCGTCCGGCAGGACCCCGCGCGAGCGCAGATGGTCGAGAATTGAGACGAGGTCGGGCGCCTTGTCGAGATAGGCGGCCGACAGGCCGAAGAGCTTGGCGAAGGCGGCGTTGTGATAGGCGAGTTGCGTCTTGTCGTCGAAGCGCGCCACGGCCGTGGTGAGATGATCCAGCGTCTCGGAATGCGAGCGCACGGTCTCGCGCAGCTCGCGCCGCACGCTCTCGGTCTCGGAAATGTCGATCGCGACGCCTGCCGAGCCGAAGGGGCCGGCGGCGTCCACCACCAGGAAGTTGCGCCGGTCGGCGTCCACCACGGCGCTCAGCCGGTTCTGGAAGCGGCTGTTCTGGGCGCGCGCGGCGATGATCTGCGCCCGGTCCTGCTCGTTCAGGAACTCGGTCTGCGCGTCCACCGCCGAAATGACGCCAGGCGCGTCCACGGCCTTTGCATAGGCGTCGTTCACCCAGACGAGGCGTTCGTCCTCGCCGCGCAGCCACATGGGCAGCGGGGCGGCGTCGAACAGTGCCTGCATGGTCTCGATCATGCCATTGGCGCGGTTCTGCTCCAGGCGCAGCGTCGCGATCTCCTCGCGCAGGCCCGACAGCGGCGTGAAGCGCACCACGGCCAAGGCGCCGGCGGTGCGACCAACGATCTCCAGCACATGGCCGCCCGCGCTTTCCACTTCCATGCGGAAGCCTTCGGCGCGGTTGCGCAGCTGCGACAGGGCGCGGGTCAGCTCGCGCGCCTCGTCGGGCGTCATCCAGCCTTCGAAGTCGAGAAAGGCGGCGGTCTCGGGCGGCGCGCCGAAGCGCTTGGGCAGCGTGCCGACGAGATCGGGCGCGCCGGGGCCGCTGAACACCAGAAGCCGCTGATTGTCCTCGGCGAGCAGCGTCCCGCGCCGGTCGGCCTCGTTCAGCGCGTCGGCGAGATCGGCGCGCAGGCGCTTGTTCTCTTCCGCGGTCGCGGCCTGTTGGCGGATCAGCCAGACGGCGGCGATCATCGCCGCGCCGATGGTAAGCCCGATCAGGGCGAGATTCAGAACCGTTTCCGGCCGCATCGGGCCGCCAGCGTCCTGCGCCTGTGCGCCGGTGACGCTGATAGCGGCCAGAAGCACGGGCGCGCCGCACAGCATGGTGCCGCGACGCAGCGCCCGGCCGACGGCGCGAAGCGGGCGGGGCAGGCGATGGGCGCGAAGCTGCGGCGCGAGGCGAAGAAGAGCGCCAGCGGCGCTCCGGGCGCCAAAGCGCATGCCATGCGGCGCGCCCGTCTCCCGCTCGCCAGCCCGAACTCGCCCGTCCGCACGGAGGGCTCCAAGGCCAAGCTTTTGCACGAAGCGGGCCGCCGGACCCGCTTTCATCGTCGATGTCTTGTGTATCATCCCCCGTCCTTCTCCGCCGCCTTTCGAGAAAAGACAGTTGTCCCCGTACCGCCGCCCCGCTCCCCAACCGAGCGACGATTCGTAAAACTTAAACGGTGGATAACCTCAGAGAAAGCGCGAGAACGGCACAGATGTTAAAAAAGAAATGCGCCGGAGGCCTTGCCTCCGGCGCATTGCCGCGCCAGGCGGCGCCGCGTCGTGGCTACGGATCAGTAGCGGTAGTGCTCAGGCTTGAACGGACCTTGCGGCGTCACACCGATATAGGAGGCCTGCTCTTCCGACAGGGTCGAGAGCTTGGCGCCCAGGCGACCGAGATGCAGGCGGGCGACCTTCTCGTCCAGGTGCTTGGGCAGGACATAGACCTTGTTCTGGTACTGTCCGCCCTTGGTGAACAGCTCGATCTGCGCCAGCGTCTGGTTGGTGAACGAGGCCGACATCACGAAGGACGGGTGACCCGTCGCGTTGCCAAGGTTGAGAAGACGCCCTTCCGAGAGGAGCAGCATGCGCCGCCCGTCCGGGAAGGTGATCATGTCGACCTGCGGCTTGATGTTGGTCCAAGTCAGGTTGCGCAGGGCGGCGACCTGAATCTCGTTGTCGAAATGGCCGATATTGCCGAGGATGCACATGTCCTTGAGCTTGCGCATCGTGTCCAGCGTCACGACGTCCTTATTGCCCGTCGTGGTGATGACGATGTCGGCGGTCGGAGCCGCTTCCTCCAGCGTCACGACCTCGAACCCGTCCATCGCCGCCTGAAGCGCGCAGATCGGATCGACCTCCGTCACCTTGACGCGGGCGCCCGCGCCGACCAGCGAAGCCGCCGAGCCCTTGCCGACGTCGCCATAGCCGCAGACCACGGCGACCTTGCCGGCCATCATCACGTCCGTGGCGCGGCGGATGCCGTCCACCAATGATTCCTTGCAGCCGTACTTGTTGTCGAACTTCGACTTGGTGACGCTGTCGTTCACGTTGATGGCGGGGAAGGGCAGGAGGCCCTTCTTCTGCAACTGGTACAGGCGGTTGACGCCCGTGGTCGTCTCCTCGGTCACGCCCTTGATGGCGTCGCGCTGGCGCGCGAAGAAGCCGGGCGAGAGCGACATGCGCTTCTTGATCTGGCGGAAGAGGATTTCCTCTTCCTCGGAGCCGGGGTTGGACAGGACGTCCTCGCCCGCTTCGGCGCGCGCGCCGAGCAGGATGTACATCGTGGCGTCGCCGCCATCGTCCAGGATCATGTTGGCGGGCTGGCCGTCCGTCCACTGGAAGAGGCGGTCGGTGTAGTCCCAATATTCGTCCAGCGTCTCGCCCTTCACGGCGAAGACCGGCGTGCCGGTGGCGGCGATGGCGGCGGCCGCGTGGTCCTGCGTCGAGAAGATGTTGCAGGAGGCCCAGCGCACCTTGGCGCCCAGCGCCTGCAGCGTCTCGATCAGGACGGCGGTCTGGATCGTCATGTGCAGCGACCCGGCGATCCGCGCGCCGGTCAGCGGCTTGTCGGTGCCGAATTCCTCGCGGCAGCTCATCAGGCCGGGCATTTCGGTTTCGGCGATGTCGAGTTCCTTGCGGCCCCAGTCGGCCAGCGAAAGGTCCTTCACGACGTAATCGGCTGCTGCGCTCATGCCACGTTCTCCTTGGGCTGCGGATGGGGCGCGGTCTAGGTTCGAGCGCCCGCTCGCAAAACATCGGGCTGCGGCAAAGCACGGCCCAGGGCTCGCCAGGGCTTTAGCAGCCCTCGCGCCGAAAGGATATAACGAATTGCTTATATGCTTATCTGAGTGTGCCGAAGGCGCAGGCGAGACCCGAATGCGGGAGGTCCGCGGTGGCTTGTCTCAGATCCCAGGGTTCAGCATTCCTCGCCGAAGCGGTTGGCGACGAGATCGGCGATGGCCTGCATGGCGGCTTCCGCCTCACGCCCCTCGGCGCTGACGTCGATCGTCGTTCCCTGGCCGGCGGCCAGCATCATCAGGCCCATGATCGATTGGCCGCCCACCGTCATGCCGTCGCGGGCGATGGTGATCTCGGCGTCGAAGCTTTCCGCCAGCTGCACGAACTTGGCCGAAGCCCTGGCATGAAGCCCCTTGCGATTGACGATCGTCAGGGTTCGGGCTGCCGACATGGGGGTCTCGTCCAATTGATCCGCGCGGTCCATCGCCTGGGTCCCCGCACCAGCGGCGTCTTCGCTGACATAGGTCATGGTATCACTGCCCATTGAGGATTCGACTCGCCACGGCGATGTATTTTCGCCCCGCCTCCTGCGCCGCGACCAGAGCCTGGTCCATCGGCTTCTCGCCGCGCACGCTGGCGAGCTTGATGAGCATCGGCAGGTTGACCCCGGCCAGCACGTCCACCTGCCCCTCGTCCATCACGGAAATGGCAAGGTTGGACGGCGTTCCACCGAACATGTCGGTGAGGATGATGACGCCCTTGCCCCGGTCGGCGTCGCGCACGGCCTGGACGATGTCGAGGCGGCGCTGTTCCATGTCGTCGTCGGGGCCGATGCAGATCGTTTCGAACGCTTCCTGCTGACCCACCACATGCTCGACTGCGAGCTTGAATTCGCGCGCGAGCTGGCCGTGAGTCACCAGCACAAGTCCTATCATTCGTTGTCCGCTCCGGGCTCCGACGCCACTTTCATGGGCAGGTGATTGTGCGCCTGCTGCCGTTCCCCCGCAAGGCAGCAAGAGGGCCAGCTTCGAGGAATTCTTATTCTAAAGAGTAACCATGGCATCAGAGGGACGCCCCTCGGTTGTAAATGTCGCATGCCGCGCTCGTGGGCAGCGATGACGAGGCTTTGGGCACCCCGCCCGGGTCCCCTCGGCCAACCCCCAAGAGAATCAGGGCCGGTTCCGTTAAGGAGGGTTTGAGCGCCCAGCTCCGCCTTTGCACGCGCCAGGAGGTAGGGGCGTCGCGACAAAGTGAACGAGCGCCGCTCGACCGGACCTAGATTGGGACGGGCTTAGTCCAGCCCGTGCATGACCACATGGGCGAAGGTGGTGAGCAGTGTGCGCTCTTCCGCGCCGAAGGCATAGCGCGGCTTTGCATCGCAGACGCTGATCGCGCCGATCGACACGCCGGTGTGAGGGTCGATCAGCGGGGCCGCCGCGTAGAAGCGCGAACCCTCCTCGCAGGTCACGAACGGGTTCTGCTCGAAGCGCGGATCGGCCTTGAGGTCGGGCACCACGATCGGCTCGGCGCTCTGTACGGTCAGCCGGCAGAAGGACGTGTCGCGGCTCGTGGTGGCGAGCGATATGTTGTAGCGCCCGACGATCTCGACCTCCGATGCGTAGAGCGAGATGAAGCCGATCGGCGCCTGCAGGAGCTTGGCGAGGCGCGCGGTGAGCGCGTCGAGTTCCACGGACCCCCTTCCTAGCCGGAGCGCGCGAAAACGTTCGATCGCTTCCTGGCGCAGCGCCTCGGTCTGCGAGACGTCGATCTCGTCGCTCTGGGCGAGGGTGAGGCGGCTACAGGCGCGGTTGCGGCCCGAGCGCTTGGCCTCGTAGAGCATCTGGTCGGCCTCGCCCGTGACCTGCTGGAAGAGATCGCAGGATTCGCTGCGCTCGGCGCAGCCGATGCTGATCGTCACCACGCCGCCATTGGGCAGGTTGCCTTCATGGGCGATGGCGAGCGCTTCCACCGCGCGGCAGATCCGCTCGGCGGTTCGCTGCGCTTCGATGAGATCGCATCCAGGCAGGAGAACGGCGAGCTCTTCGCCGCCGATCCGGGCCGCCAGCGCCTCCTCGGCGGGAAAGGCTCCTTTGATGGCCTCGGCGACCTGCCGCAGGCATCGATCGCCGCTGGGATGGCCGTAGCGATCGTTGAAGAGCTTGAACCGGTCGATATCCATCATCAGAAGCGAGAAGGGGGCTCTGCCGGGCGCCGAGCACAGGCTCTTCAGCTGTTCGTCGAAGCGGCGGCGGTTGGCGAGCCCGGTCAGCGAATCGGTGTTGGCGAGGCCCGTCAGCTCGGCATGGGCGGCGGCGAGCTTTTCCTCCACCTGACGGCGCTTGCTGATGTTGCGCAACACGACGATGAAGCCGCCATCGGCCGGTACGTAGCTGTAGCGCCCTTCCACCCAGACATAGTCTCCCGCCTTGGTTCGCAGGCGATAGGCGGTTTCGGTGCCCTTGTCGGACTGCCGGGCATTGGCGGCGATGCGCTGCACCTCGGTCCAGTCGTCGGGGTGGATGAGGCTGCGCGAGAGTTGCCCAATCATTTCGTCGGGCGTGTATCCCAGCATCGGCATCGCGGCGGGCGAGACGTAGCGGCGGGCCAGATCGGCGTCGAGGCGGATGATGAGGTCAGTGGAATGGTCCGCCAGCAGCCGGTACTGCTCCTCGCTGTGGCGCAGCACGCGCTCGGTCTCCAGCCGGCGCCGGAACTCGCGGCGGATCAATACGGCAAGGCACAAGGTCAGCCCCGACAGGAGCACCAGCACGAGGCCGATCGTCAACGCGCGCCGGTTCCACGAGGCATAGACGTTCTTCTCGGCCAATCCGACGTCGAGAATGATCGGCACGTCGCTCATATGAACGAAGCTGTAGATGCGCGACACCCCGTCCATCGCCGAGACGCCGGTGAACACGCCGGATTCGGCCTGCATGAACTTCGCCACGTTGACGGTGTGGGACATGTCCCGGCCGATCGCGTCCGGCTTGTCCGGAACGCGCGCGACGAGGACGCCTTCGCGGGTGAACAGGTTGATCGAGTCGCCCGGCGCCAGGAGGCTTCCGTGCAGGATCCGCACGAAGGCGTCGAGGCGGACGAGGCCGACCACCACGCCGTTGAAGGAACCGTCCTCGGTGCGCACGCGGCGGCTGAGGGCGACGACGTGATCGGCCCCGTTGTCCTCACGCACGAAAGGCTCGCTCATGAACAGGCCGACATCGGCCGCGTCGCGCTGGGCCTTGAAGAAGGATTTGTCGGCGAGATTGGGCAGGCGAGAGGGCTCGCGGTCCCGATCCCAGATGATGTTGCCCGACGCGTCGGTGACGAAGACGCCGGCCAGAAACGCGTCCACGAACGTGCCCTCGAACAGGGCGATCTGGCGCGTCGAGGGATCGAGCCGCTTCACGGTTGGATCGCTCAGCGAGGTGCCGACGCGCATGAGAGCCGCGTCGTAGGTCCGAAGGGTGCGCCGGATCTCTTGCGACAGGGCCGCGCCCAGACTGCGCGCGCCGTTGGTCGCCTGCATCCAGGCATCCTGGCGCAGGTCGATCAGCGTGGCGGCGGACACGCCGCAGAAGGACAGGAGAAGAAGGATCAGCAGCGCCCAGAATGCGCGCCCCCGCAGCCGTTCGGGCATCCCGGCGGACGGAAGGCGGAGGCCCCCCGTGCGAGAGAGGCCCGACGCGCGAAAAGGTCGGAGGAAGGGGCTGATTTCAAGTGACACGGGAGCGGGGCCGGAAGCGTCGGGAATGGAAATGGCGGACTGCGATATGCTACCGCCAGTATTGGCCCGGCCTGTTGAAGAAACCGTATGAACGTCCTAGCGCAGCGCGCCACGTGGGCGCTCTCCCGCCGAACTGGTAAACGGAGCGTTGGCGCCGCCCTTGCGCTCCACGCCTTACCGGCCGTAGCGCGCGACCGCCAGGTCCCGCGCGTCGATATCGGGCACCATGCCGCCGACGAGGTCGGCCAGAAGCTTGCCGGAACCACAGGACATGGTCCAGCCGAGCGTGCCGTGGCCGGTGTTGAGAAACAGGCCGCCGATTCGGGTGGGTCCGATCACCGGGGTTCCATCCGGCGTCATCGGGCGCAAGCCCGACCAGAAGCTCGCCTTCGACAGGTCGCCGCCAGGAAAGAGGTCGGTGACGGAATGCTCCAGCGTGCGCCTGCGCGCCTCGGCCAGATCGTTGGTGAAGCCGGAAATCTCCGCCATGCCGCCGACGCGGATGCGGCTTCCCAGGCGCGTGATGGCGATCTTGTAGCTCTCGTCCATGACGGTGGACTCGGGCGCCAACTCCTCGTTCACGATCGGGATCGTCAGCGAATAGCCTTTCACGGGATAGACCGGCAGGTCGATTCCGAAGGGCTTCACCAGAAGCGGCGAATAGGAGCCGAGCGCCACCACCACCGCGTCGGCGGCGATGAAGCCCTTGTCTGTCTCGACGCCGAGGCACTGCCGGCCCTCGACGCGCAGGCCCTGGATCGAATGGCCGTATCGGAAGCTCACGCCGCGCGCTTCCGCCCGTTCGGCGAGGCCATTGGTGAACTTGAAGCAGTCGCCCGTCTCGTCGTTGGGCGTCAGCAATCCGCCGACGATGCGCTCGCGCGCATGCGCCAGCGCCGGCTCCATGCGCAGGCAGCCGGCGGGGTCGAGCACCTCGTAGGCGATCCCGTCCTCGGCCAGGGCCTTCTGGTCCTTCAGCGAGGCGTCGAGCTGCTCGCGCGTGCGAAACAGCTGCAGCGTGCCCTTCATGCGCTGGTCGTATTCGATGTTGGTTTCGCGGCGCAGCTCGGCCAGGCTCTCCCGGCTGTAGTCGGCCAGACGCAGCATGCGGCTCTTGTTCACGGCGTAGCGCTCGGCCGTGCAGTTGCGCAGCATGCGCGTCAGCCAGGAGAGCATGGCGCGATCGAGCTTGGGCCGCAGGATCAGCGGCGCGTGCTCCATCAGGAGCCATTTCACCGCCTTCTTGGGAATGCCGGGCGCCGCCCAGGGGCTGCAATAGCCGAAGGAGACTTCGCCGGCATTGGCGAAGCTCGTTTCCAGCGCGGGGCCGGCCTGCCGGTCGATCACCTCGACCTCGTGGCCGGCGCGGGCGAGATACCAAGCCGAGGTGACGCCAATGACGCCAGCGCCGAGAACCGCGATCTTCATGCCAGTCGTCCTTCGACATAACGCCGCTCGAAGCGTTGGCCGAGCGCGGTGAGGATTTCATAAGGAATCGTGCCGGCCGCCGCCGCCACCTCTTCCAACGTCTGATGCGGGCCGATCAGTTCCACGAGATCGCCGGGCGAAAGCGGCGCCCCGCCCGCGTCGAGGATCACCGAATCCATGGAAACGCGGCCGGCCGCCGCGAGCCTTGTCCCGTCCAGAAAGGCGCCGAGCCGGTTGCTCAGGCTGCGCGGCCAGCCGTCGGCATAGCCGATGCCGATCGTGGCCAGCCGCATGGCGCCGGGCGCGACGAGGCTCCAGCCGTAGCCGACGCCGGTGCCGGCCGGCACGTCGCGCAGTTGGATGACGCGCGCGTCGAGCCGCGCCACCGCGCGCATCGGGTTGACCGGACCCTCCGTCGGCTTGCCGCCATAGAGCGCGATGCCGGGCCGGCAGAGGTCGAAGCGGTAGTCGGAGCCGAGAAACAGGCCGGCAGAATTGGCGAGCGAGCGCCGCGCCGCCGGCAGCCGGGCGGCAAGGGCGCGAAAGGCGGCGAGCTGCGCGGGGTTGGCCGGGTGCGCGGGCTCGTCGGCGCAGGCGAGATGGCTCATGACCAGCACGGTCTCGACGCCCTCCAGCCGCTCCGGCTCGGCCTCGATGGCGAGCACCTCACCCGGCGAAAGGCCGAGCCGCGCCATGCCGCTGTCGAGCTGAAGCGCGGCGGGAAGACGCTTGCCGAGGGCACGGCCGAGCGCGCTCCAGGCGGCGAGCTGGCTGGCCGAGTTCACCACCGGCACGATGCCGGCCGCCGCGCAGCGCGCCTCGTCGCCCGGCGCCAGCCCGTTCAAGACGAAGATTTCCGCATCATGGGGCAGGACGGGGCGCAGCAGCAGCGCCTCGCTGAGATGGGCGACGAAGAAGGAGCGGCAGCCTTCCTCCCAGAGCACCGGAGCGATGCGCTCTGCGCCGAGCCCGTAGGCGTCCGCCTTGACGACGCCGGCCACCGCCGCGCCGCCGGCCTCCAACCGGAGGCGGCGATAGTTGGCCCGCAGGGCGGCGAGATCCACGGTCAGCACCGCGCCGGCGCTGGCGGCCCCTGCCGCGGAAACAGGCAGATCGGGAGTGGGACGGGACGAAACCACGGACATGCGTGCCTCCAAGCGGACCATGCCCGAAGTGTGGCGCAACCATCCTTGAATGTACGCTCTATTCGCCGCAGAATGTTCGAAAGAACACGCGTTCACGCAACGATCCACGGAAGCTGCGCATCATCATGCCGACGCTCGACAACACCGACCGGAAGATCGTGCGCGCCCTTCGGCGCGACGGGCGCATCACCAATGTCGCGCTGGCGGCGGAGGTCGGTTTGTCACCATCGGCCTGCCTGCGCCGTGTGCAGATGCTGGAGGAGGGCGGCACGATCCGGGGCTACACCGCCATCATCGCCGGGCCGGAGGGACGCGACGGCCATGTGGTGATCGTGCGCATCAGCCTGGAGCGGCAGACGGAGGATGTCTTGCGCCGTTTCGAGGCAGAGGTTCTGAAGCATCCCGAGATCCGCGAATGCTACCTGATGACCGGCGAGGAGGACTATCTCCTGCGCCTGGAAGCGGCCGGGGCGGGGGATTACGAGCGCATCCACAAGGAGGTGCTGTCGCGCCTGCCGGGCGTCCAGCGCATCAACTCCAGCTTCGCCATCCGCAGCGTTCTATGAGAGCCCGTCCGGAAAGTCCGCAGCGGAGGATCGGGGAGGAGTTTTCGTCGCAATCGAGGCGCCCAACGCAGTCGATGCGAGGGCGCATCGGCGAGGATCGGCAACGATGAGAGCGGTAAAAAGGCCCCCCGAGCCGACCCGGCGGGCTTTTCGGACGGGCTCTACAGAAAAAAGGCCCGCCGCTCGAACGAGCGACGGGCCTTTCGAAAGAGGGGGAGAGGCCGAGCCTTATTCGGAGACGGTCTCGCCGGCCGCGACGGCGCGGCGCTCCTGCGCCTTCAACTCGTCCAGCGCCGGCATGGACATGATGTTGTAGCCGGCGTCGACATAGTGGATCTCGCCCGTCACGCCCTTGGACAGGTCCGACAGGAGATAGAGCGTCGAATTGCCAACCTCCTCATGCGTCACGTTGCGGCGCATCGGCGCATTGCGGCGCTGGTAGTTCAGCATCAGGCGCGCATCCGAGACGCCCGCGCCTGCCAGAGTGCGCAGGGGGCCGGCCGAAACGGCGTTGACGCGAATGTCGCGCGGGCCGAAATCGGCCGCGAGATAGCGCACGGAGGCCTCCAGCGCCGCCTTGGCGACACCCATCACGTTGTAGTTCGGCATGACGCGCATCGAGCCGCCATAGGTCAGCGTCACCAGCGAGCCGCCCTCGTTCATCATGCCGGCCGCGCGCTTGGCGATCTCCGTGAAGGAGAAGCAGGAGATCACCATGGTGCGGGTGAAGTTCTCGCGCGTCGTGTCGGCGTAGAGGCCCTTCAACTCGTTCTTGTCGGAAAAGCCGATGGCGTGGACGACGAAATCGATCTTGCCCCACTCCTTTTCCAGCGTGGCGAAGAGTGCATCCACCGACGCGATGTCCTCAACGTCGCAGTCGACGAGGAGAGTCGAGCCGATCTCGGCCGCCAGTGGGCGCAGGCGCTTTCCGAACGCTTCGCCCTGGTAGCTGAAGGCGATCTCGGCGCCTTGCGCAGCCAGCGCGCGTGCCGCGCCCCAGGCGATGGAATTGTGGTTGGCGACGCCCATCACGAGGCCGCGCTTGCCCTTCATCAGGTCGTTCATCGGCAAGGCTTCCTCAGTTGGAGACGCGCTGGAACACGAGCGTTGCGTTGGTGCCGCCGAAGCCGAAGGAGTTGGACAGGGCGATGTCGACCTTCGCGTCGTCGATGCGCTGGCGCACGATGGGAACGCCGGCGAATTCCGGGTCCAGCTCGTGGATATGGGCGCTTTCGCCGATGAAGCCGGCCTGCATCATCAGAAGCGAGTAGATCGCCTCCTGCGCGCCGGCGGCGCCCAGCGAGTGGCCGGTGAGCGACTTGGTGGACTGGATATGAGGAATGGCGTCGCCGAACACTTCGCGGATGGCGCCGATCTCCTTGGAGTCGCCGACCGGCGTCGAGGTGCCGTGCGTGTTGACGTAGTCCACCTTGCCCTTCACCGTCGCGAGCGCCTGGCGCATGCAGCGCACCGCGCCCTCGCCGGACGGGGCCACCATGTCGTAGCCGTCCGAGGTCGCACCGTAGCCGACCAGTTCGGCATAGATCTTGGCGCCGCGCGCCACGGCCCGCTCGTATTCCTCCAGCACCACGACGCCGGCGCCGCCGGCGATCACGAAGCCGTCGCGGTCCTTGTCATAGGCGCGCGAGGCGACGTTCGGCGTGTCGTTGAAGTTGGAGGACATGGCGCCCATGGCGTCGAAGAGGTTCGACATGGTCCAGTCGAGATCCTCGTGGCCGCCGGCGAACATGACGTCCTGCTTGCCCCACTGGATCATCTCCGCCGCATTGCCGATGCAATGGGCCGAGGTCGAGCAGGCGGACGAGATCGAGTAGTTCACGCCGTGGATCTTGAACCAGGTCGCCAGCGTCGCCGAAGCGGTGGACGACATGGATTTGGGAACCGCGAAGGGGCCGATTCGCTTGGGGCTCGTGTTCTTGCGCGTGATGTCGGCGGCCTCGATCAGCGTGCGCGTCGACGGGCCGCCCGAGCCCATGATGATGCCGGTGCGCTCGTTGCCGGAGATGTCCTTCTCCTCGAGGCCGGAATCGGCGATCGCCTGCTTCATGGCGACATGGTTCCACGCGCCGCCCTGGGACAGGAAGCGCATGGCGCGCCGGTCCACCAGATCGGTCACGTCGAGATTGGGCTTGCCCCAGACACGGCATTTGAACCCGTGCTCGGCGAAGTCCTCCGAGAAGCTGATGCCGGACCTCGCCTCGCGCAGCGAGGCGGTGACCTCGCCGAGATCGTTGCCGATCGAGGACACGATGCCCATTCCGGTCACGACGACCCGCCTCATGGCCACACTCCTTTTCGGGGTCCGCTTGCGGGACCCTCTTCACATTCCAGAAGCGCCGGCTCAGCCGCCGACGGTCGCATCCGCTTCGCCGTCCTTGAACAGGCCGACACGCAGGTTGCTGGCGCGGTAGATGACCTCGCCGTCGGCCTTCATCCAGCCCTCGGCGATGCCGAGCTTCAGCTTTGAGCGCATGACGCGGCGGAACTCGACGCCGTATTCCACGAGCTTGACCTTGGGCGTCACCTGACCGGAGAACTTCACCTCGCCGACGCCGAGCGCGCGGCCGCGCCCCTCTTCGCCGAGCCAGCCGAGATAGAAGCCGGTCAGCTGCCAGAGCGCGTCGAGGCCGAGGCAGCCGGGCATGACCGGATCGCCCCGGAAATGGCAGTCGAAGAACCAGAGATCGGGCGAGACGTCGAACTCGGCGCGGATCGAGCCCTTGCCGAACTCGCCGCCGTCCGTCGTCACCTCGGTGATGCGGTCGAACATGAGCATGGGCGGCAGCGGCAATTGCGCGTTGCCCGCACCGAACAGTTCGCCCCGGCCGCAGGCCAGAAGATCGTCCTTGTCGAAGTGGGTCTTGCCTGTCGTCATCACCTTGCCCGTTTCCTCGCAGCTCTCCGAAAGGCCGCGTTCGTTGCGGATGCCCTTAGCACGGGCGCGCCAGAGGGCAAATGCGTCACCTCACGGATCAAATCAACGGTTCATCAAACTTTCCCTTCGCTCGCGCCCGTGGCATCACGCGGGAAAGCGGTCGCGGCGTGCGGCAGGGAAGGGGAGTATCGAGGATGCGGGCAGGACGGCTTTTCCTCGTGCTGCCGCTGGCGGTTCTTCTCGCGGGGCTTGGCCCCAGCGCTGCGCAGGAATGGCGCGGCGAGGCGGCGGGCGGCCCGGTGCGCGCCGGCTTCGTGCTGAAGGGCAAGCCCGCCGGCATCAGCTTCGAATGCGACGGGCCGGGGCGCATCCGCACGATCGTCGCCGGCAGCGGCGCGCGCTATCCCGAAGGGCAGGGGGCGACGCTCGTCTTCAGCGTCGACGGCGTGGCGACGATCCTGTCCGCCAAAGCCGAAGCCGAGCCGCACGGAGCCGGCTCGCGCTTCGCCCGCACGGACGCGGCGGCCGAGTTGAAGCCCCTGTTCGAGCGGCTGAAGCGCGGGCGCGAGCTGGAACTTTCCGGGCCGGCCGGCTCCTTCCGCCTGCCGCTCAAGGGATCGGGCAAGGCGCTCGGCCTTCTGGGCGAGCGCTGCGGTTGAGCCATCGTCCATCGCAATTGTTCTTTCAGTGGATCGGGATTATATCTGATCGATGACGCGGTCTTGCAGCGCAGCACGCAAGGTCGTAAACACGACTCAGGAACTCAAGTTTAAACGGCGACGCATCATGGACAACCGGGCCAAGCCCTCGCAGCTCGACTCACGCGACTCCGCACGGCACTCGTCGTTCTGCGTGTTCGAACGCCTGCGCTCCGCGGGTCTTCGTCCGACGCGCCAGCGTGTGGCCCTGTGCAATTTGATCTTCGGCGCGGGCGACCGGCACCTTTCGGCTGAAGAGCTGCACGAGGAAGCGCACCGCGCCGGCGAGCCCGTTTCGCTCGCCACCGTCTACAACACGCTGCACCAGTTCACGGATGCCGGTCTCGTTCGCCCGCTCTCGGCGGAAGGCCAGCGCACCTATTTCGACACGAACACGTCGGACCATTTCCACTTCTTCGTGGAGTCCGACAACACGATGATCGATATCCCGGACGGGGCGATCAACGTGGCCAACATTCCCGAGCCGCCCGAGGGCATGGAAATCGTCAATATCGACGTCGTGGTGCGCGTGCGCCGCAAGCGCGACAAGCTCAAGCTGGCCTGACCGCGCCGCGACAGTTTCGAATGAGAGAAAGGCCGGGTCCTATTGGGTCCGGCCTTTTCCTTGTCTGAGGGACAAACGAAAACGGCGGGGGCCAAAGCCACCCGCCATTCGGACCTGTCGAAATCGCTCGTCGGAAAGTCGCTTAAAACGGCTCGTCAGGACGACCGATCAGAATCGCTCGTCGGACGACCGCTTAAAAGCGCTCGTCGGGATAAACGCCCCACATCTCGTTCTGCGAGACGAAGCCGCGACGTCCGCCCGCCTCGACCTCGCACCAGCTGAACGAGCATTCGCGCACCTTGGCGACGACGCCCGGCTCCATCTGCGCCACCACGGTCGAGTCTGCGGCGGCCGAGCGGTGGACCGTGACCAGCGCGCCCTTCTTGGCCCGAAGCCAGGGAGCGGCCAGCGCGGTGCGCTCGCCCGACAGAAGCGAATGGTAGACCCAGCCTTCCGTGCCTTCCGCGTCGCGGATGCGGCGCCACTGGTCGAACTCCTGGATGATTTCCACCGGAAGGCCGGGCTTCATGTAGAGCCAGGACACGGCGTAGTCCTTGCCCGGGCCAACGCGCAGGTTCACGCGCGCCGACTTCAGCGACACGAAACGGGGAAGGGGAAGCTTCCGGCTCATCTCCGCGTCCTGCCCTTCCTCGGCGGCGGCCTCGGGACGGGTCGCGGCCGCGGCGGGCGTCTGCGCCTGCGAGGCGGAACCGAGGGCGAGAAGGGCAAGAGCGGACAGGGCGGCGCGGCGGAGCGAAACGGGGAGGGACGTCAAGGCTTTATGAACTCCGTCAGGGATCGCTTCACTATCCCCCAAGGCGGTTAACGAACCCTTCCCGAGCCTTGTCCGGGCAAGATGCGCCGCGCCTCGATTCACATGATTTCACAGGGCCGGTGGGAAATCGCACTGTCTGGAAGGGAAATCTAAACCCGGCTGGGTTGTTATAACTCAGGATTATGTGGAAGGGCATGGCAATGCGGTTCACGATCAAGCAGAAGCTCGCGGGCGGCTTTACGCTCGTCGTCGGGGCCATGGCCCTGGTCGGGTTTCTCGGAATCGACCGGCTCGGAAAGTCCAACGACCGCTTCGTGGATTTTCATGATCGCCCCTTCCAGCAGGCCATGCGTCTGTCCGATATCAGGGCCGATCTCCTGAACGCCGGCCGACTCGTCAACCGGTCGCTGATCGTCACCGACGCCGCGCGGCGCGCCGAGCTTGAAAAGTCCGTCCACGAGGCGCTGCAAAAGGCGCGGGACGAGATCGACGCCTATCGCAGCCACACGCATCTGGCGGTGGACAAGGTCGACACGCTGCGCGAGGCCGTCGGCCGCTACGACAAGGCGACCTCGCAGGCCATCGACTTCGGCGACCAGGGCGCGCCGCAGGAGGCCCTGCGCCTGATCGAGGCGGAGGCGGTGCCCGCCATGCAGGTGATCCTCGAGAGCGTCGCCGCGCTCACCGACCTGCAGCGGCAGGTGGCGGCGGAGGCGACCCGCACGTCGGAGGAGGTCTACGCCTCGACGCGCGATATGCTGATGGCAATCGTCGCCGGCGCGGTGCTGCTCGGCCTTAGCGCCGCCGTTTGGCTCAGCCTTCTCGTCAACCGAGGGCTGTCCTTCGCCGTGGAGCAGACCGAGCGGCTGGGGCGCGGCGAGATCGCGACCGAGATCGTTCATCGGCGGCGGGACGAGATCGGAACCTTGCTCGACCGGCTGGAGGATACGCGGCGTCAGTTGCGGTTCGTGCTCTCGGGCGTGAGAGTGTCGGCCGATCAGGTCGCGGCCGGCTCCGGCCAGTCGGCGGTGGCCGCCGAGCAGCTGTCGTCCGGCGCGAGCGAACAGGCCGCCGCCTCCGAACAGGCCTCGGCCGCCGTCGAGGAAATGACCGCCAATATCCGCCAAAGCACGGAAAACGCCGTGCAGACCGAGCGCATGGCGCAGCGCGCCTCGCTCGCCGCGCGCGACACCGGCGCGGCCATGGCCGGCTCGGTCCAGGCCATGCACACGATCGTCGATCGCATCCGGATCGTTCAGGACATCGCGCGCCAGACCGATCTCCTGGCGCTCAACGCGGCGATCGAGGCTGCCCGCGCGGGCCAGCACGGCAAGGGATTCGCGGTGGTGGCCTCGGAAGTGCGCAAGCTCGCCGAGCGCAGCCAGACTGCGGCAAGCGAGATCGCCAGCCTATCCGAGGCGACGCTTCATGCCGCCGACGAGGCGGGTCGCAAGCTGGCCGATATGGTGCCCGACATCACGCGCACCGCCGAGCTCGTCTCCGAGATTTCCGCCGCCTCGCGCGAACAGTCGGCCGGCATCGCGCAGATCAACCTCGCGATCCAGCAGCTCGATCAGGTGACGCAGACCAACGCGGGCGCCGCCACCGAGCTCTCGGCCACCGCCGTCCAGCTCGCCGGCGAGGCCAACCGCCTGAACGAGCGCACGGGTTTCTTTCAGATCGACGCCGATGCCGGGAAGCCGCTGCTTGCGGCGGACAATTCCAATGTCGCCCGCGCCCCGGCGAGGACGCAAACCATGCTGGGCCGGTTTCGCGCGCGCCGCCGGGCCTGACGGCACGCCCGGCGGCCTTCGTCAGCGCGCGGATTTGGGCCGGCGGTAGCGGATTTCCTCGAAGCGCATTCGCAGCGTATCGACCAGAAGCAGGCGGCCGAGCAGTGGCTCGCCCGCGCCGGTCGCGAGCTTGATCGCCTCGGCCGCCGCCAAGGTTCCGAGAATGCCCGTCACCACGCCGAGAATGCCGGCCTCCGCGCAGGTCGGAACCAGCCCGGCGGGCGGCGGCTCGGGGAAAAGGTCGCGGTAGCGCGGCAGAAGTTGACCCGCCCCATCCCGCCGGAAGGGCGCGAGCACGGTGAGCGAGCCGGAAAAGCGCTGCACCGCCGCCGTCACCAGCGGCTTCTCCTGCGCTTCGCAGAGATCGGCCAGCGCATAGCGTGTGGCGAAGTTGTCGGAACCGTCGATGACGATGTCATAGGCGCCGACCACCGCCGCGCCGTTCTCGGCGTCCAGGCGAAGCGCGTGCGGCACCACCTCCACATGCGGGTTCAGCCGGCCGATCGCCTCCCGCGCACTGTCCAGCTTGGACCGGCCGATATCCGCCGTGCCGTGCAGGATCTGGCGCTGGAGATTGGAGAGCGAGACCGTGTCGTCGTCCGCGAGCCCCAGCGTGCCGATGCCGGCGGCGGCGAGATAGAGCGCGACGGGCGAGCCGAGGCCGCCCGCGCCGATCACCAGGACCTTCGCCCGCTTCAGCGCCTGCTGACCGGGGCCGCCTATCTCGGCCAGAACGAGATGGCGGGCGTAGCGGCGCAGCTCGTCGGTGGAAAGGGGAGGGGCATCGGTCATGCGACGGCTCCGTTGCGGATTTCCACCATCTGCGCGCGCCCCGCGATCGCCTCGAACAGGGCGGCGTCGGTTCCGGTCAGAAAGGCCTGAACGCCGAGCTCGTCCAGAATGTCGAACAAGGCGGCCCGCCGGCCGGGATCGAGATGGGCGGCGATCTCGTCCAAAAGAAGAAGCGGCGTCATGCCGCTCGCAGCCTCCACCAGCCGGGCATGGGCGATCACGAGGCCGATCAAGAGCGCCTTCTGCTCGCCGGTGGAGGACAGCGAGGCCGGCATGGCTTTGGCCCGGTGCAGCACTTCGAGATCGCCGCGATGCGGCCCTTCCAGCGTGCGGCCCGCCGCGCGGTCGAGCCCGCGCCGCGCGCGCAGCCGCGCCGCGATCCGGTCTTCCAGATCGACGGCCGCGCCTTCCAGGCCGAAATCCTCGTAGCCGGATTGGAGATGCAGCTCGGCCACCGGGAAGGGCGAGCCGGCCATGCTCTCGATCGATCCGCGCAGCCGCTCCACCAGATCGGCGCGCGCCAGCGCGATGGCCAAGCCAAGTTCGGCCATCTGCGCTTCGATGCCGGTCAGCCAGCTGTCGTCCATCCGGTCTTCCGACAGAAGCCGGTTGCGCCCGCGCATGGCCTTCTCGTAGTCGAGCGCGCGCCGGCCGTGGCCGGGATCGACGGTCAGCACCATGCGGTCGAGAAAGCGGCGACGCTCGGCGGCGGGGCCGGTGAAGAGCCCGTCCATGGCCGGCGTCAGCCAGACGACGCGCAGATAATCCAGAAGCTCCTCGCCCGAGCGGGCCTGCGCCCCGTCGACGCGCAGGATGCGCGCCGCCCCGTTCTCCTCGTCCGGCCGCACCAGGGTCAGCAGATCGCGTATCTCGCCATCCGTCTCGCGCAGCCGCGCGCGCACGGAAAAGCCGCCGGAGCCGCCCCCGCGCGCGATTTCGCCGTAGTTCGCGCGGCGCAGACCCCGGCCGGGCGAAAGCAGCGACAGGGCTTCGAGGAGATTGGTCTTTCCCGCGCCGTTGTCGCCGTGAAACACCACGAAGCGGGAGGTGAGGGGCAGGCTCAAGGTCGCGTAGTTGCGAAAGTCCACGAGACCGAGACCGGCGACGCGAATGCGCGCGTCGCCGGCAAGCGGGGAAGGGTCGGGCATGAGGCGCTCGAAGGCGCCCGTCAGACGCGCATCGGCATCAGGACGTAGAGCGTGCGCTCGTCGCCGCCGTCCCGGATCAGCGTGGGCGAGCCGGGATCGGCCAGCATGAAGACGGCGGACTCGCCGGACAACTGGCCGGTGATGTCGAGGAGGTATTTGGCGTTGAAGCCGATCTCCAGCTCTTCCGACGTGTAGCCGACCGCCAGTTCCTCGGTCGCCGTACCGGCGTCGGGGGAGTTGACGGTGAGCACGAGCTGGCTGTCGGACACGGCGAGCTTCACCGCGCGGCCGCGCTCGGAGGAGATGGTCGAGACACGGTCCACCGCATGGGCGAAGCTCTGCCGGTCGAGCGTCAGCGCCTTGTCGTTGCCGGTCGGGATGACGCGCTGATAGTCGGGGAAGGTGCCGTCGATCAGCTTGGAGGTCATGACCACCGGGCCGATCGTGAAGCGAATCTTAGAATCGGAAAGCTCCACCTCCACCGTCTCGGCACCTTCGCCGAGCAGCTTCTGGATCTCCGACACGGCCTTGCGCGGCACGATGATGCCCGGCATGCCTTCCGAGCCGGCCGGCGCGTCGGTCTCGGCGCGGGCGAGGCGGTGGCCGTCGGTGGCCACGGCGCGAAGCTGCAGCGCGCCGCCCGATTCCAGCGTGTGGAAGAAGATGCCGTTGAGATAGTAACGCGTTTCCTCGGTCGAGATCGCAAACTGCGTGCGCTCGATGAGACGGGCGAGATCCCCCGTCTTCAGCGTGAAGGCGTGGGTGAAGCTGCCGGAGGTGATGTCGGGAAAATCCGCCTCGGGCAGGCACTGGAGGCGGAAGTTCGAGCGCCCGGAGGCGACCGTCATCTGCCCGCCATTGCCGTCCGTCTCCAGCTTGACCTCCGACCCGTCGGGCAGCTTGCGCACGATGTCGTAAAGGAGATGGGCGGGAACGGTGGTGGCGCCGGGCTGCTCGCTCACCGCCGGCACGGTCTCGGTGATCTCGATGTCGAGATCGGTCGCCTTCAGGCGCATGCCGCCGTCCTCGGTCTTGAGGAGGACGTTGGACAGGATCGGAATCGTGTTGCGCCGCTCCACCACGCGCTGGACATGGCTCAGCGACTTCAGGAGGTTCGACCGCTCGATGAGAATACGCATGGCGAAATGGACCGTTCGGGAACTTGAGGATGCGCCGAGAACCGGCACCCACGCGGGAGGTCCCAACCTTTTAGAGCAGGACGGCGGGCGGGCGCAAAGAAAAAGCGCCGGCCGGCCGGGACCTCCGCGTGTGCGGACTTCTCTTATTCCTCGATCATGCGGCGGATGACGTCGAGTTCCTCGGCCAGCTTCTGGTCGATGGCGCGCTCGGCCTCGATCTTGCGCACGGCATGGAGCACGGTCGTGTGGTCGCGCCCGCCGAAGCGACGGCCGATTTCGGGCAGCGAGCGCGGCGTCATGGTCTTGGCCAGATACATGGCGATCTGGCGCGGGCGCACGATGGTGCGCGTGCGGCGGGCCGAGAGGATGTCGGTGCGCGAGATGTTGTAGTGGCGCGAGACGAATTTGAGGATGTCCTCGATCCGCACCCGCTTCTCGGCGCCGGCCCGCGTCAGCTGGTTCAGGAGATCGTCGAGATGCTGGCTCGACAGCGGCTGGCCGACGGAATGACGGAAGGCGATCTGGTTGAAGGCGCCTTCGAGGTCTCGGCCCGAGCCGGTGACGCGCCGGGCGATCGTGTCGAGCACGCCCTCGTTGATGGCAAAGCTCGGATCGGCCGCGCGCATCGCTTCGACGCGCGCCGAGAGGATGCCGCGCCGCATCTCGAAATCGGGCGAGACCATCTCGATCGCGACGCCGCCGGCCAGACGCGAGCGCACCCGGCTGTCCAGCGATTCCAGCTCGAAGGCCGGCCGGTCGGCCGCCACGATGACCTGGCGGGCCGAGTCGATCAGCGCGTTCAGAAGGTGGCAGAACTCCTGCTGGATCGACTTGCCCTGCAGGAACTGCATGTCGTCGATGATCAGAATGTCGATGCCGCGCAGGTTCTCCTTGAAGTCGAGCGCCTGATTGTCGCGGATCGCGGTGGCGAAGCGCCACATGAAATATTCGGCCGTGAGATAGACGACGCGGGGCCGGTCTTCCCGCTCCAGCGCGGCGTTGGCGATGGCCTGCAGAAGATGGGTCTTTCCGAGGCCGACGGTCGCGTGAAGGAAGAGCGGGTTGAAGCGCACCGACTGCGGGCCGTTTTCGGCGATCGAGCGCGCGGCGGCCAGCGCCACGCGGTTCGAGGCGCCTTCCACGAAGCTCTCGAAAATGTAGCGCGGGTCGAGCGGCGAGCCGAAATCGCTCTGCTGGCGCGGCGTCTCCCCGGCCTGGGCGCGCTCGGTATTAGCGCGCGGTGCGGCCGTCGCTGGCAGGCTTTGCGCGACCGGCGTTGGCAATGCCGCGTCGCGCGGGCGGGCGATCTGAGCCGGGGCGGCGGGCGCCGCCGGGCCGCGCACGGCCGAGCGAACGGCAATGTCGACCTTCAGCGTGCCGGGGATCTCCTCCGAGAAGATCTGCAGCAGGAGGTCCTTGTAGTGGCCGTTGATCCAGGTGCGCAGGAAGGCGGTCGGCACCGAGAGCTGCACCACGCCCTTGCCGGCGTTGACCAGCTTCATGCGCGTGAACCAGGAGGCGAACACGTCCGGTCCGAGATGGGCCTTGAGGCGCGCGTTGACGCGGTCGAGGATCTCGGCATCACCGTGCGCAGGGCTCATGACAGGCTCTTGGGGCTGGATGCGGGCGGCGGTCAGGGCGGACGGCGCGGTGCGCGGGGCGCCGGCGCGGACGGGCGCGCGGGGAGCCTTGGGCGGGGTCGCGGGGAGGAGGCCGGTCATTTCTGCCTCCAGGGAAGGCCGGTGGCCTTCCAACCCGCGATCTGGCCGCGATGGCCCTCCTCGTCGGGCGGGCCTTCGAACCCGTCGAGGATGTTGAAGCAGTTCTCGAAGCCGAGATCGGTCAGCGCCGCGGCGCTCGACATGGAGCGCGCGCCGGAGCGGCACAGGAAGTAGACCGGCGAGGCCGGGCTGCCGCCGGCGGCCGTGATGGCCTCGGCGACGCGGGCGGCGAAGCTGCCGTCGACCGACATGCTGGGGTAGGTCTGCCATTCCGCGAAGAGCGGCTGGGCCCGACCGGCCGGCGTCAGCGGGAAGCCGACGAAATTCCATTCCGCTGTGGTGCGAACGTCGACGAGAAAGGCGGGCTCGTCGCTGTCGAGGGCGGACCAGCACTCGGCCGGCGTCACGTCGCCCTTGTAGGAACGGTTCATGTGGGACTCCAACAACTCGGCTCCGGGAAACGAAACCGGTCAAACGCGGCAACAACCGACCCTCGTCCCCGATTGCAGGAATCCGGGGAACGGGATCGGACAGAATAAAAACAGATCAGCGAGAACGGCGATGGACGTTCAGGGTCGGCCAGGATGCGGATTTCTTATGGAAAACGCATCTTGTCCCCATCCTTCGGCTTCGGCGGCTCTTGTCGTGAGACAAAAGCTACGAAACCGCCCAGCCTCGAGCAAGCTTTGAATCGCGATTCCGATTGGGTCGCGGCAATAGGTGTGGCGCGTTCACGGCAATGTCGCAAAGCTCGCCGACCGTAATCGTCTGATTCACTTGCGGATTCAACGAGGCCTTCAAGATGGTCGTGGATTGAGGCGGGAATATGAGTTTTTTTTGTCGCATCCCGGTTGACTCTTGGGCACCCCGCCACGCCGGCCGGCAGACTCGCGAGCCCTGCGAGGGCCTTCCTTAAGCCTATGATTTCTATGGCGAAATTCAAATGTTATGGAATCGCCCGGAATCCGGGGATTCCCAGAAATCAAGATGGAAAATCGGGAACAAAGCGAGATGGGGCGGATTGTGGCGAGTCGTCCACTGTGACGGTTGCGTGAAGGGCGCGTGTCGCGCGCCTCGCTCCGTGTGACGATTGAATGACGCTTTGGGGCTCGCCCATTGGGTGTCCAAAGCGCGGAGCATCGGGCACAAAAAGAAAGGCCCGAAGCGATGCTCCGGGCCTTTGATGGTCGATGAGCGCTGGAAGGGCTCGGATCAGGCGGCGCCGACCGCCTTCACGCGGCTCGACAGGCGCGAAATCTTGCGCGAGGCGGTGTTCTTGTGGAGCACGCCCTTGGCGGCGGCACGGGCCAGTTCGGGCTCGGCGACCTTGAAGGCGGCGCGGGCGGCTTCCTTGTCGCCCGAGAGGATCGCTTCCTCGACCTTGCGCAGGAAGGTGCGCATGCGCGAGCGGCGAGCCTTGTTGACCAGGGTCCGGCGGGCGATCTTGCGGGCGGCCTTCTTGGCCGACGGCGTATTGGCCATGTGTCGTGTCTCTCGTGTTCTCGTAGGCGGACCCGGGCGGCTACAGGCCGACCAGCATCCGACGCGAAGGGATCGATCGCCGAGGAAGGCACCAAACCAGGGTATCGTCTGGTATCGGGTTCGCCACGGCAGAACAGGCCGCATCCGAGGACGCCGCCGGAAATCTGCGCGCCTTATAGGCCGACATCCCGGCCGCGTCAACCGAAAGCCCGGGCCGGCGGCCATGCGAAAGGCCGGGCGCCGGCCTGTCGGATTCCTCCCGTCTTTAACCCTGGCCGGGCGCGGCGTTAACCTTGACCACGAGCGGGGCGGGCAGCCCGTCCCCGAGGCGGCGGGAGGGCGCGATGCGGCAGGTGGCTTGGGTCATGGCGGGGTGGATCGTCTGTGTTTCGGGGGCGATCGCGGGCGGGGAGGCGATGGCGGCAAGCCAGCCGGCGCGGCCGAGCCCCCCGGAAATCACCTGGGACTGGTACAAGTCGGGCGAGACCTATCTTCGCTACAAGGTGCCCAATCCCGCCCTGTCGACGCGCTATTTCCGCAAGGCGGCCGAGCGCGGCAACGTCTCGGCCCAGTACAAGCTCGGCGAGCACTACGAGAACGGCGTCGGCGTCACGCGCAACTATCGCGAGGCCTATCGCTGGTATCGCCGGGCCGGCGACGCGGGGGATCGCTATGCCGAGTTCAAGGTCGGCTGGTTCCTGCAGAAGGGCATGGGCGTGCGCCAGTCCTCGCGCGAGGCGGCGCGCTGGTATCAGCGGGCGGCCGACCAAGGCAATCCCTGGGGCTACCACATGCTGGGCTTCATGCTGGCCGATGGCGAAGGCGTCCGGCGCGATCCCGCCAAGGCGCGCCAATATCTCGAGATCTCGGTTCGCGAGACGAACGATTCCTGGGCCAAGTGGAAGCTCGCCGAACTCGTGAAGGCGCGCGAGCCCGAGCGCGCCCGCAGCCTCTACAGCGAGGCCGCAGCCCAGGGGAACACGGAGGCACGCCGGGTCCTGTCGGCGATGCGATGACCTGAGATCATGCCCCCCGAAACCATCGGACGGGCCGGGCGGCCGCGGGCCGAACGCGAGCGTCGGCGCGGGCCTGAAGGGGCGGCGGGGGAGGCGGACGCTTCCCCACCCGCAGATTCCCCCGTCTTGAGCCGGCGCAACCTCCTCCTGGGGGCGGGCGCCCTGTTCACGCTTCCCACTGAGCGGGCGCGCGCGCCAGAGCGCGCCTCCCTGCGAGAAGCGGCGGCGCGCTCTGGCCGGCGCTTCGGCGCGGCCGCGCGGGCCGAGCAGATCGCCGCCGAGCCCGATCTTGCCGAAGCGCTGCTTGTCGAATGCGACGCGCTGACCCCGGAAATCTCGATGAAATGGGACGCGATCGAGCCCGAGCCGGGTCGGCGCGACTTTTCCCGCAGCGACGCGCTTCTGCGCTTTGCCACCGAGAACGGGCGCGCCCTGCACGGCCACACCCTGATCTGGCACCGAAGCATTCCGCCCTGGGCGGAGGCCGCGCTGGCGGAGGGGGCGGGCTGGGCGCCGGTCGCGGCCCATTTCGAGGCCGTGCTCGGCCGCTATGGCAATGAGATCGCGACCTGGGACGTGGTGAACGAGCCAATCGACACGGGACACCGGATGGACGGCTTGCGGGACGGCACGTTCCTGCGCGCTTTCGGGGAAGGGTATATCGAGCGCGCCTTTCACGAGGCGCGCGCCCATGCGCCCGGCGCCGTCCTGTTCCTCAACGAATACGGGCTCGACTACGACATTCCCGTGGAGCGGGACCGGCGTTATCTCTTCCTGAAGCTGGTGGAGCGGCTGAGGCAAGCCGGCGCGCCGCTCGGCGGCATCGGCCTCCAGGGCCATCTCGACCTGCGCAAGGGGCCGTTTTCCGAACCCCTCTTCGCCGGTTTTCTGCGCGATCTCAGCGGGTTCGGCCTCGAAATCCACATCACCGAACTCGACGTACGCGAGCACGACCTGACCGCGCCGCCCCTGGTGCGCGACCGGCTCGTGGCCGAGATCGCCAAGCGCTATCTCGACGTGGCGCTGGATTGCGCGGCCGTACGCGCCGTCTCCACCTGGGGCCTGTCGACGCGCCATTCCTGGCTGGCGATCGAGCCGGAGGATCTGGATTTTTACTGGCGCCTCGTCGGCGGACAAGGCAAAGGCCCCGGCTTCAACCGGGGCCTGCCCTATGATTCCGACATGCGCCCCGCGCCGATGCGCGAGGCGATTCTGGCGGCCTTCGAGCGGCGCCCGCTCGGCTTCTGACGTCAGACCACGAGCCGCGAGCCCTGCAACTCGCCAAGGCTGGTTGCGGCGCGGTCCACCGGCCGGCGGGCCGAGGCCACCCATTCGATCAACTCGCCCATTCCTTCCTCGAAGCCGCGCTTGGGCGCGATGCCGAAATCGCGCTCCAGCTTGGAAATGTCGGCGAAGCAGTGCCGGATGTCGCCGACGCGGTAGCGGCCCAGAATCTCCGGCGCGATGTTCTTGTGCAGGAGCCGAGCGAGCACGCTGGCGATCTCGCGCACCGTGATCGAGCGGCCCGAGCCGACATTGTAATAGTCCCAGACCGAGCGCTCGCTTTCCAGAACCGTGGCGAAGGCGTTGGCGACGTCGTGCACATGCACGAAGTCGCGCCGCTGCGAGCCGTCCTCGAAGACCAGCGGTGGCTGGTCGTTGAGAAGGCGCGAGATGAAGATCGCCGCGACCCCGGTATAGGGGTTGGACAACGCTTGGCGCGAGCCGTAGGCGTTGAACAGGCGCAGAGCCACGGTGGGGATGCCGAGCGCCCGGCCGACGGACAGGAACATCTCCTCGTGGTCGCGCTTGTTGACGGCATAGATCGAGGCGGGCTGAAGCAGCTTCTCCTCGTTGGTCGGCACAGGGGCGAGCGCGTTGCCCTCTTCGTCCTCCAGCTCCCACTCGCGGGCCAGCAGCTTCTCGTGCGGGCGCAGCGGCGGGGCGACCGTGCCGCAGGGGCCGCGATAGGCGCCCTCGCCATAGATCGACATGGAGGAGGCGACGGCGATGCGCTGAATCCCGTGCGGCCGGCGCGACAGGGTCTCCAGCATGATCGCGGCGGTCATGACGTTGTTGCGGACATAGTCCGTGATATTCGTCATGGACTGGCCGACGCCGACCGAGGCGGCGAGATGGGCCAGATGCGTGACGCCGGTGAGCGCAGCCTCGAACACGCCGTCGTCGAGGAGATCGCCCCGGATGCGCCGGGCGCGGCGGTCGAGATAGACGGGCCAGCCGTCGGCGTCCACCTCGGCGTCGGCGTGGACCTGGGGCTTGAGGCAGTCGAGCACGCTGACCTCGAAACCGCGTTCGAGAAGCTGGTCGACAAGGTGGGAGCCGATGAAGCCGGCGCCGCCGGTGACGAGAACATGACCTTTGGACATGGGAGTTTTCCTTTGAAACAGGAGGTCAGAGGGCGATGCCGGGCACGGGGGCCTCGGCTTCCACTATGCGATTGCGATTGGCGGGGGCGGGCGGGGCGAGGTCTGCCCCGAGCCTTACGACGGCGGGCTGCGAGCCGGAGACGGCGCGCACGAGTTCGTGGTTGGCGTCGATCTTCACCGTGCGCTCCCAGACCAGCCCGCGATCGCGCAGGAACATCCAGAAGCCGATGGCAAGCGGGACCAGCCAGAGGAGCCACCAGACGACGAGCGAGGCGGGGTTGACGCGCAGGAGATAGCGAAGCCGATCGGCCCGCTCGGGCAGGATCAGCGCGGCGCGCTGCCAGACCGAGCGGTAGATCGCGCCGAGCGTCAGCGCGAAGATCGCGAGGTTCACGGCGGCGAGGCCCAGCGTCCAGGGCGGCACCGGACTGTCGCCGGCGCTCCAGGCGGCGAGCGCCCAGAGCCCCATCGGCAGGCCGATCGCATGGGCCGAGAGCGACAGGCAGGGGCCGAAGTTCAGCCGCGCGCGCAGGCGCTGCCAAGGCGTCATCCCCATGTCCTTCAAGGGCTGGGCGAGGCTCTGGAAGAAGCCGCAGACCCAGCGCTTGCGCTGCGTGATCCCGTGTCCGAGCGTCGAGGGAACCTCCTCGATCAGCGGGTTCTCGATGATGCCGATGCGCTTGCCGTTGGCCCAGAAGCGCATGCCGACCTCCGGGTCCTCGATCGTGATCCAGGGATGGAAACCGCCCAGCGCCACGAGGTCGGAGGCCCGGAAGAACAGGCCCTTGCCCAGCACCCAATAGGGCTGGCGCCCACCGGCCGAGAGATGGGGATAGAGGAACCCGTCCCAGGCCATGTGGTCGAAGGCGTGCCAGGAGGCCGAGATGGAGGTGAGGAGATTGCCGGCGATGTTCTGCGCCTGCAGCACGTCGTAGTGCCGCATCCCCGCCGAAGCGGCGAGGAAATGGTCCGGCGGCGGGCAGCTGTCGGCGTCGATATAGTTGACGAGGAAGTCCTCCCCGCCGGCCATGTCCTCGGCCAGCGTGTAGAAGGCGTAGATCAGCTGGCGCGTCTTCTTGGGCGGCAGGGCGCTGACGCCCGCCCGCTTGCCCTTGTGCCACCAATAGGCCTTCGGATTGGCGTTCCAGCTGTCCCACACGACCTGCCAGGACGGATCGCTCGTCGCGGGAACCTCGACGATCTGCAGGAAGGCGAACTCCTGCGCCAGGCGCCGCAGGCTTTCTACCGTGGCTGTGTCGTTGGCGTTGGGAATGGCCACCACGCGGTAGCGCGAGGCGGGATAGTCGATGCGGGCGAGCGACAGGAAGGTCGTCCGCATCGTGGATTCGAGTTCGCGCAGCACGGGGTAGAAGAGCACGATATAGGGGTGCTCCTCCGGCCGGCGGCCTTGTGCCTCGCGCGGGTCCACCCAGTCCACCGGCAGACGCAGGAAGAACAGGCCGAGCCCGAGCGAGAGGGCATAGAGGATCTGGGACAGGAGGAAGGCGGACACGAGAATCGTGTCCGCGCCCCCCGCCCACGCTTGAGCGTGCATGGGGCCGTCTCCCTTCGCGTCAGACGGCGTGGCCGTTGAGCCCGGCCTTGGCCGCCTTCGCTGCCGCGACGAGCGCGAGCGGCGGCAGGTCGGCGGGCGAGGGCTCGGGCAGGACGCCGGCAACGGGCAGGACGCTGGGGGCGACCGGCGGCGACGCCGGGTTGGCAAGCCCCTGGCGCAGGTCCTCCACCGCGCGCCCGCGCACCGGCTGCGGCACGGCGAGGCGGGAGCGCCGCCCGATGCCGAAGGCCCGAAGGCCCGCCGCGCGCAGCTCTTCCGGCGGGAAGAGATTGCGCAGGTCCACGAACACGTCGCCCCGCATCAGCTCCGCCACGCGGGGCAGATCCAGCGCGGCGAACTCCGGCCAGTCGGTCAGCAGCAGCGCCGCGTCGGCCCCTTCCAGGCAACCATAGGCGCTGTCGGCATAGTCGGCGTCGGGCAGGAAGGCCCGTGCCTGGCCCATGCCTTCGGGGTCGAAGATGCGCAGCCTCGCCCCCGCCGCCCGAAGCGCGGCGAGGATCGGCAGCGAGGGCGCCTGGCGCATGTCGTCCGTGCCGGCCTTGAAGGTCACGCCGAGCACGGCCAGCGTGCGGCCCCGCACCCCGCCCATCGCCTGGATGACGCGCCGGCCCATGGCGCGCTTGCGCCCGTCATTGGCCGCCACCGTGCTTTCCACGAGGCGCAGCTGCACGCCGTGGCTCTGCGCCGTGGCGAGCAGGGCTTCCGTGTCCTTGGGAAAGCAGGAGCCGCCGAAGCCCGGTCCCGGCCGCAGGAAGGCCGCGCCGATGCGCCGGTCCAGACCGACGCCGAGCGAAACCTCCTCGATATCGGCGTCCGCCGCCTCGCAGAGATCGGCGATCTCGTTGATGAAGGCGATCTTGGCGGCCAGAAAGGCGTTGGCGGCGTATTTAATCATCTCCGCCGAGGCGCGCTCGGTGAAGACGAGCGGCGCGCCGCCCTCGGTCAGCGGCCGGTAGATCTCGGCGAGGATCGCGCGGGCGCGCAAGGAGCCCGTGCCGACGACGATGCGGTCCGGCGCGCGGAAATCGGCCAGCGCCGAGCCCTCGCGCAGGAACTCCGGGTTCGACACGACGTCGAACTCGATCTCGGGCCTGGTCTCGCGCAGGATGCGCTCCACCGCCTCGCCCGTGCCGACCGGGACGGTAGACTTCACGATCACCGCGAGAGAGCGGACGCCGGCGCGCCCGATCGCTTCGGCCACCGCGAAGACCGCCGAAAGATCGGCCGAATGGTCGAGCGCGGAAGGCGGGGTGCCGACGGCCACGAACACGGCCTGCGTGTCCGCGTCCAGCGGCAGCGAGCCGGTGGCAAAGCCGAGGCGCCCGCTCGCCGAATGGGCGAGAACGAGCTCTTCCAGCCCCGGCTCGTAGATCGGCATTTCGCCGCGCCGCAGGCGGGCGATCTTGGCGGCGTCCGTGTCGAAGCAGACGACCTCGTGGCCGAGCTCCGACAGGCACGCGCCGGTGACGAGACCGACATAGCCGGTTCCAATGACGACGATCTTCATGACGCCAGCGCTCCCTCGGTCAGAGGGCGAGCCGTGTTGGCCGCTGCGAGAAAGCCCGGCACGAGACGCGGAGCGGGCTCGGCCGCGACGCCTTCCGCGAAATGGGCGATCGTGCGCTCCAGCCCGGTGCGCAGCGGCACGCGGGGCTCCCAGTCCAGCAAGGCTCTCGCCTTGCCGATGTCGGGCCGGCGGCGGCGCGGATCGTCCACCGGCAGCGGCCGGCGCACGATGCGCGAGCGCGAGCCGGTCAGCTCCACCACCAGATCGGCCAGCTCGTCCATCCGCGTTTCCACGGGATTGCCGAGATTGACCGGGCCGCGTGGGTCCGTGTCCAGCGCCATGAGCGCCAGAAAGCCGGCGATCAGATCGTCGACATAGCAGAAGGAGCGCGTCTGCGACCCGTCGCCATAGACCGTGATGTCCTCGCCGCGCAGCGCCTGGACCACGAAGTTGGAGACGACGCGCCCGTCGTCCGGGTGCATGCGCGGCCCGTAGGTGTTGAAGATGCGCGCCATGCGCAGCTCGATCCCCGCGCGGGCGCAGCCATCGGTGAACACGGCTTCGGCGAAGCGCTTGCCTTCGTCGTAGCAGGCGCGCGGGCCGACCGGGTTGACGTGGCCGGCATAGGTCTCGGGCTGGGGGTGGATGTCCGGGTCGCCATAGACTTCCGAGGTCGAGGCGTGGAACACCCGCGCCCCGTCCTCGGCCGCCCGCTCCAGAACGCGCCGCGCCCCGTCCGCGCAGATGAAGAGCGTGCGCACGGGGTCGCGCTGGTAGTGCGGCGGCGAGGCCGGGCAGGCGAGATTCCAGATCTCGTCGAAGCGCGGCAGGCTGGCCGGAAAGGGCAGAACCACGTCCTGCTCCACCAGCGTGAAGCGATTGGTCGCCACGAGCGCGCGCAGGTTCTCGCGGCTGCCCGTGGCGAAATTGTCGAGGCACACGACATGATGGCCACGCGCCAGGAGCGCCTCGCAAAGATGCGTTCCCAGGAAACCGGCGCCACCGGTCACGGCGATGCTTTTGCCGGAAGGATTTCGCGGCATGGCAGGGGCCGGCGATGCCGGCCAATCGTTAAGTTTCATGATAAACCGCCGACGTTCGAGGAAGGATCGTCAGGATTTCCCTGACGGGTTTCTTCAAGATCGGGTCAAAAACCCAGCGAGAGCCGAGAGAAGACCTGTCAAACGCCGCAATCGTGCTTTGATTACTTACACAGGAACCTTTGGCGCGCAAGCCTTGGGCAAGCTCCGCACAGCCGCCGCTCCATGCTGCCCCGTTCTTGGGCAGAAAGGGGTGCGGCGAGGGGGATTGAAGGCTTCTTCAAGGTGCCTTTCCCGCCGTTTCGCAAAAAGCGAGCGGGAGCAGTCAAGCCTCGCCGGGTGATCAACCGGCGGTTCCGCAACGGCCACACACGAGTAGACGCGCTTTCTACTTTTCAGCGCTCGCGACGGCGCGTAACAACTTCGGGTTTTATACAATTGCGAGGCGTGCTTCCCCCCTTTGGGTGAAGCGGAGCTCGAGCAAGTGCAATAAACCAGTTCGGCGCATGTCATTCGCGCTTGAGAATGGAAAATGCTGTTCGCTGGGAACTGAATATGCTTGATTTTCTCATAACCTGACGCCCTTATATCAGGAATTGCACGACAAAGATGTGGGGACGTTGGGATAAGTTGTAGCGGGGATTTTCCCGACACAAGAAAAACAACCCAAGAAAGGGAGGGGGCATGTGCATCGTCTTGCTGGTTACGAACGAGCCTTGTTTCGCGGCCGGTTTCGTCAGCGTGATGGAGCGGCAGGACGAGCCAGGCCTTGAGGTTCAAGCCTGCGTCACCGACCTTCCCGGCGGGATCGAGGCGGCTCGGCTTCCCGGCGCGGACGTGGTGGCGGTCGACGCCGCCATGCCGGGCTTCGACAACGACGCGCTCGTCGCCTTCTGCCGTGCCTTGAACGGGCGTTCAGGGCTTCTGCTGCTCGGCCATGCCAAGACGCGCGAGGCGGTGGAAGCGGCCTTCTCGGCGGGGGCGCGGGGCTATCTCCTCAAGTCGGCGCGCGAGCCCGACCTCGTGGACGCCGCGCGGCGCGTCGGCGGCGGCGAAACCTATCTCGATCCGCGCCTCGTGCCGATCATGACCGCGCCCCAGCCGGCGCGGCTCGACAAGGCGATCTACACGCCCTTCGGCGCTCTGCCGAGCCGCGTTTCGGCGCGCGAGATGTCGGTCCTGCGCCGCACGGCCTATGGTTACAGCGCCAAGGAGATCGCCAGGGATCTCGACATCAGCCAGAAGTCGGTCGAGACCTATAAGGCGCGGGCCATCGCCAAGCTCGGCCTCGCCTCGCGCTCCGACATCATCCGCTATGCGCACAGGGCCGGCTGGTTCAACTCGATCACCGAGTTCGAGACCCAGCAGGACGAGCGCCGGCCGCACTGATCCCGCATCGTCGACGAGCTTGGGCTCGGAACCCCTGAAAGCCTCGCGCCCTTGAAAGCGCGGGGCTTTTTGTTGTCGTCATAGACTTTGCCATGGATCAGCCGTCACGCGTCCGCGTGCCCTCCGAGCCTTGCGCTCTAACCCCCGGACAGCCCGGTTTGACCATCCTTCCCCAAGGCTTCGTCAGGCGTTCCCGGCGCCTCGATGAAAACACCCAGACACGCCGTTCCCCAGGAATTTTGGGTGATGCAACTGCAGTGAGGAGAAGGGAATGGACATCTCCTTCCACACGGCGTCAGCCGTTCATACAACTATAGACTGAAAATCGTCCCTCAGGCGCCGCCATCCTCTCTTGAGCGCCCGCGCGGGCCGGCGCGCAGGCTGGCTTCCAGGCGGGGAAGAAACGTCCAAAGATCCCGGTTCAATTCGTTCATCGCCCTGATCTCGCCGCGGATGGCCTCCAGGCGCTCGCCATCCATCGACTTGGCCGCGCCAAACCGCAGGCCTTTGGCGCGCTCCTCCAGCCGCATCGCGTGCGTGTGGGTGATGCGCCCCGCCGGGTCCACCGTGAACATGGCGTGGAGAAGGTCGTTGCGCAGCCGCGTGCCCGTGTCGAAGCGGGTCATGAGTCGCTTGATCTCGCCCGACAAGGCACGGTCCGTCAGCTTCACACGGGCGAGCCGTTGCACGAGATCGACCCGAGCCCGGCTGGTGTTGAGCGTGCCGAAGACGATCAGCGCCGCTTCTCGGTCGCAGCCCAGAAGCAGCATGATGAAATAGACCAGGAGACTCTCGTTGTTGGACCAGCTGAAGGAGAGCTGGCCGATCAGCGTGAAGACGTCGCCCCGCGCGGCCGTGGCGCCCGCATCGCGCGCCGCCGCCTCGATCGTCTCGAAATCGGGCCTCGGCGGCAATTGGCTCAGCGGCTTCATGCGAGGCTTCCCTTTTTTCTTTGAATCGATGGGCTGTGCCCAAGTCGATCCGGCCGAAAATCTTGCTGCGAATGCGAAGAGACTTGGCCTCTCATTCTAGGGGCGGTCGATCTTCTTTCTCTTCCTGACGGAAAACTCCCGACGATGCGCTGGGTTCTTCCCCGCAAGACAAACGCTTAATCTTCAGCAATCTTAACGATGTCTTAACCAGTTCGAAAGACCAGGGCGGACGCAAGGGGCGGAGTAAAGTGCCCCGGGAAAACTGCCCAAGCGGCTTCGGCCACAGGGCTTCGAGTTGCGTAACCTTTTTGCCGACGTCCCGGATCGCCGCAATCGTATCGGGCCGGAGGGCAGGAAGGCGAGGACCAACCCCATTCCATCCAACATGGCCGGATGTCCGTCTCCCGCAGAAGAGGAGCGACGGCGGCCCTTATCCTTCAACGGGAGAGAATCATGAGCGTCGATCGCAACGCCACCGCCTTGGCCGGCTCCGTCGCGGAAGCCTATGTCAATTCGCCGAGCTACCAGAACCAGGGCAACGACCAGTCGGCCGATGGTTCGAACGTCAGCAGCGACCTGTCCGACAACAGCGACACGAATTCGAACAACGACAATTCGAACAACTCGAACCAGGGCAACAATTCGAGCGTCAACGACTCCGGCAACGACAATTCGACGTCGCTGGACGTGGGCGGCGTGTCCGACATCGGCAACGACAAGAGCGTGAACGATTCGGGCAACGACAATTCGGACAATTCGAACCAGGGCAACGACTACAGCGACAACAGCGTCGCGGATTCGGGCAACGACAACTCGACCTCGCTGGATGTGGGCGGCGTGTCCGACATCGGCAACGACAAGAGCACGACCGACTCCAACAACGACAATTCGGACAACTCCGACAATTCGGACAATTCGAACACCGGCAACGACTACAGCGACAACAGCGTCTCCGACTCTGGCAACGACAACTCCAATTCGAGCACGAACCACTCGAACAACGACGCCAGCACCAACGTCTCGCTGGCCGACTCGCTGAACGACAGCAGCACCCATGTCGCCGACTCGTTCAATTCCGACGACGACCTGATCGACGTGACAGGCCTGTGCAACAAGCTCGACGGCATCATCGGCACGATCGGCGGCGACGCCCTGAACGCGGAAGGCGGGCAGGCACTGCTTGGAGACGGCAACGTCTTCTCCATCCAGCAGATCGCGACGCTCAACGACAGCGATTGGCTGAACCAGCCGAGCACCAGCCTGCAGATGCAGAGCGGCAGCGGCAGCTTCTCCCTCAGCTCCTCGGGCCTCTATGGCGGCACGGCGGATGCCATGCACAACGGCACGCTGACCGCTGGCGACAGCTCCACGCTTTCGGCGGGCAACAGCGCGGCGGCGGGCGTCTCGGCCGGCCATGAAGCTCTCAACATGGACATCTCGATGGGCGCGAACATCCAGTTCACCAGCGTCGACATGGCCGTGGTGGGCGGCGACGCGGGCGGGGCCGACTTCGGCGACGCCTAGATCTCCAGCCGGAGCGCCCTTGCCCCCCTCGGGCGCTCCACCCTTGGGCTCGCGTCGTCTCCCCGGAGCGGCGTGGGCCCTTTTTCCTCCTAAGCCCCGCCTAGCCCTCCGCCTAGAACCGAGGTTTCGAAAGGAGCGATCCGATGCTCATGATCGAGGCCCAGGAAACCATCGCGCGCTTCATCGGCCTGTTCCGCGTCAACGAGGTCGATCCCGGGAGTCACGACCGGCTCCTGTCCGGCAGCCCGCATCTCGCCAGGGTCCATCCGCTGGCCGGGCGGGACGAAGCCCCGGAGGCACGAAGCGCCGGCCTTTCCCCTCCCGTCAGCGATCCTCACATCCGCCTCGCCAACGATCGGTTCGAGATCGAAGAGGTAACCGGCCGGCGCCTTGCGCCGCCCCATGTCGAGGTGTCGATCGACCCGCTGCATCTGCCGCTGGCCCGCGTTCCCGCGACCACCGATCTTCCCAGTTCCGCCGGTTGGGAAGCGATGGGCTCGGCGCCGCACGACGCGCTCTATCACTACCGCTCGGTTCCCTCCGACTCGCTCTTCGCCATCCAGGACCAGATCGGCCTTCTCGACGATCGCGACACGCTGATCCTCGACCCCGACGCCGATCCGCTCGCCGTGGTGGGGCATGTGACGCAGCAGTTCGAGGCGATGCTGACGGCGGCCAAGGACTTCATGTCCCTCCCCAGCATTCCGCACATGCCGACGGAACTGGCCGGCGTGCTGCGCGAGACCGCCGCCTCCGCCGGCGAGGAGCCCTCCGCGCTCGGCGCGCCGGTCGGACATGAGGGCGTCTTCGTCAATGGCGAGCGGCTGGAGGCCGCTCCCGACATCGCCGCGCTGGTCGAAGACATGCGCAAACCCGCCGATCTGCTGGAGGATCAGCCCTACCTCACGACCGGCGGCAATCTTTCGGTGAACCAAGCGATCCTGATCAATGTCGGGCATCTCGGCGCCGTGACCGCCGTCAAGGGTGACTGGTTCGAAGTGAACTCGATCCGCCAGCTCAACATCCATGCCGATGCCGACACGGCCGACGGGCTCGGCCAGGCCGTGTCCACCGCGATCGCCGACACGACGCGCAGCCTCAACATCGCCGTCTTCGAACGCACCGACGACACACCCGGCGCCAGGCCCGGTCTCGATCCGCGCGACGGCTTTCCCGCCAATTACAAGGTGGACGTGATCGAGGGCAATCTGGAGATCGCGAACTTCCTGCGGCAGGTGAAGCTGACGCTGGACGGCGACCAGGTGGTTCTCTCCTCAATGGAGTCCACGGTGCGCGCCGCGACCGGCGGCAACGAGAGCCTCAACATCGCCCAGCTCTCCAAGCTTCTCGGCTCCTACGACCTCGTGATCGTCGGCGGCAGCGTCTACGAGGGCAATTTCATCCAGCAGATCAACGTCCTGAACGACAGCGACCGGATCGTCTCCGACGCCGCCGGCACGGGCGGCTCGGTTTCGACCTCGGGCAATCTCCTGATCAACCACGCCTCGATCCACAATGTCGGCGCGGTGGGGGATTTCGCGGCCTTCTCGCCGGAGATGCGCGACCTCGTCTCCGCCTTCCAGAGCAAGCTCGCCAGCGGCGACCCGAGTCTGGGTGCCGATCTCGCCTTTCTCGGCGCCCACAATGTCCGCGTTCTCTACATCACCGGCGACGTGATCGAGATGAACGTCATCTCGCAGATCAACATCGTGGACGATGCCGACACAGTGCGCATGGCCGACGGCACGCTGGCGCGCATCGCCAACGCGGTGGCGCCCGACGCGCAGTGGACGGTGACGACCGGCGGCAACACGCTGCTCAACGAGGCCAGGATCGTCGATGTCGACGATGCCGGCCATGTCCGCTTTCTCGGCGGCGAATACTATTCCGGCTCCATGCTGCTTCAGGCCGATCTCGTGGCGAGCGGGCCCGACATCCAGACCTTCGACACCGGGACGCTGGCGCCCGAGGTGATCGCCTTCGTCTCCGACATCCAGGGCGACGGGGCGAACCATTTCTCCAACGCCCTGTCGCAGAGCCACGCGACCCTTGCCCACGATGCGGGGGCGGACGGGGTGGGCGGCATCCTTTCCTGAGGCGGCCGCCTGTCCCGGCGCGGCCGAAAGGGCCGCGCCGCAACCGATCCAAGACCAAGAAGACGACCAAAGAGGGGGATCCAAGCCATGAACGAGGACAAGCCCGGCCCGCGCCTGTCGGACCCGGAGCGCGACGCGCGTGAGCGCGAAATCTTCGCCTCCATGCAGGCGGCGGTGAGCGCCATGCGTGCCGAGGGGCAGGACCCATTCCCGGCACCCGTGCCGGTGTCCGTGCCCGAGCCAGTGCCCGCGCAGCCGACGGCAGCACGGGCCGCCACCGCGCCTGCCGCCACCGCGCCGCAGGGGGCGCCGGTTCCGGCCGCCGCCGCACCGGCCGCAGGAGCCACTGCCTCAGCGGCCCCGCGTACCGAAGCGCCGCGCGCGCCTGCCACTCCGCCCGCCGCGCCGCCGCTGATCGAGATCGAGGCGCCGCCGCTCGCGCCGGCCGCCGCCGAGCCCGTCCGGCCGCCCGCCGCGGCGGCCGCCGCGCAAGGCGCGCCCGAGCCCAAGCGTGGCGGCCCGCCGCCGCTGCGCGGCACCACGATCGAGGGCGAGGCGGGCGGCCCGCTCCTGCCCGAGGGCCGCGCCGCCGCCAACGATGGCGCCTCGCAGATCACCCGCAAGAGCCAGCAGGTGAACTTCCGCGTGGCGCTGGAGCAGACCAAGGCGCGCGTCCGGCGCAACATCGCCTGGGTCTTCGCCTTCACGATCCTCGTCAACGTCCTGGTTCTGGCGGTGCCGATCTACCTGTTCCAGATCTCGGACCGTGTGCTCACCTCGCGCTCGCTCGACACGCTGGTGATGCTGACGCTGATCGTGGTGGGCGCCATCATCGGGCAGGTGACGCTCGACCTCATCCGCCGCACGATCCTGATGCGCACCGCCGTCGAGGTGGAAACGCGGCTCGGCTCGCCCATTCTGGCGGCCGCCTCGCGCTCGGCGCTGTCGGGCTCGGGCAAGGACTACCAGATCCTCGCCGACCTCCAGCACATCCGCGCCTTTCTCACCGGCTCGACGCTGCTCGCCATGCTGGACGCGCCGCTGGCGCCGCTCTTCATCTTCGCGGTCTGGCTGGTGCATCCGCATATGGGCGCCATCGTCGTGGTCTCGGTCCTGGTGCTTCTGACGGTCGCCTTCTTCAACAAGCGCGCGACGGCGGTGCATTTCGCGGAAGCCGCCGGCCACAACGCCCGCTCCAACATGACGCTCGACGCCCTGTCGCGGAACGCGCAGATCATCAACGCGCTCGGCATGATCCCCGAGGCCGTGCGCCTCTGGGGCCGGGACAACGCGGCCTCGCTCCGCTCGCAGGTCGCGGCGCAGGACCGCAACGTCTTCTTCTCGTCCCTGTCCAAGGCGCTGCGCCTCTTCGCGCAGGTCGGCATGCTCGGCTGGGGCGCCTATCTCTCGCTCGACGGCCAGCTCACGGGCGGCATGGTGATCGCCTCCTCGATCATCTCCAGCCGCGCCCTGGCGCCGGTGGAGGGCACGATCGAGGGCTGGCGCACCTATATCCAGTCGCGCGCCGCCTATGGTCGCATCTCGCATCTCCTCCTCAACTCGCCGCTCAATGTCGAGCGCCTGCGCCTGCCCCGGCCGGAAGGGCGGCTCGACGTCGACCGCGTGCTCTACGTGCCGCCGCCCAACAAGAAGGTGATCCTCAACGGCCTTTCCTTCTCGCTAAAGCCCGGCGAGGCGCTGGGCATCATCGGCTCGTCGGGCGCCGGCAAGTCCACGATCGGCCGCATGCTGGTCGGCTCCATCGTGCCGACGGCGGGCAATGTCCGGCTTGACCTCATGGACCTCAAGAACTGGGACCCGCGCCAGCTCGGCGAGAGCATCGGTTACCTGCCGCAGGACGTGCAGCTCTTCCCCGCCTCGATCAAGGTCAACATCGCCCGCATGCGCGACGACGCCCTCGACGAGGACGTATTCGAGGCGGCCATGCTGGCCGATATCCACGAGCTCGTCGCCTCCTTCCCGCAGGGCTACGAGACGGTGATCGCCGCCGACGGCGCGCCGCTTTCGGGCGGGCAGAAGCAGCGCATCGGCCTGGCGCGCGCCTTCTTCGGCAATCCGCGCCTCGTCGTGCTGGACGAGCCGAACTCCAATCTCGACACGGATGGCGAGCGCGCCCTGGCGCTCGCCATGACCAAGGCCAAGGCCAACGGCACGACGGTGGTCGCCATCACGCAGCGTCATTCGCTCCTGCGCTGCGTCGACCGGATCATGGTGATGGACAAGGGCGCGATCTCGGCCATCGGCGAGCGCAACCAGATCCTGGCGATGATCTCCGGCCAGACGGCCGGCGAGAGCAACGTTCCCGTTCAGCGGAGAGTCCCATGAGCGCGAAAAATGGGGGCGCGACGCGTGGCCCGGCCCGGCCCGGCGAGGTGATCGAGGATTGGTATGTCGGCGTGCCGCGCACCATCCGGGGCACGGTGATCGGCGGCCTCGCGCTGTCGGTCGTCATCTTCGGCGGCTTCGGCACCTGGGCGAGCACAGCCCCGCTCGCCGCCGCCGTGGTCTCGCACGGCACCTTCGTCGCCACCGGCAAGAACAAGCAGGTGCAGCATTTCGAAGGCGGCATCATCCGCGCCATCCTGGTGGAGGAGGGCGACAGGGTAGAGAAGGGCCAGCCGCTCGTGATGCTGGACGAGACGGCGGCGCGCACGAATGTCCGCCGCCTTCTCCTGCGCATTGCCAGCTATCAGGCGCGTGCCGCCCGCCTCCAGGCCATGATCTCAGGGGAGGAGACGCTCGATTTCGGCGCGATCGAGGTGGACGCCGAGGACCGCAAGGAGGCCGACCGCGTCTTCGAAGGGCAGCGCAGCGTCTTCGCCGCCGCCCGCCGGGCGCTGGAAGGCCAGATCGCAGTGCTCCTGCGCAATCAGGAATCGCTGCGCCGGCGTATGGAGGGCTCGCAGGCCCAGCGCCAGGCGGTGGAGCGGCAGGGCAGCCTGATCCGGCAGGAACTGGCCGCCAAGACCATCCTCTTCAAACAAGGGCTCTATCGCCGCTCCGATCTCTTCACCGTGGAGCGGGCGGCGGCCGAGGCGGAGGGTTCGCTCGGCCGGATCGAAGGGGAACTGGGCGACATGCGCTCGCAGATCGCCCGGCTCGACGGGCAGATCGCCCAGGCGCGCCAGGAGGTCCAGCAGGGCGCGACGCAGGAGCTGCAGGGCATCGAGGCCGACATGGACGACATGCGCGAGCAGCTGCTTGCCGCCCAGAGCGTTCTCGGCCGCACCGAGGTGCGCGCGCCCGTCTCGGGCACACTGGTCAAGCTGAACTACCACACGGCCGGCGGCGTCGTGGAAAGCGGCCGGCAGATCGCCGAGATCCTGCCGCGCGACGAGAAGCTGGTGATCGAGACCTTGATCAACCCGACAGATATCAACGGCGTGCGCTCGGGCCAGCCGGCGGGCGTGCGCCTCACCAGCTTCAACCAGCGCACGACGCCGCAGATGCGCGGCCTCGTCACCTATGTCTCGGCCGACACGGTGCCCGACCCTCGGCCGGGCCGCATGGGCGATGTCTATGTCGTGCGAGTCACCCTGCAGGAGCATGAGGTGGAGCGCGTGCCGGGCCTTCGCGTCAATCCCGGCATGCCGGCCGACATTTTCATCGAGACCTCGCACCGCACCTTCCTGAACTATCTCGTGAAGCCCGTGCAGGACAGCATGAACCGCGCCTTCCTGGAGCGTTAGGGGCGGTCGCTCCATCGCGGCCGCCGCCGGGTCCTGCGGCGGTCCGCTCCCTTGAGTTCGGCGAAAATACGACCTAAAGGGGAGCCGAAACAACGCACGGCTGTCTCTCGTCGCAGGGCTCCGGGCCGCCCGCGCGAACGCGGCGGCGGGTGCGTCGAACGCTCGACGCTTTATCGATTGCGCGAAGGACCACGTGCCGAACGACCCTCTCGATCTGCTGCTGGGCAAGCGCCTGAAACAATTGCGGGAAGCGCTGGGATGGTCGCCCGAGCGCCTCGGCGAGGGGATCGGGGTCTCGGAGGCGCAGATCCTGCGCTACGAGGCGGGAGAAAGCCGCCTGTCTACCAGCCGCCTGTTTCGCATCAGCCGCCAGCTTCAGGTCTCGCCCGAAAGCTTCTACGACGAGATCGCGCAACTGGATCTCGACGGTCTCTTGGACGGACGGCCCGGTGCCGATGGCGAAGCCGAGCCCGGGACGAGGCCGGACGAGCGCCTTCTGCGGGGCCTGATCGAAGGCGGCGACGCGTCCTGACGTGGCGCGGCCTCGGCCTCTCCGCCTTTTGCTTAACAGGCCCTATCGTGTTTCGGGCTTCACCGCTTTCCGGTGGGCCTTATCGACCGCAGGCGCGCGGGCGATCCAGATCGCGAAGGTCGCGAGATAGGCATAGGCGCCGAATTCCAGCGTTTCCTCCATCTCCTGATGCAGGGCGTGTTCGGCAAGCTCCGCCGCGCCGAGCAGAAGGGCGGCGATGCCCACGGGCCAGACCCAGGCGAGATTGCGAAGGTCGAGAAAGCTGCGCCAGCGCGGCCGCTTGGCGAGCGCCAGCATGCCCGCGATAAGGGCGACCGCGCCGGACAAAGGAATCTTGGCCGCGCGAGGCACGCAAAGGCCCCCTTCGAAGAAGGCGCTTTCGCAGGCCGGGATTTCACGCTGGAGCGCGAGAATCGACAGCGCGCCCATCGCGATGCAGAACAGCGCCTTGGCATCGCCCGCCCGGCGATAGGCGTTGAGGAAGCCGAGCGCGGCAAAGGCCAGAAGCAGCGCCTGCGCATCCTCGATGGCGCCGTTCTCCTGAAAGATCGAGGCGGACAGCGCCATGAGCGCATGGCCTAGAAGCGGCGCCAGACAGCCGATCAGAAGTGCCGAACTGATCCAGGGAAAGGGGGCGGGACGTGGGGTCTGGGGCCAGGACGCCAGATGACCCTGGGCAATACGCATGACGTGAACTCGGTAGGAAAGCCATGCCGGGCAAGAGCGGGCCGGCGCGATCGATCCAATTTAGTATGCTAAGCAAAACAAATCGTCCAGCACCCTCGTTTTTGGTGAATCGACCGCGTCGAGATGCAAGCTCGCTTCGCACATGACAATCGCCGAGGCTTCACGCAGCCCCGGCGCACGTCTCAGCGCCCGTCTCGGCCCGAGCCCGAAAGCCCGGCCGCACTGGGCCTTGCCGTGTCAGCCGGTCGCCTTCGCGGCCAAGCGCGAGACGACGTGGCGGAGCGCCAGCCGGTAGCCTTCCGTGCCCAGCCCGGCGATCACGCCGTCCGCCCGCAGCGAGACGAAGGAATGGTGGCGGAAGCTTTCGCGCTTGTGGACGTTGGAAATGTGCACTTCCACCACGACGCCTTCGAAGGCGTTGAGCGCGTCGAGAATGGCGACCGACGTGTGGGTGAAGGCGGCGGGGTTGATGACGATGCCGGCCGCCGTCTCGCGCGCCTCGTGCACCCAGTCGATGATCTCGTATTCGCGGTTCGACTGGTGAAACCGGATCTCGTGGCCCAGCTCCCCGGCGAGCTCGCGGCAGTCGCGCTCGACATCCGCCAGCGTCTCGCGCCCGTAGATCTCCGGCTGGCGCTTGCCGAGAAGGTTCAGGTTCGGTCCGTTCAGGACGAAGATCAGGCTCATGCGCTCCCCCGGGCGTTCGGTCTCCCGTCTTCCTGTCGTCTCGCCTCCCGATTGTCAAAGCTGCGGACGGCGTCGGGAAAACTGGCGACATTCGCGGCGGCCCATGCGAGTCTAGCCCAAAAAGCGCAAGCGCGGGGGCTGGCATGGATGGAGGGGATGGCGCGAGGCGTTCGACCTCCGAGGCGGAGGAAAGCGAGCGCCCGGCGCCGACCTTGAGCGACGTGGCGAGGGCGGCGGGCGTCAGCCTCGCCACGGCGGACCGCGTGCTCAACCGGCGTCCCGGCGTGCGCCTCGCCACGGTCGAGAAGGTCGAGGCGGCCATGGCGGCTCTGCGCTTCGAGCGCCATCCCGGCGCCGCCGCGCTGGCCCGCCGGGCGCGGTTTCGCGTCGCCGCGCTTCTGCCGCGCGGCTCCAATCCCTTCATGCTGCGGCTTCGGGACGAGCTGGAGCGCGCCTCGCGCCGCCCCGCCGCCCGCGCCCTGGCGCTGGACCTGATGGAGGTCGACACGTTCGACCCGGCCGGCCTTGCCGCCGAGATCGAGCGCGCCGGCGGCTCGCACGACGCCGTTCTGGCGGTCGGGCTCGACCATCCCACTGTCGCCGCCGCCATCGATGCGGCCGGCGCGCGCGGCGTGCCCGTCGTGACGCTTGTTTCCGACGTGCCGGGCTCGGCGCGGGCGCGCTATGTCGGCGTCGACAATCGCGCGGCGGGCCGCGTCGCGGCGGCGCTCGCCGGGCGCCTCAGCGGATCGGAGCCGCGCTCGGTCGCCGTGCTTCTGGGCGCGCGGGCGCTGCGCGACCATCGCGATCGGCTGGACGGGTTTCAGGAGGTGCTGGCCGCGCGCTACCCGCTGCTGCGGCTCGACGCCGTGATGGAGGGGCAGGACGATCCCGACCTGACGAAGGAGGCCGTGCGCCGCTTCCTGCATCGCTCCGCCCCGCCCGCCGCGATCTACAGCGCCGGCGCCGGCAATGCCGGGCTCGCCGCCGCCCTGTCGGAATACGACCTGCAGCCGCTGGTGATCGCGCATGAGCTGACCGCCGAAACCCGGCCTCTGATCGAGAGCGGCGCGATCGACGTCCTGATCGTTCAGGACCCCGGCCACGAGGCCCGCTCGGCGCTGCGCGCGCTTTCGGCGGAACTCACCGGCACCCAGCTGGACGAGGCGCAGGAGCGCATCCGCATTGAAATCCTCATGAAGGACAACCTGCCGTGAGCCGCGCCCGATCGGTGCGGGATTGCGGTGTAAGGGGTTTTTGAGGTACGTAGCTCAATCAAGAGGCTCGGCTTGTCGCCGCGCCCGTCACTCCAGGACCGCCATGACCCAAGCGAACGGTTACTTCGGGCTCGATTCCAGCGTGCGCTTCGAAGGGGAGGGGAGCACCAATCCCCTGGCCTTCCGCTTCTACGACAAGAACCGGCAGGTGATGGGCCGGTCCATGGAAGACCAGCTCCGCTTCGCCATCTGCTACTGGCACTCCTTCACCTGGCCGGGCGGCGATCCGTTCGGCGGCGAGACCTTCAACCGCCCCTGGATGCGCCAGGGCGGCGATCCGCTGGCCAAGGCCAAGGAAAAGGCCGAGGTCGCCTTCGAGCTGTTCCAGATCCTCGACGCGCCGTTCTTCAGCTTCCACGACGTGGACGTGGCGCCCGAGGGCGAGACGCTGGGCGAGTCGATCAAGAACCTTAACGTGATCGCCGACATCTTCGAGGAGAAGATGAAGACCCATCGCACGCGCCTTCTCTGGGGCACGGCGAACCTCTTCTCCAACCGCCGCTACATGGCGGGCGCGGCGACCAATCCGGACCCGGACGTCTTCGCCTATGCCTGCGGCCAGGTGAAGGCGGCGATCGACGTCACGCATCGTCTGGGCGGCGAGAACTATGTCTGCTGGGGCGGGCGCGAGGGCTACGAGACCCTGCTCAACACCGACATGAAGCGCGAGCTGGACCAGCTCGGCCGCTTCCTGTCCATGCTGGTCGACTACAAGCACAAGATCGGCTTCAAGGGTCCGATCCTGATCGAGCCCAAGCCCAAGGAGCCCTCCAAGCACCAGTACGACTTCGACACGGCGACCGTTTTCGGCTTCCTGCAGAAGTACGATCTGGTCAACGACGTGAAGCTCAACCTCGAGCAGAACCACGCCATCCTCGCCGGCCATTCCTTCGACCACGAAGTGAAGCTCGCCTATGCCAACGACCTGTTCGGCTCGCTCGACATCAATCGTGGTGACGACCTGCTCGGCTGGGACACCGACCAGTTCGCCATGGACGTCAAGGAAATGACGCTGGTCTTCCACGAGATGCTGAAGCATGGCGGCTTCACCACGGGCGGCCTGAACTTCGACGCCAAGATCCGCCGCCAGTCGATCGACCCGCAGGATCTCGTGATCGCCCATGTCGCCTCGATGGACGCCTGCGCGAAAGCGCTGATCTCGGCCGAGCGCATGCTGAACGAAGGCGCGCTGGAGAAGCCGCTGGCCGAGCGCTATGCCGGCTGGGACAAGCCGGAGAACCAGACGATCCTTTCGGGCGGATCGAGCTTCGAGGCGGTGGCCGAGCGCGGCCTCGGCCTCCAGCCGCAGCCCCGTTCGGGCCGCCAGGAATATCTGGAAGGCGTCGTGAACCGCTACGTCTACTGACGACGGGCTATCGCTGAAACGAAAGGCCGGGCGGAGCTCTCTCCGCCCGGCCTTTTCGCGTCCGCGGCCAAGCGAAGCGCCGGGGGGCGACGCGGCTTGACCCCTGGCCGGGCGCGTCGCACACCAGGGGACCCTAGCGTGACGGATCGCCCATGGCTCGAATCGGATATGCCCGCGTCAGCACCGCCGACCAGGACCTGACGCTTCAGGTGGAGCGGCTGAAGGCGGCGGGCTGCACCATCGTCCGCTCCGAAAAGCAGTCCGGAAAGTCGATGGCCGGGCGGGACGAGCTGGAAACGGTCCTTCAGTTCCTGCGGGAGGGGGACGAACTCGTCGTGGTGCGGCTCGACCGGCTCGGGCGCTCGACGCGCGACGTGCTCAACATCGTCCACGATCTCGACAAGGCCGGGGCTTCGCTGAGGGTCCTCGATCCCGAACTCACCACCAGCGGCGATCTCGGCCGCATCGTCGTCACCGTGCTCGGCATGGTGGCCGAGATGGAGCATCGCTTCATTCTGGAGCGCCAGCGCGCCGGCATCGAGGCCGCCAAGCAGCGCGGCATCTACAAGGGCCGCCCGCGCACCGCGCCCAATGCCGAGATCCGCCGCCGCCGCGCGGCCGGGGAGGGCGTGACCGACATCGCCCGCGCGCTCAAGGTCTCGCGCATGACGGTCTATCGCGCACTGGCGCCGGAGGGCGGGGAGGCTCCGGCTGGTGCCGGGGCGGGGGATGGGGCTCCCGCGCCCGCCGCCGCGCCGCCAGCTGCCTCGCCGGCTTCTCCCGCGCGCACCCGCCGCCCGCCGCGCCGGGCTTCGCCGGCCTGAGGTCGGCTTGCCCAAGGCCTGTTTCGTGAAATTGCCGTTGATGGCGGCTAAAAAGCCGGTGCGCCCGCTCGCTTTCTGCTAGAGGCGCCCCAGGTGAGCGGAGCCCTGCTTGCCCAAAGAGGATGCGCGAGACCGGGAAACCCGGAACCACCGGCCGACGATCGCCTTCTTCTCTCCAGCCGAACCCAAGGAGACCCGACCATGCTGACCGAAGCCAAGACCGACGAGATCTCCGAAAAGATCGCGGCGATCTTCCAGGGGATGGAACTGGACGACGTCGCCAGCGTCCTGAAGATCCAGCTCGCGATGCTGGTGACGCAGGGCACCGAGGACGCCGACGCGGCCATGGAATTCCTCGACGAAATCTACGAGGACGTCGAGCAGATGGTGGAGTCCTTCCCCTTCGGAGAAGATCTGGAGGAGGATGAGGACGAAGACGAGGAAGACGAGGCGGAAGAAGAGGCCGACGGCAAGGCCGCCAAGCCCTCTTCCAACTAATACGGTTCGGGATGGGGCGGCCGTCAGCCGCCCCGTTCTTATTAGAGGTCTATCGCTTCGCGGCGGGATGCCGCAGACAACCAACGGCGCTGGAGCCGAACGGCGCGACCCGACGTTGAGGCCGAAAGGTTCAGGCGGGAGAGGGCGCGATGTTCGAGGCGAGGCTGGCCTTTCCCGCCGATTTCGACGGTTGGCGCGACGCCGCGCGAAGCGCGCTGGCGCTCGGTATCGGGCCCGAGGCGCTGAGCTTCCAAGTGGGAGAGGGTGCGGGCGGGCTCTTCGCGGAGCCGCTTTCGCCAGCTCCGGCCGACGCGCCGCCTTTTTCCGTGCCGCGCAGCTTTCCCGATCTCGCCCGCAAGCTCGTCTGCCATAGCGACCCCGAGCGATTCAGCTTCGCCTATCGGCTCCTGTGGCGCCTTCAGGCCGAGCGCAAGCTCCTGGAAATCCTGGCCGACCCCGACGTCGCCCACGCGCACGAGATGGAAAAGGCGGTTCGGCGCGACAGCCACAAGATGAAGGCCTTCGTGCGCTTTCGCGAGATCGAGACGGAGGCGGGCGGCTTTCTCTATGTCGCCTGGTTCGAGCCCTTCCATCATGTGGTCGAGTTCACCGCGCCCTTCTTCATGCGCCGCTTCCCCGGCATGATCTGGAGCATCCTGACCCCTAAGCGCTCCGTCCATTGGGACGGGGCCGAACTGACCTTCGCCCCCGGCGCCGACCCCGCCGACAAGCCGCCGGAGGATGCGATGGAGGCGCTCTGGCTCACGTACTACCGCTCGATCTTCAACCCGGCGCGGTTGAAGGTGAAGGCGATGCAGGCCGAGATGCCGAAGAAATACTGGCACAACCTGCCCGAGGCCGCGCTGATTGAACCGCTCGTGCGCGGGGCGGAAGAGGCATCGCGCCGCATGATCGAAACCGCGCCGACCTTGCCGAGTTTTCGTCACGAACGGGCAAAGGAGCGCGGCGAGATGGCAAGGGTTGCGAAGGCTCCGGTCTTCAACGGCTTCAACAAAGCGCCGGATGATCTGGAAGAGGCGCGGGAACAGGCGATGCACTGCAAGGCTTGCCCGCTCTGGGAGCCGGCGACGCAGACCGTGTTCGGCAAGGGGCCAGCAGACGCGCCGGTCATCTTCGTCGGCGAGCAGCCGGGCGATCAGGAGGATCTGGCGGGCGAGCCCTTCATCGGCCCGGCCGGCAAGGTCTTCGACGCGGCGCTGGCGGCGGCGGGCATCGACCGCACCCAGGCTTATGTCACCAACGCGGTGAAGCATTTCAAGTTCGAGCCGCGCGGCAAGCGGCGCATCCATGCCAAGCCCAATATGGGTGAGGTGAAGGTCTGCCGCTGGTGGCTGGAGCAGGAGCGCGAGCTGATCCAGCCCAAGCTCATCGTGGCTCTCGGCGCAACGGCGGCGGCCTCGGTGCTCGGCCATGCCGTGACGATCCGCGACACGCGCTCACGCCTGATCGACCTGCCCGACGGGAAGACCAAGCTCCTCGTCACGGTCCACCCCGCCTATATCCTACGCCTGCCCGACCCCGAGGCGCAGCGTCGCGAGACGGCGGCTTTCGAAGAGGATATGGCACGGGTGAAGCGGGAAGTGCCGGAGATCGCCGTCGACTGACGGACGGGCGCTCTCAAGCCCTCCAACGAACCACTTCCCGAACGAAAGACGGGGCGGACGATCCGATCGTCCGCCCCGTCTGCTTTTCCGATCAGCCTTCCGGCTCGGCCGTCAGGCGCTCATGCGCTCGAAGTTCGAGTCGAGTTCGAGGTTGAACCCGTTCGCCTTCCCGGCCTCCTTGCCCTTGACCGCGCCAGCGGCCGGAGCGAACTGCTGGGCCGCCGCCTGCAACTCGCGGACATTGGCTTTGACGGAGGGGCCGATCTGGATGCGGACGGGCTGGGTCGCGGCGGTCTCGGCGCCCTTCGCGGTGTGAGCCGGATCGACGCGGAAGAAGCTCGCCCGTTCGGCGAGACGCCGCGCCTCGCCCGAAAGCTGCTCGGCCGTGACCGACATTTCGTTGGCGGCGCCGCTCGACGCCTGCGTCACCTGATCGAGCTCGGTGACGGACGCGACGGTCTGCTGCGTCACCTGGTCGAGCTGCGTGATCGCCTGGTTGATCTGCTCGGCGCCGATATTCTGCTCGCGGCAGGCGGCCGAGATTTCGGCTACCAGCTCCGCCGTGCGGCGGATGTCGGGCACCAGCGCGCCGAGCATGGTGCCGGCCTCCTCGGCCACGCCCAGCGTTTCGCCGGACAACGCGCCGATTTCCAGCGCCGCGTGCTGCGAGCGTTCGGCGAGCTTGCGCACTTCGGAGGCGACCACGGCGAAGCCCTTGCCGTGCTGGCCGGCACGGGCGGCCTCGATCGCCGCGTTCAGCGCCAGAAGGTCGGTCTGACGGGCGATCTCCTGCACCACCGAAATCTTGGCGGCGATGGTGCGCATGGCGTCCACCGACTTCTGCACGGCCTCGCCGCTGCGCGCGGCATTGGTGGCGGCGAGCGTCGCGATCTTTTCCGTGGTGGTGGCGTTCTCGGCGTTCTGGCGGATATTGGCCGCCATTTCCTCCATCGCGGCCGAGGCCTGTTCGGTGGCGGCGGCCTGCTCGCTGGCGCCGGAGGAAAGGCGCTGCGTGGTCGCGGCCTGCTGGGTGGAGCCGGCGGACAACTGCTCGGCGGTGACGGCTGCCTGCGTCGACCCGGCGGCGACCTGCGAGGCGGAGGTCGTCACGTCCGAGGCGATCTCGGACAGGTTGACGACCATGCGGCCCATGGCGCGCTGGAGATCGGCGATCTCGTCCGACCCCTTGGCCTCGACCCGCTGCGTCAGGTCGCCCTGCGCGATTGCCTCGGCCAGCTTCACGGAGCGGCCGAGGCCGCGCGAGATGGACAGGGCGATCCAGGCGGCGGCGGCGGTTCCGGCGAGAACCGAGCCCACCAGCATGGTCAGAAGCCAGAATCGGGTCTGGTCGTAGGAGGTCTTGGCATCGGCCAGAGACGCCTGCGTCACCTCGTTGGCGCGCGCGGCCGCCGTATCCAACTGCTCGGACAGCTTGCTTTCCACGGTGCGGATCTTGCCGAGGAGAAGGGTGACCTTCTCGGACCAGTTCTCCGCGCCGTGATCGGCTGCCTTGCGCGTCGCCGCGAAGGAGTCCTGCCAGCGCTGGCGCACCGCGTCCCATTCTCGCGACAGGGCGGGCGCGGCGGCGGTCATGCCGCTAAGGGCCGTTTCGAAGGCCTGATTGGTCGCGTTCAGCCGGTCGCTCGCGGCGAGGATGGCCGTACTGTCGGAAAGGTTGATCGTCTTCAACATGTCCAGCTGCGCGCCGCTGGCCAGAGCGTCGAGCTGCACTCGCCATTGAGTGAGCGTGGCGGCGTCGAGTTGGGCCTCCTTGCCGCGCGCTTCCAGATCGTTCAGGGCGGCGCGATAGGCCTCTGCGGCCGGAGCGGTCTTGGTGAGCGCGGTGTTGCCCTCGTTGGCGTCGGCCTGCGAGGCGGCGGCGATGGCCTCGTCCGTCAGCGGGCGATAGTCGTGGAGCAGCCCATCGAGATCCTTGAACCGATCCCGCTCGGCGGCGGGCATGGACGCGAGCAGCGCCTTCTGCGCCGCCTCCATGTTGGCCCAGTCCCCATCATACTGGCGCTTGATGGTCTCGATCACGGCCGGGTCCGCGCTGTCGGTCATGCGGCGGATGTCGAGCCGGATCGCGCGCAGGGACGATTGGAAATCCTTGGCCGCGCTCGACTGGACGAAGGGTCCGGCTGCAAAATTGTCCAGGGTGGAGTTCGCCCGATCAAGGCTCGCCATTCCGAAATAGCCGATGCCCCCGCTCAGGGCGAGGATGCATCCGAAGCTGGCGGCAAGTTTGGACTTTATCGTCAAGCGCATCGAAACGCCCTCTGCGTTCGTAAGTTTCCCTGGGTAATCTCCTGATCCCCTGGAAGTATATAACTTGAAGCAACTTAATTGCAGGTGAAGCAAGCGAGTAGCTACTCGTAAACGAAGCTCTAATTCCAACGACCCGGCTTGCATCGTAAACGATCTATACGCTGGATAGTCTGCGATGGATTGGTTCACGATGCATGGGTTCCCCAAAGTCTGTGCTCTGAGGCGAGGTCATCCGAACTCGCGTCGTAGCCAGGGATGACCGATGACGAGCGACCGTTCGTGAAACTGTGGATGGGACACTCGGTCCGCTATGAATGGTGAATGGCGCCCGCTAGATAGAACTATCCAACCCCTGTCGGGCCGTCCCCCGCGCCGTGGCTTGCCGCGCGCTCAGGCCTGTTTTTCCGAAGAGGTGCGCTTTGACCAAGGTCGCGGTCGATCTCGGAACCACCGCAACGGGCGAACCGGCGGAGATGGATCTCGAGGAGCTTCTTTCGACCCGCCTTCTCGTTCAGGGCAATTCCGGCTCCGGCAAGTCGCATCTCTTCCGCCGCGTGCTGGAGCAGAGCGCGGGCTGGGTTCAACAGGCGATCATCGACCCGGAGGGTGACTTCGTCTCCTTTTCCGAGCGCTTCGGCCATATCGTGGTGGATGCCGACCGCACCCCGTCCGAGCTCGGACGCATCGCCGCGCGCATTCGCCAACACCGCGCCTCCGTCGTGCTCAACCTCGAAGGGCTCGACGCCGAGTTGCAGATGAGCTGCGCGGCGGCCTTCCTCAACGGCCTGTTCGACGCCGACCGGCATTACTGGTTCCCCATGCTGATTGCGGTGGACGAGGCGCAGATCTTCGCGCCCTCCATGGCGGGCGAAGTGGGGGACGAGGCGCGGCGCATCTCGCTCGGCGCCATGACCAATCTCATGTGCCGTGGCCGCAAGCGCGGCCTCGCCGGCATGATCGCGACGCAGCGCCTCGCCAAGCTCGCCAAGAACGTCGCGGCCGAGGCCTCGAACTTCCTGATGGGCCGCACCTTCCTCGACATCGACATGGCGCGCGCGGCCGATCTTCTCGGCCTCGACCGGCGGCAGGCCGAGCGGTTTCGCGATCTCGAGCCCGGCCATTTCGTGGCGCTCGGCCCCGCCCTGTCGCGCCGGCCGATCCCGATCCGCATCGGCCCGGTGGAAACCGCCGGCCGCTCCGGTCGCCCGGTTCTCATGGCGCTGCCCGATTCCAGCCCCGAGGCCATGGCGGACCTGATCTTCACCGCCGGGGCGGACGAGCCCGAGACCCTGCCGGCGCCCGTGCGGCGCGAGCCGCTGCCGACGCGCGAGCTTCTGGAGCGCGTGGCCGCCAACCGCGCCGGCGCGCCCGCGCCCGCCCGGCTGGAGGAGGAAAGCGAGCCCGACCCGGAGGCCGAGGCCGAGCGGCAGGTCGTGGTGGACGCGATCTTCGCCGATCTGATGGCCGATCCCGAGGCGGCGTTCCGCCCCGTGCAGCTGCTCTACCAGGACTTCGTCACCCATTGCCGCCTCAAGCGCGTGGGCGACGGCGGCCTCGATATGGCCGGTTTCCGCCGCCGCCTCGCCCTGGCGCGCGCTGGCATCGGCGCGGCGGGCGAGGACGAGAACTGGATCGAGGTCGTGCGCCGCTCGGAAGAGCTGCCGGAGGACATGCAGGGCGTCTATCTCCTGCTCGCCAAGGCGGCGCGCGACGGCGAGCCCTGCCCCAGCGACGAGACGCTGGCCCGCGCCTATGGCAGCCATTCGCCCTCGCGCGGGCGCTTCCTGCTCACCTACATGGCCGAGCGCGGCTATATTGCGGCCGAAACGGACTTTCGCGGCAACCGCGTCGTGTCCATCGCGGGCAGCGACTGGCGCACCGGCGCGGGCAGTTCGGGCAAGCGCGCGCCGGGCACGACGCCCCGCATGCGGCGGGCCTGAGTTTTCGCTCGCGGGATCGTGAGGGAAGAGAGTGAAGCCCGTTAAGGATTTCGCAACACTCTTTTTTCGGCGATCGATTCAATTGACTCCATTCTGAAAAGTCGAATTTGAGGCGTTCCAAGGCAAAGTCCTCCCATGCCGCAGAGAGAGGCGGCGAGGGGAAAAGGAAAAGCCAGATGTCGATCGATCGTCGCCGCGAAATGCAGGAAAATCTCTACGCCGCCCGCGAGCGGCGCTCGTTCCAGGACCGCGCCCGCGCGGACCGGATCGTCGGCCTGTGGGCCGCGCGCCAGCTCGGCCTCGAGGGCCAGGAGATCGATGCCTATGCGGGTTCGGTGATCGGCGCGGGCGTCGCCAAGCCCGGTGGTCGCGGCGGTTTCGACAAGGTCGCGGCCGATCTCGCCGCCATCGGCATCTCGAACGAAACGGTCCGCGCCCGTTACGCCATCGCCATGGACGAGGGCATGAGCCCGACCTATTCCATCGCCTCGGCCAATCCGCTCTACGCCTGAGGGCTCAAACCCCGACGCCCAGAAGACGCAGGCTCCCCAGGATGAAGCCGTCGCCGATCGTGAAGGCGACGGCGCCTTCCAGGGCCAGCGCGAGGAAAAGCGTGGCGGGAACCGGAAGCCCGCGCGCGGCAAAGAAGCCGAGCACCACGAATAGCGTGTCGCCGAAGGCGTTGAGAATGCTGTCGCCCTCGTAGCTCGGCGTTCCCGGCGTGTCCCCGAACAGGGCGATCATCGCCGGCGTGTTCTCCATCGCCTCCCAGATCGCGCTGGAGGCGAGAGCCGCCAGGAACATCCAGCTCAAGGGCCAGCGCGGCGCCATCCGCCGAATGAAGGCGTAGAGCCCGATCCCGTACATGACATGCAGCGCGGAATACCAGTCCGCAAATTGCTGCGAGGCGCCGGGCGAATGTGGATCGCCGTCCCATAGCGCGACCGTGCCGCAGGGGCAGGTCAGCGGGCGGTCCATCCAGGCGAGCCAAGCCGCCATCGCCGCCAGGATGCCCAATCCCACCATCACCTGTCCGGCCAATCCGGCGGGCAGGGCGAACAGGCCTTCGGGCCGATGGGGATGGGACATGTCGCTCATCGTCGTCGCACTCCACACCCACCGGCGCGTCCGGCTCCCACGGGTGCCGACCGATCCGAACCCAATATTCCAGCCCAACGCGCCGTTCCGTCCAAGGGTTGCGCCGACGCGCTGCGGCCGATCGCGCAAGCCGCGCGCGAACCTTGGGTGGGACAATGCAGCGGGCGCTTTCCGATTCGGCTCGCGTGCGCCAAGCATGCCCGTTTCCCATCTGATCGCGATGGCTTGCTGACGTCAGAGATCGACCAGGGCGGCAAAGCTTGTCGTGTCCATCTCCCCACCCGCCTGCCTTCACCGTCATGAGCCGAGAGCGTAGACACCTCCCGATACTCGCCGGTCGCCTTGTGTTCAGGGCTCCCCAGGTTGCCTTTGCGTCGTGCGTGGCCAGCGGTCCTTGAGGCTTGTTCGCGGTTTCTCAGAGCGCATTGGGGACCAGTCCCTCACTCGGGGCCGTTGCCGATCGTCGTCCAGACGCCCGCGCGTCTTTCGTATCCGGCGTCTCGCGAGCACGGAAACGCCAGCACACACTTCCCGCCGCAAAGCGACCAGGGGTCTTCAACGCGCCCGTCTCGGCAACTTCGCCACTCTGCGTGAAAACCACGCTGGAAAACCGCCGAGGCGCCAGCGCGGCCCCTCCGGACTCCGGCGAAATCATCGGTGCGCCGCGATGGATCGCGGGCGGGTCTGCGCCATATGGTGCGCGAGGTCCCGGTGTTCGCGGACCCTTGCCCGCCGCTTTTGCCTCATGACCCGTTTCCTTCTCGTCTGCCCGCCGCTCGTCAGCCATGTCCGCGCCTTCGAGGCGGTGGGCGAGGCGCTGGTGGCGCGCGGCCATGCCGTGGCCTTTCTTCTCAATGCCGGGGGCGGGGCGCTGGTCGGCTCGCCCCGCGTCGCGGTCTGGGAGACCGGCGCGTTCGAGCCCGGCCCCGCGCTGACCGATCGGCCGACCGGCCTGTTCGGCATCCTGCGCACGGTGCGCGAAGGGGCGGCGCGCACGGCGAGCCTCTGCCGCGAAGGCCCTGGCCTGGCCGCGCGCTGGGGCGCTGAGGCCGTGCTGGCCGATCAGATGGAGCCGGCGGGCGCGCTTCTGGCCGAGCATCAGGGCGTTCCCTTCCTGTCGATCGCCGCCGCCCTGCCGATCGATCCCGACCCGGCGATTCCCTCGCCCTTTCTCGGCTGGCCTTTCGATCCCTCGCCCGAGGGCCGCAAGCGCAATCGCGGCGGCGAGCGCGTCGCCCGCCTGCTCCTGCGCCGCCAGCGCGAGACGCTGCGCGCCGCCTGCTTCGATCTCGGCCTTCGCCCGCGCGAGCGAATGGAGGACTGCCTGTCGCCGCTCGCCACCCTGTCGCAGACCGTGCCGGGCTTCGACTATCCGCGCCCCGACGCGTCGCGGCTTCATGCGCTCGGGCCGTTTCGCGCGCGCGGCGGCGCAGGGGAGGAGCTGCCCTTTCGGCGCGACCGCGCGCGCCCGCTCGTCTTCGCCTCGCTCGGCACGTTGCAGGGCCATCGCCTGGGCGTGTTCCAGGCCGTTGCCCGCGCCTGCCGGCGCATCGGCGCGCAGCTGGCCGTCGCCCATTGCGGCCGGCTCTCGGCCGCTGAGGCCGGATTGATCGACGCCGATGTGGTGACCGACTTCCTACCGCAACGCGCGGTGCTGGCCGAGGCCGATCTCTGCGTGTCCCATGCCGGGCTCAACACGGTGCTAGACGCGATGGAGGCCGGCGTGCCCGTTCTGGCGCTGCCCATCGCCTACGACCAGCCGGGCGTCGCCGCGCGGCTGCTCCACCATGGCGCGGGGCTTCGCCTGTCGCATCGCCGCCTTCACGCGGGCGAGGTGGCCGACGCGCTCGCCCTGATGCTGCGCGACCCCAGCTTCCGCCGCAACGCGGCGCGGATCGGCCGCGAGATCCTCTCGGCCGGCGGTTCGGAGGCGGCGGCCGACTGGGCGGAAAGGCTCCTCGTCTCGCCCGTTCCCGCTCGGGCCCGGGAGCCCGAACCGGCATGAGGGAGCGGGTGTTCGACCTGATTCTGGCCGGCGGCGGGCTCGCCAACGGGCTGATCGCCCATCGTCTGAGTGAGCGGCGGCCCGACCTCGACGTACTTGTGGTGGAAAGCGCCGCGGAGCTTGGCGGCAACCACACCTGGAGCTTCCACGACGGCGATCTTTCGCCCGTCGAGCACGGCTGGATCGAGCCCTTCGTCGCCCACCGCTGGCCGGGCTACGACGTGCGCTTTCCCCGCCGCGCGCGCGGCGTGGAAACTGGCTATGCTTCGGTTTCCTCCGAGCGCTTCGCCTCGGTGCTGCGCGAGCGGCTGACTGAGCGCCTCAAGCTCGGCGCGCCGGTTCGGGCGCTGACGGCGAGCAGCGTCACGCTGGAAAACGGCGAGGTGCTGCGCTCCCGCGCGGTGATCGACGGGCGAGGGCAGCGCCGCAGCGCCCATCTCTCGCTCGGCTTCCAGAAGTTCCTCGGCCAGGAATGGGAGACCGCCGTCCCGCATGGCGTGACGCGCCCCGTGGTGATGGACGCCACCGTGCCGCAGGCCGGCGGCTATCGCTTCGTCTATGTCCTGCCCTTTTCCCCGACGCGGCTCCTGATCGAGGACACCTACTACGCCGACGACGCCGCACTCGACCGCGAAACGCTGCGCGCCGAGATCGCGGCCTATGCGAAGCGGCAGGGCTGGCAGCTCGCCCGGCTCACGCGCGAGGAGGATGGCGTCCTGCCTATCGCGCTCGGCGGCGACATGGAGCGACTGATCGAGGAGGCCGCCGGCGTGCCGACCGTGGGCCTCGCCCGCGCCCTGTTCCACCCGACCACCGGCTATTCGCTGCCCGACGCCGTGCATGTCGCCGATCTCGTCTCCTCCGCGCCCGACCTTTCGGCCGAGGCCCTGTCGCGGCTGCTCGCACAGCACGCTCGAAACCTTTGGAGCGACCGCGCCTATTTCCGGCTCTTGAACAGGCTTCTCTTCGGGGCGGGCGAGCCGGCCGAGCGCTACCGCATCCTGGAGCATTTCTATCGGCTGCCCGATCCGCTGGTGGCGCGGTTCTACGCCGCACGGCTGGAATTTTCCGACAAGCTGCGCATCTTCGTGGGCAAGCCGCCCGTGTCGGTGCGCGGTGCCTTGCGCATCCTCGCCGCGCCGTCTCGCCTCAGGGATACCGCATGACATCTGCATCGCCGCCTTCGCCCGTCCCGTCCCGGCCGCAAACGGCCATCGTGATCGGGTCGGGCTTCGGAGGGCTCTCGCTGGCGATCCGCCTCCAGGCGGCGGGCATCGCGACGACGCTTCTGGAAAAGCGCGACAAGCCCGGCGGCCGCGCCTATGTCTACGAGGATCAGGGCTTCGTCTTCGACGCGGGGCCGACCGTCATCACCGATCCCAGCGCTTTGGAAGAGCTTTGGCAGGCCACTGGGCGCAGCATGGCGGATTATGTCACGCTTCTGCCCGTCAGCCCGTTCTACCGGCTCTGCTGGGAGGACGGGTACCAGTTCGACTATGCCAACGACCAGGCGGAGCTCGACCGGCAGATCGGCGCCAAGAGCCCCGCCGATGTCGAGGGCTACCAACGCTTTCTCGCCTATAGCCGCGCCGTGTTCGAGGAGGGCTATCTCAAGCTCGGCACCGTGCCCTTCCTCCATTTCCGCGACATGATCCGCGCTGGGCCTAAGCTCGCCAAGCTGCAGGCCTGGCGCTCGGTCTATGCCAAGGTTTCGGATTTCATCAAGGACGACCAGCTTCGGCAGGCCTTCTCCTTCCATTCGCTTCTGGTCGGCGGCAATCCCTTCGCGACCTCCTCGATCTACGCGCTGATTCATGCGCTGGAGCGCGAATGGGGCGTCTGGTTTCCCAAGGGCGGCACCGGCGCGCTGGTCGCCGGCATGGTCAAGCTGTTCGAGGATATCGGCGGGCGGGTCGAACTCTCGGCCGAGGTCGCGCGCATCGAAACGGAGGGGCGCCGCGCGACGGGCGTCACCCTGCACGACGGCAGGCTCCTCGCGGCCGATCTCGTTGCCTCCAATGCCGACGTGGTCCACACCTACGACGCGCTGCTCGGCCACACGCCGCGCGGGTTGAGCGAGGCCAAGCGCCTCAAGACCAAGCGCTTTTCCATGTCGCTCTTCGTCCTTTACTTCGGCCTGAAGCGGCATCAGCCGCAGCTGGCGCATCACACCGTCCTGTTCGGCGCGCGCTACCGCGCCTTGATCGACGAAATCTTCAAGGCCAAGACCTTGGCCGGCGACTTCTCGCTTTATCTCCACAGCCCCTGCGCCACCGACCCTTCGCTCGCGCCCGACGGGGCGGGCAGCTACTACGTGCTCTCGCCCGTGCCGCATTTGGGCAACGCGCCGCTCGACTGGAGCGTGGAAGGGCCGCGCTATGCCGAGCGCATCTTCGACTATCTCGAGCAACGATACATGCCGGGCCTGCGCGCCGATCTCGTGACCCATCGCATCTTCACGCCGGACGATTTCAAGTCCGAGCTGAACGCCCATCACGGCTCGGCCTTCTCGCTCGACCCGGTGCTGACGCAGTCCGCCTATTTCCGCACGCACAACCGCGACGACGAGATTCCCAATCTCTACTTCGTCGGCGCGGGCACGCATCCCGGCGCCGGCGTGCCGGGCGTCGTCGGCTCGGCCAAGGCGACGGCGGGCCTTATCCTCGACCCCGCCGCATGAGCCAGACGCAGGGCGAGGCGCTCGACCGCTTCGCCGAGGACTCCATCGCCAAGGGCTCCAAGAGCTTCGCCGCCGCCGCCCAATTGTTCGACCCCGCGACGCGGCGCGACGTGATGCGCCTTTACGCCTGGTGCCGCCATTGCGACGATGTTGTGGACGGGCAGGAGGGCGGGCAGGGCCGTGTCCACGCGCCCGAGCCGCCGGAGGCGCGCATCGCGGGTCTGAAGGGGGACACGGCGCGCGCGCTGGCCGGCGAGACGGCGCGTCTCCATCCCAGCTTTTTGGCGCTTGCCAGCGTTGCGCATCGCCATTCCATGCCCGCCGCGCTGTTCGAGGAGCATCTGAAAGGCTTCGCGCTGGATGTGGACGGGCGCCGCTACGAGACGCTGGACGCGCTGCTCACCTATTGCTGGCATGTGGCGGGCGTCGTCGGCGTCATGATGTCGGCCGTCATGGGCGTGCGCGACGAGGCGGTGCTGGATCGCGCCGCCGATCTCGGCCTCGCCTTCCAGCTTACCAACATCGCGCGCGATGTGGTGGCCGACGCGGGGGAGGGGCGGGTCTATCTCCCGCTCGGCTGGCTGCGCGAGGAGGGGCTGACGCCTGCCGACCTCCTCGACCCGGCAAAGGCCGAACCCGTCGCGCGCCTTCAGGCTCGGCTGGTCGCAGCGGCCGAGCCCTATTACGCCTCCGCCCGCATCGGCATCGACCATCTCCCCCGCCGCTCGGCCTGGGCGGTGGCGACCGCCGCCCTCGTTTATCGCCGCATCGGCCTGAAGCTCGTGGAACGCGGCGCGGCCGCACATGGCCGGCGCATCTCCACCGGCACGGGCGAAAAGCTCGGCGCCATCCTTCGCGGCGCCAGCACCGCCTTCGGCCCCCGCAGGCTTGCCAACGCCCCGCGCGACCCGGCGCTCTGGCAAAGGCCGAGGATCGACCCGGGGCGCTGACGCTCCTTGGAATTCCCTTGGCCAGAGGATTGCCGTAGGCGGCCGGTGGCGCCTAAGCTTTCGCCGATTCGCCTTCGGAGAGAAGCCCATGTCGCATGTCGAAACCGACCCGGCCGTGTCGGCGAAGGTGGACACCTATCTCGGCGAGGTCCTGAACCTCACCGACCCCGTGCTCGACGCCGTGCTGGCGGCCAATGCGGCGGCCGGTCTGCCGCCGATCGACGTGTCGGCAGCGCAGGGGCGAATGCTCGCGCTGTTCGTCGCCATGACGGGGGCGAAGCGCGTGCTCGAGATCGGCGCGCTCGGCGGCTACAGCACGATCTGCCTGGCGCGCGCCCTGCCGGCGGGCGGGCAGGTGGTGACGATCGAGCGCGAGGCGGCCCATGCCGAAGTCGCGCGTCGGAATTTCGAGCGCGCCGGGATGGCGGATCGAATCGACCTTCGGGTCGGCGCGGCGCTGGACGTGCTGCCCACCCTCGAAGGGCCGTTCGACCTTGTCTTCGTCGACGCCGACAAGCTCAACAATCCCGGCTATTTCGACTGGGCGCTGCGCCTCTCGCGGCCCGGCACCACGATCGTCTTCGACAATGTGATCCGGAGCGGCGCAGTGGCCGACACCGGCAGCGCCGACCCGAACGTCCAGGGATCGCAGGCCGCCCTGCGCCTGCTCGGCAACCACCCAAGGCTCCGGGCCACCGCGATCCAGACCGTGGGCGCCAAGGGCTGGGACGGGTTCGCCCTCGCCGTGGTCGGAGAGTAGGGGCGGGCTCAGTTCGTCGGCCGCCTATCGCCCTGTTCCTCGCGCACCCGGCCGGACGACTTGAGTTCGGCCGAAAGCTTCTCCACCGGTGGGGCGTAGAGGAAGCCGAAGGACACGCAGCCTTCGCGCCCCTTCACCGCATGGTGCAGCCGATGCGCTTGGACGAGGCGCTTGGCGTAGCCTTTGTGCGGGATGTGGCGGAAGGGCCAGCGCTGGTGCACCAGACCGTCATGGACGATGAAGTAGAACAGCCCGTAGAGCGTGATGCCGCTTGCGATGGCGGTGACGATCGGTAGCGCGGCGAAGGTGCCAAGCGCGAAGAGGCCGATGGCGAAGATGGCGAAGACCACGGCGTAAAGGTCGTTCTTCTCGAACAGGCCTTCGTGCGGCTCATGGTGGCTTTCGTGCCAGCCCCAGCCCCAGCCATGCATGATGTATTTGTGCGCGGCCCAGGCGACGATCTCCATCACGAGAAAGACGCCGATGGCGATAAGGGTCAGTGCGAGCCAGCTCGTGGTCATGGCAATGCTTTCAGACAGTCGGCGGGGCCTGCGGCCCCATTGCGGGCATTATAGCGCGCCGAGCTCGGGTTCGCGCTCTCGCGCGGCCTCGGTGAGATGGCGGGCGCCCAGCGAACGGTCGAACACGTCCATCACCAGCGCTTCCAGCCGCGAGGCGGGGCCGAGCGCGGCCGAGAGATGCGAGCGCGCCTCGTCCACATGCCGGTCGATGCGCCGGCCCACCTGCTCGGGACCGATGATGGAGACGATGGTGGACTTGGCCGCGTCTTTGCCGACATCCTTGCCGAGCACGACGGCGCTCGGCCCGGCCGCGTCGAGAAGATCGTCCAGCAGCTGAAAGGCAAGGCCCAGTTCGCTGGCAAAGCCCCTGAGGCGCGCGCGTCGCTCCGCCCCCGCGCCCGACAGGATGGCGCCGAGCTCCACGGCTGCGGTGAAGAGCGAGCCGGTCTTCAGGCCGTTGGCGGCGTCGATCTCGCTCACCGGGCGCGGGCCGCGCCCGCCGCGAAGGTCCTGATACTGGCCGGCGACGAGGCCGCGCGTGCCCACCGCCTCGGCCAGAACCGCCACGCACTCGCCGCGCCGCGCGCCGTCCACGCCTTCCAGGCGCGCCAGCGTGCCATAGGCCTCCGAAAGAAGCGCGATGGCGCAGAGAACCGCGACATCCTCGCCATGGGCGCGGTGCAGGGTCGGGCGGCCGCGCCGCAGCTCGGCATCGTCCATGCAGGGCAGGTCGTCGAGGATCAGCGAGGCGGCATGGATCATCTCCAAGGCGCAGCCGGCGTCCAGCGCCGCCGCGCGCGCGCCGCCCAGCGCCTCGGCCACCAGAAGCGTCACCAGCGGGCGAAGCCGCTTGCCCGGCGCCAGCACGCCGTCGCGCAGGGCGAGGTCCAGCGGCGACTGTCCCTCGATCACGCCGGGGGTGAGGGCGGCCAGCCGGCCATCCACCTCGGCCAGAAGATCGCGGGTCGTCTGCGGTCCGGCTATCATCGTCGCGTCGTAACCTTGTTCAAGCGTCTTCGTGGCCAGCATTTCATGGGAAATCCAAGCTGAACAGGAATTAGTAGCACTCCAAGTCGCGGCGGGAAGTGCGCCGCGCCCGATGCGACCTATGTCTGCGACGAAAGGACATAGCGCCCCGTTCCATGCCTCCGGCCGCAAACAGGAGTAGAAGGGCGCCTCGCCCGCGCCGATTCGCACCCGCCAAGAGGACACGCCGTGCCAGACGCCGACATCCGCTCGCGAAAGGGTGATCACCTCGATATCGTCCTGCGCCCCAAGCTCGCGAGCCCGCGTGTGGAATCCGGCTTCGACGCCGTGCGATTCGAGCACGCCGCGCTGCCCGAACTGGACCTCGACGAGGTCGATCTCTCCACGGCGCTTTTCGGCCTCCCCTTGCGCGCGCCGCTTCTGATTTCCTCCATGACCGGGGGCATGGAGCGCGCGGCCCGCATCAACGAGCGGCTGGCCGAGGCGGCCGAAGCGCTGGGCCTTGCGCTCGCCGTCGGCTCGCAGCGCATCGCCCTCGAAGGGCGCGGCCAGGGCGGGCTCGACGGCTCGCTGCGGCGTCTGGCGCCGAGCGTGCCGATCCTCGCCAATATCGGCGGGGCGCAGCTTTTGGCCGGCTGGGGCCTCGACGAGGCGCGCCGGGCGGTGGACATGATCGAGGCGGACGCGCTGATCGTCCATCTCAACCCGCTGCAGGAGGCGGTGCAGCCGGAGGGCGACCGGCGCTGGCGCGGGCTTCTCGGCGCGATCGAGGCGCTGGCCCGCGACCTCGGCCGGCCGATCGTTGCCAAGGAGGTCGGCAACGGCATTTCCGGCCGGCTGGCGCGGCGGCTGGTGGAGGCCGGCGTTGGCGCCATCGATGTGGCGGGCGCGGGCGGCACGAGCTGGGCCGCGATCGAGGCCGAGCGTCTGGCCGATCCCGGCGCGCGCGCCACGGCGCTGCTCTTTGCCGACTGGGGCATTCCCACCGCCCGCGCCATTGCCGACGTGCGCGCCGCCTGCCCCGATGCGGTGGTGATCGGCTCAGGCGGCGTGCGCCATGGGCTGGACGCGGCGCGGGCCATTCGCCTCGGCGCCGATCTCGCCGGCCAGGCCGCCGCCGCGCTGCCCGGCGCGGATCAGTCCACGGACGCGGTGGTCGCGCATTTCTCCGACGTCATCGCGCAACTGCGCATCGCCTGCTTCTGCACCGGCTCCCTCAACCTCGCCGCCCTGCGCCACGCGCCGCTTCTGGAGGGCGGGGAGGGATAGAGGGGAGGGCCCGCCCGAAGGGCCGTCCCGCCATTTTCCGGTTTGCGAAGCTTGGCGCATCCTTATATCCACAGCCTATCCGAGGGGACCTGAGGGACGACGCATGACCGCCACGCTCGACGAGTATTTCGCGCCCATCTCGGCCAAGAGCCCGATCGGGCGGGATGTCGTGTCGCTTCTCTCGCAGTTGGCCGAGGCGGCGACCCGGCTGCAGATCCTCATCAGCTCCGGCGGTGCGCTCGGCGGCGGCCAGGCCACCTCGGCCGACGGCGCGGCCAATGGCGGCGGCGACGTGCAGAAGGTGCTGGATCTCGAGGCCGACCGGCTCTTCGTCGCGGCGGCGCGGAACGCGCCCGTCGCCTTCTACGGCTCCGAGGAGCAGGACGAGGCGGTGGCGATGAACGCGGAAGGGACGCTGGCGCTCGCCATCGACCCGCTCGACGGCTCCTCCAACATCGAGACCAATGTCTCGATCGGCACGATCTTCTCCGTCCTGCCGGTGGAGGCCGAGCACCGGGCCGATCCGGCTTCGGTGTTCCGCCAGCCCGGCCGCCGGCAGCTCGCCGCCGGCTTCTTCGTCTACGGGCCGCAGCTCCTGCTGGTGGTCACCGTGGGCGAGGGGACGCATGTGTTCGGCTGGTCGTCCCAGACGCAGCGCTTCACCTACGCGCAGACGCTGCGCATTCCCGAGGACGCCAAGGAATATTCCATCAACGCGTCCAATGTCCGCCATTGGGACGCGCCGGTTCGCCTTTATGTCGACCGGTGCCTTGCCGGCAAGGACGGCCCGCGCGGGCGCGACTTCAACATGCGCTGGGTCGCCTCCATGGTGGCCGACGCCTATCGCATCTTCGTGCGCGGGGGCGTCTATCTCTATCCCGGCGATAGCCGCAAGGGCTATGCGCAGGGCCGCATCCGGCTTCTCTATGAGGCGAGCCCGGTGGCCTTCTGCGCCGAGCAGGCGGGGGGCGCTGCGACCGACGGCATCCATCCCATTCTCGACATCGTGCCCGAGGGCCTGCATCAGCGCACGCCGGTAGTCTTCGGCTCGCGCAACGAGGTGCTGGAGATCGGCCGCACCTTCGCCGATCCCGACAGTCTCGCCGCCGAATCGCCGCTTCTTCTCCACCGCCCGACCGGAGGGATCTGAGCCGTGGCCGCAGACCTCGTCATCGCCCCCTCCATCCTCTCCTCCGACTTCTCGCGCCTGGGCGAGGAGATCGCGGCGGTGGACCGCGCCGGGGCGGACTGGATCCATCTCGACGTGATGGACGGGCATTTCGTGCCCAACATCACCTTCGGCCCGCCCGTGGTGGCGGCCGTGCGCGGGGCGTCCCGGAAGTTCTTCGACGCCCATCTCATGATCGAACCGGCCGATCCCTATCTCGAAGCCTTCGCCAAGGCGGGCTGCGACGGGATTACCGTCCATGCCGAGGCGACGCGCCATCTCGACCGCTCGCTCCAGGCCATCCGCGCGTTGGGCTGCAAGGCGGGCGTGGCGATCAACCCCGCGACGCCCGAAAGCGCCGTCGAATACGTGCTCGACCGGGTGGACCTAATCCTCGTGATGACGGTCAATCCCGGCTTCGGCGGCCAGAGCTTCATTCCCTCGACGCTGGAGAAGATCCGCCGCCTGCGCGCCCGGATCGGCGACCGGCCGATCCGCCTCCAGGTGGACGGCGGCGTTTCGCCCGAGACGATCGGCGAGATCGTCAAGGCGGGTGCCGACACGTTCGTCGCCGGCTCGGCGGTCTACAAGGGCGGCAACGAGGCAAGCTACCGCGCCAATATGGACGCGCTGCGCGCCCATGCAAACGCGGCCTGAACAGGCGTTCCAGAAGGGCAAGAAGAGGAAGCGGCGCTCCGTGCCGCTTCAAGTCTTCCTCAAATCGATGTGATAAGACGGGCTGATCGTCTTGTCTTTCCAGCGGAAAAACCCAAGCGCTCGGCCGGTTAAACCGGTTTGATCTGTCGCGCGGCGCGCGAATCGGCGGCGTTGTTTCCCACACACTGTCCGAATTCACGCGCGGCGCCGTTGCACCGCGAAAAAAACAACACACCTATGCGCCGCGTCGCGGCGTGGGGACGGTTGGCGAACGAGCCGACCGCCCACAGCCTGCCGAGACCGCCGGGACAGCCGGTGGCGGCCCGCGCGGGACGGATTGGGCCATGCGGACATGTCGTCCGTCGCCAAGGAGGGATAGTTGGACCAGACGATATCGAATGCCGCGGCGGAGACCGCCCTGACGGGGATTTCCCCCGATGTGGTGCCGACCTGGGTATGGCTCGCGACGATCGGCGGCATCGCCGCGCTCTTCGTGTTCGACTTCCTGACCCATGTGCGCAAGCCGCATGAGCCGACCTTCAAGGAAGCGGCGCTCTGGTCGACCTTCTACGTCGCGCTCGCCCTCCTGTTCGGCTGGGGCGTCTGGCATTTCTGGGACCGCGAGCACGGCATCGAGTATTTCGCCGGCTTCATCACCGAGAAGTCCCTCTCGGTCGACAATCTCTTCGTCTTCGTCATCATCATGAAGAGCTTCCGCGTGCCGGCGGCCTATCAGCAGAAGGCGCTTCTGATCGGCATCGTGATCGCGCTCATCATGCGCGGCATCTTCATCGCGCTCGGCGCGGCGGCCATCGAACGCTTCTCCTGGGTCTTCTACCTGTTCGGCGCCTTCCTGCTCTACACCGCCTACAAGCTCGCGGTGGAAAGCTTCTCGCACGGCGCCAAGTCGACCGACGAGGAATACGAGCCGAACGCCCTGGTGAAGTATTTCCAGCGCCACCTGCCGACCACCGACGACTATCGCGGCAACGCGCTGACGGTGATCGAGAACGGCAAGCGCTTCTTCACGCCCATGTTCATCGTCATCATCGCGCTCGGCATGACCGACCTTCTCTTCGCGCTGGACTCCATCCCCGCGATCTATGGTCTCACCGACGCGCCCTACATCGTCTTCACCGCCAACGCCTTCGCGCTGCTCGGCCTCCTACAGCTCTACTTCCTGCTCGGCGGCCTGCTCGACCGGCTGGTCTATCTCGGCCTCGGCCTGTCGCTCATTCTCGCCTTCATCGGTGTGAAGCTGGTGATCCACGCCATGGAAGCCAACACGCTGCCCTTCCTGAACGGCGGCCAGCCGATCCAGGGCCTGCCGCATATCGAGACGAGCTTCTCGCTCTCGGTGATCGTCGGCATCCTCGTGGTGACCACGGTGGCGAGTCTGCTCAAGAGCCGTTCGGACGCCCGCAAAGGCCAGTAAGCCGAACGCGCCTCGAAGACGCGACAACCCAAACCTTTGAAAGGGCCGGCGCCAAGCCGGCCCTTTTTTTCAATGGCCGTGGCTCCCTTGGGGAAACGCACAGCCTGCCTTTTCTTTTTGCTTGCCTCGTTTTCGATAAGCCGATCACATGTCACCCAGGAGCCGGGGCGGTTGAAGGCCTGTTCAACTGACACCGAACTGTCATGCGAGCGTGCTAGCCGCAGACGGCGGGCATCGGCTCGCAGCGCGGATCCGCCAAAGGGCGGCATCAAGGGAGAAGGGCTGACATGAGCCGGACATTGAATCGCGGTGTTTCCATTCTGGCGGTCGCGTCCTTCGCGATGGCCGCCGCCGCGCCTGCCGCGCGGGCTCAGTCGATGGACGAGCTGGTGGCCGCCGCCAAGAAGGAAGGCCAGCTCACCACGATCGCCCTGCCGCACGACTGGTGCAACTACGGCGAGATGATCTCGGGCTTCAAGGCCAAGTACGGGATCGAGGTCAACGAGCTGAACCCCGACGCCGGCTCGGCCGACGAGATCGAGGCCATCAAGGCCAACCAGGGCAACACCGGCCCGCAAGCGCCCGACGTGATCGACGTCGGCCTGTCCTTCGGCCCGCAGGCCAAGACCGACAAGCTGGTCCAGCCCTATAAGGTCGCGACCTGGAGCGAAATCCCCGACGACGCCAAGGATGCCGACGGCTTCTGGTACGGCGACTATTACGGCGTCCTCACCTTCGAGGTGAACAAGGACATCGTGAAGGACGTGCCGCAGGATTGGTCCGACCTCCTGAAGTCCGACTATGCCAATTCCGTCGCGCTGGCGGGTGACCCCCGCGCCTCGGCGCAGGCGATCCAGGCGGTCTACGCCGCCGGCCTCTCCGCCAAGCCGAACGGTTCGGCCACCGAGATCGCCGATGCCGGCCTCGACTTCTTCAAGCAGCTGAACGCGGCCGGCAATTTCGTGCCGGTGATCGGCAAGCCCGCCTCGCTCGCGCAGGGCACGACGCCGATCATGATCCGCTGGGACTACAACGCCCTGGCAGGCCGCGACACGCTGGCCGGCAATCCTGTGGTCGAGGTCGTGGTGCCCAAGTCCGGCGTCGTCGCCGGTGTCTACGTTCAGGCGATCAGCGCCTACGCGCCGCACCCGAACGCCGCCAAGCTCTGGATGGAATACATCTATTCCGACGAGGGGCAGATCAACTACCTCAAGGGCTATTGCCACCCGATCCGCTTCAACGCGATGGCCAAGGCCGGCAAGATCCCGCAGGACCTTCTGGCCAAGCTGCCGCCGGCCGCCGCCTACGAGCGGGCCAAGTTCCCGACGCTGGACGAGCAGAACGGCGCCAAGGCCGAGATCACCACCAAGTGGGATCAGGTCGTGGGCGCCAAGGTCCAGTAACACCAAACTTCTGAAAGGCCGCCGCTCGCCGGCGGCCTTTTCCCGTTCCGACCCCTCGGCTCTCGCGCCGTGGGCTGGTGGGCGGGGAACGGACATCGTTCCAACAGGCAGCTCTCGTCTTCCGCGTCTGATCGGAGGGGCGGGGGCGCCTTCGGCAAGATCGCGGAGTGGCCTTGGCATCGAGCGTCGGACTTCTTGAAGCGCCGCAGGGCGGAGCGGGCCCCGGTGGCCTCGGCCAAAGCGGCGCGGCCCAGGGCCGGGCAGGGGCCTCCGGTCCGCTGGCCGAGCGGCGCGCGCGCCTGTCCATGGCCTGGCTCGGCGTCGTGCCCTTCCTCCTCTTCGCGCTCCTCTTCCTGGTGGGGCCGACGCTCTATCTCATCATCGGTGCCTTTCAGAATCCGGCCGGCGAGTTCACGCTGGCCAATCTCACGGCTCTCTTCCAGCCGCAGATCCTGGCCGCCTACTGGATCTCGATCCGCATCAGCCTCGCCTCGGCCGGGCTCGGCGCGCTGATCGGCTTCTTCGTCGCCTATGCCATCGTGCACGGAGGGCTGCCGTCCTTCGTGCGTTCCAGCGTCGTCACCTTCTCGGGCGTCGCCTCCAACTTCGCCGGCATCCCGCTCGCCTTCGCTTTTCTCGCGACGGTCGGCCGGCTCGGCCTCGTCACCTGGTTCCTGAACGAGGCCTTCGGCATCAACATCTACCGGATGGGCTTCAATCTCCTAAGCTTCTGGGGGCTGACGCTTACCTATCTCTATTTCCAGATCCCGCTGATGGTGCTCATCATCGCGCCGGCGCTGGACGGGTTGAAGCGCGAATGGCGCGAGGCCTCCTCGATCCTGGGCGCAACCAACTGGCAATATTGGCGTATGATCGGCCTGCCGGTGCTGTTTCCCAGCCTTCTCGGCTGCTTCCTGCTCCTTTTCGCCAACGCCTTCGGCGCCATCGCCACGGCCTATGCGCTGACAGGCTCCTCGCTCAATATCGTGCCGATCCTCCTCTACGCGCAGATCCGGGGCGATGTGCTCTACAATCCCAATCTCGGCTATGCGCTGGCCTTCGGCATGATCGTCATCACCGGCTGCTCCAATCTTCTCTACATCTGGCTGCGCGCCCGCGCCGAACGGTGGCTGAAATGAAGCCGCGCCGCATCGTCTCCACCCTCATCGTGCTTCTGGCGGCGCTCTACTTCCTGCTTCCGCTCTGGGCGACCTTCCAGTTCTCGCTGTCCATGCTGCGCGGCACCTGGAGCTTCCAGGCCTACCGCGTCGTCTTCGCCGACCAGCGCTTTCAGGAGACGTTCCTGTTCTCGGCCGTGGCGGCGCTCGCCACGATCGTGATCGGCGCCGCGCTCGTGGTGCCCACGGCCTATTGGGTGCGCCTGCGCCTGCCGCGCATGCGGCCGGTGGTCGAGTTCGTCACGCTCCTGCCGCTGGTGATCCCGCCGATCGTGCTCGTCTTCGGCTATCTCCGGCTCTACAATTCCTCGTCCTGGCTGCCGTTTACCGCCACAGTGCCCGGCACCAACGTGCTTCTGGTCTTCGGCTACAGCGTGCTGGCGCTCCCCTACATGTATCGCGCGGTGGACACCGGTCTGCAGGCGATCGACATCCGCATGCTGACGGAAGCCGCCGAGAGCCTGGGCGCGAAGCGCGGCGCCATCCTCTGGAACGTGATCCTGCCCAATGTGCGCCCGGCCGTCCTGTCGGGCGCCTTTCTCACCTTCGCCATCGTGATCGGCGAGTTCGTGCTGGCCAGCCTTCTCAACCGGCCGGCCTTCGGGCCCTATCTGCAGAATGTCGGCGCCAACCGCGCCTATGAGCCGGCGGCGCTGGCGGTGATCTCCTTCCTCGTCACCTGGGCCTGCATGGTGCTTCTGCAGGTCGCGGGCGGTCGCGGGCCGGGTCGGCCCCGCGCGCGCCTGTTTTCCCTTCCCTTTCGCAAACGGGCCACGCCATGAGCTTTCTGAAGATCGAGGGCGTTCGCAAGAGCTTCAACGGCGTGCCCGTGCTGCGCGAATTCGATCTGGAGGTCGAGCGCGGCGAGTTCATCTCCTTTCTCGGCCCGTCCGGCTGCGGCAAGACCACGATGCTGCGCATCGTCGCCGGCTTCGAGACGCCCAGCGCCGGCCGCGTCAGCATCGCCGGCGAGGACGTGACGGACACCCCGCCCAACGCGCGGCGCATCGGCATGGTGTTCCAGGCCTATGCGCTGTTTCCCAACATGAGCGTCGGGGACAATGTCGCCTTCGGGCTCAAGATCGCCGGCCTCGGCAAGGCCGAGATCGCCGCGCGGGTGGACGAGATGCTGGGCCTCATCAAGCTCCAGCATCTGAAGGACCGCTATCCCTACCAGCTGTCCGGCGGCCAACAGCAGCGCGTCGCGCTCGCCCGCGCCATCGCGCCCAAGCCGCGCGTCTTGCTTCTGGACGAGCCGCTCTCGGCGCTGGACGCCAAGATCCGCGTGTCGCTGCGCGAGGAAATCCGAGAGTTGCAGCGTGAGCTCGGCATCACCACCATCTTCGTCACGCATGATCAGGAAGAGGCCCTGTCCATGTCGGACCGGATCGTGGTCATGAGCGAAGGGCGGATGGAGCAGGTCGGCACGCCCTTCGAGATCTACAACCGGCCGCGCACGCGCTTCGTCGCCTCCTTCGTCGGCACGCTGGGCCTTCTGGAAGGCGAAGCGGCGCATGGCGACCGGGTTATCGTGGCGGGGCAGGAAATCCATGCCGAGACGCCGGGTGCCCAGCCGGGCAGCCGCGTCACGCTGGCGCTGCGCCCCGAGGCTCTGTCGCTTCAGGCCGGGCCCGACCGGCGCAACCGGCTGGAAGGCGAGATCGTCGATGTGGCGTTTCTCGGCTCGGTCGTGCGCATCCGCGCCCGCTTTGGCGTTAACGAACTTTTGATCGACACGTTCAACGACCCTGCCGCGCCTCCGCCGCCGCGCGGCGAGCGGCTCAGCGTCTTCTTCTCGCCCGACGACGTGCAGTGCCTGAACGCCGAAACCGGCGCCAGCCACCGCCCTCTTCCCGGCGGCCTCGCCCGAAACGAGGCGGCGCGCAGCCTTTCGCCCATTCTCTAAGGGACTGTTTGACAACGCGTCGGGCCGACCCGACCGAGTTGTCAAACGGGCTCTGACCCTGCAACCAGCGCGCTTGGTGTGGGCGCGCTGCCCTTGCATCCGCCCGCCGACTTCCGACATTGGGAGCCGGCAAACGAGCCAGGGCGGCGAAGGGGATTCTCTTGACCGGACATGACGGAAAGACCGGCCTTGCGGCAGGGCCGATCCTTTTCGCGCGCGGGGCGGACGAGCACGGGGCGCGGATGGCGGCGGTCGCCGTCACGCGCCAGGGCGATCCGACCCCGGTCTTCGAGGCGCCCGGCGGGGCGGCGGGCGAGCCGGTTCGTCTCGGTGCCCTGTTCGGCCACGAGGTCTGGCGCTGCGATCTCCGGCTTCCCCTGTCCCCGACCGCCGCTTATGGCGTGAACGGCCGGAGCTTTCGCGTCGCCACCGACATGAGCGGCGACCTCGCGGTCGGCTTCGTGTCCTGCAACGGGCAGGAGCATGACGACGAGGCACGCTCGCACGAGGATCGCGACGTCATGTGGCGCCGGTTGGAAAGCGAGCACGGGAGGCGGCCCTTCGCGCTTCTCCTTCATGGCGGCGACCAGCTCTATGCCGACGAGGCCATCAAGGCCCATCCCGAGGTCGAGCGCTGGGGCGAACTGCCCAACGAGGAGAGGCCCGGCGTCGCCTGGACGGCGGAGATGGCGGAGGCCGTTCGCTCCTACTTCTTCCGCCGCTATCTCGACCTCCTGCGCCAGCCGGCGGCGGCCGCGCTTTTTGCCGCCGTTCCCTCGCTGATGATCTGGGACGATCACGACATTTTCGACGGCTGGGGCAGCCATCCGCCCGGTTTGCAGGAGAGCCCGGTGGCGCTCGGCCTGTTCGCGGCGGCGCGCGAGATGTTCCTTCTCTTCCAGCTCGGCGCCGCCGACGGCCTGCTGCCGGAAACCTGCCCGGACCGGACCGGGCGGAGCTTCACGCAAGGGGCGCATTTCCCAGGCCTGTCGGTTCTCCTGCCGGACCTGCGCTCCGAGCGCCGGCCCGACCGGGTCATGGGCGAGGCGGGCTGGGCGGCCTTCGAGGCCACGTTGATGGCGGCGCCCGAAGGCGCGCGGCGCATCGTCGTTTCCAGCGTGCCGGCGCTCGGGCCGCGCCTCAGCCTCGTGGAAGCGCTGCTCGACTTCTACCCCCGGCCGCAGCAATACGAGGACGATCTGCGCGACCAGTGGCAGAGCCGGGCGCACCGGGCGGAATGGCGGCGTTTTCTCGCGCTCATGGAGGGCGAGGCGGTTTGCCGCCGCTCGCCCGTCACCGTCGTCTCGGGCGAAATCCATCTGGCGACGCGCGGCACGATGCATCTTCGCGACGGCAGCCAGCTGCACCAGCTCGTCGCCTCCGGCATCACCCATCCCAAGCCGCCGCGCGCCATGGCGATCGGGCTGGGGCTCCTGTCGCGGCTCGGCGAATCGCCGCTCAAGGGCCGCAAGATCCGCCTGCGCCCCTTGCCGGGCCAACGGCCCGTCTACACCGCCGACCGGAATTATCTCGTGGTGGAGCGTCAGGCCGGGGCCTGGCACGCCGTCTGGGAGCTGGAAGACCACGGGCGCACGCCGGCGCTCGCGCTGGGCTGAAGGCGGCGCGCGGGCTTTCCCGCCCGCCGCTGGCTCTTATCCGCCCGACGCCATGTTGACGCCGAACGAGAAGATCGGCGCATGGGCGACCGAGGAGAGGCTTGGGCCCGCCGCATGCGGCCCCTCGTGATCCCAGCCGTTGGCGAGGTCGCGCGCCAGCGTCTCGCCCTCGGGCCAGCGCCCGAAGCCGCTGGCCGGGTTGATGTGCCCGGCATGGCCGAGATCGATGAAACCCGAGCCCCAGGCGCCCGCGTAGGAGCGCGCGGTGGACAGGCTCATGAACGGATCGTCCCGCGAGGCCACCACCACGGAGGGGAAGGGCAGGGGCGCGCGGGGGATCGGCGCGAAGGACAGGAAGCGCGGGTCGCCGCGCGCCATCCGGGCGGTGTCGGCCGGCGCCACCAGAAGCGCGCCCGCCACATGCTGGGCCGAAGGTCGCGCGGCCAGATGCGCCACGAGCACCGCGCCGAGGCTGTGGGCGACCAGCACGGCGCCGGGCGCTGCCGCTAGGTGCGCCTCCAGCGTGTGCAGCCAGTCTGTGAGGATGGGGTTCTCCCAATCCTCCTGTTCCACCAGGAGCGCGTCCGGGTCGCTTTCCGCGAGATGGCGCTGCCAATGTCCGTTTTCGGAGCCCCGCCAGCCGGGAACGACGAGAATGCGAGCCATGGGTTGCCTTCCCTCCAGGGACGCCGCCGGGGCGGCGGTCCGTTTCTGCCGCAGAACCTAGCGGCGGGAAGGGGCTTTTCCGAACAATCCCATGCTGAATTCGCGAGCCATCGCGAACGGCGGTTCCCCCAAACCTTCGTGCGGCGACATCACACCGCCACCGGCCAGAAGAAGGCGATCAGCGGCACGCCGACGAAGAGAACGATCAGCGACAAGGGCAGGCCGAGGCGCCAATAGTCGCCGAAGCGATAGCCGCCCGGCGCCATGACGATCGTGTTGCATTGGTGGCCGATCGGCGTGAGGAAGTCGCAGGCCGCGCCCAGCGCCACCGCCATCAGGAACGGGTCGGGATTGAGGCCGAGCCGCTGCGCCAGACTGCCCGCGATCGGCCCCAGCATGAGCACGGTCGCGGCATTGTTGAGGAAGGGCGTCACCGACATGGCGAGCAGCGTCACCATGAAGAGCGAGGTGAGGGGCGAAAGCCCGTGCAGCGCGGTGGACAGCCAGCCGGCGATGAGGTCCGTTCCGCCCGTGGTCTGGATCGCTTCCGACAGGGGGATCAGCGCGGCCAGGAGCACGATCACCGAGGCCTCCACCGTGGAATAGGCCTCGTGCATGCTCATGACGCGCAGGAGAAGCAGCACCACGGCGGCGCCGAAGAAGGCCGCGACCGCGCTGACGAGCCCGGTCGCCGTGAGAAGCATGGCGACGGCGAGCACACCCAAAGGGATGAAGGAGCGCCGGTTGCGCCCGAGCACGATGGAGCGCTCGGCCAGCGGCAGGATCTTCAGCGCCGCCAGAGCCTCCGGCACGGTCTCGCTGGTGCCTTTGAGAACCAGCACGTCGCCCTCGCGCAGGCGCAGCGAATGGAGGCGCTGGCGGATTTCGGTTCCCGATCGGCTGACGGCGAGGATCGTCACGCCATGGGCGGAGGGGAGCGAAAGCTTGGCGATGCGCGAGCCGACGATGGGCGACTGGGGCGTGACGACGCCCTCCACCACGCTTTCGCTTTCGATGTCGCCGGCCTGCGTCGTCGGCTCGCCCGTGAGGCGCAGCCCGGCGCGGGCGACGGCGCGCTCGATGCCCTCCGGCTCGCCCACCAGAAGAAGGTCGTCTCCCTCGCGGATCAGAAGGTTCGGGGTCGGCTCCAGCCGGCGAAAGCGCTCGCGGATCACCGTGCGCACGGCGATGTCGCCGTCGGCGGCCGCTTCGAGATCGGCCACCGTGCGCCCCGAAAAGGCCGAGCCCTCCGGCACCTGTGCCTCCGCCGTGTAGGCGTCGAGCGCGAAGGCGTCGCCGGCCGCGCCCGCCGGCTTGCGCTTGGGAATGAGGTTGGACGCGAAGCACAGGAAGAGAAAGCCCACCGCGACGACGCCGAGGCCGACCGGCGCATAGTCGAACATGGCGAAGGGCTGGCCGGTGATGTCCTGCCGGATCTTCGAGACGATGATGTTGGGCGAGGTGCCGACCAGCGTCACGAGGCCGCCGATCAGCGAGCCGAAGGCCATGGGCATGAGAAGCTGCGAGATCGAGGTGCCGCTCTTGCGCGAGACCTGCGCGGCGACGGGCATGAACATGGCGAGCGCGCCGACATTCTTGGTGAACATGGCGAGCAGCGTCACCGTGCCGACCAGCACCATGACCTGCCGCTGCGGCGTCTTCATGAAGGGCATGAAGGGGCGCATGATGTCCTCCACCACGCCCGAGCGCGCGATCGCCGCGCTCACCAGAAGCGCGGCCACGACGATCACCACCACGTCGTCCGAGAAGCCCGTGAAGGCCGCCTTGACCGGGACGATGCCGGTCACGACGCCCGCCAGGAGGCCGGCCAGCGCGATCAGGTCATAGGGCAGCCGCCCCCAGACGAACCCGGCCACGGTCAGGCCGACAAGTCCGAACGCCAGGGCTTGATCGAGTGTCATCAGAGGGAACTCGCGACAAAATTGCCGCCGGGGGCGCCCGGCGGCTGAACGAAAGGAGGGACGATGCGTTGTTCCGCCCGTCGCGCAGGTGTTTCGCCCGCGTCCGGGGGACGACGATGATCAAGAATGGCGTCGGAAGCGCATCCGACAATGACACCGGCCGCAAACGCATGGACGGCATGGGGCGGACCGGGCTGACGGCCGCGGTGCTTCTGGTTCTGGCCATCGCCGCCTTCGGATGGACGGTGTGGCAGACGCGAATGCGGGACGTGCGGGTGACCGCCAACACGGAAGTGGGAACCCAGACCGAGCGCTTCCTGTCGATGATCGTGACGCTGGAAACCTCGGCGCGCGGCTTCGTTCTGGGCGGCACGGAAGTCTTCCTGGAGCCCTATCGCCTGGCCGAAGCCGGGCTCGACGCGCAGCTCAACCGGATGGGCCAGAACTGGGAGGCGGCGGGCGCCGACCCGGCCCGGCTCCGGCGCCTGACCGAACTGACGGCGGCCGAGCGCGCCTTCGAGGCCGAGGTGGTGCGCCTGCGCACCGACGGGGGCTTCGAGCCTGCCGCCGAACTGGTTCGCTCGGGCCAGGGCCGGGAGGTGATGGACCAGATCCGCGCCGAGGTGGCCACCGTTCAGCGCAACGCGCAGATTCGAGTCGATCAGGCCATGGCGGCTGGGCGGCGAACCGACCTCATCTCCAACCTCGCCTTTCTTCTCGCCATTTCCTCGGCCGCCGCGCTCGCCATCCTGGCCTTTCGCCGGCAGATCGAGGGTCGGCGCAACGCCGATCTCCTCAGCTCCGTCATCAGCAACGCGCCGATCGGCACCGCCTTCGTATCGCGCGACCTGACGCTGGGGCGCATGAACGCCGCCTTCGGCGCCGTCTCAGGCGAAGGCGGCCTTGCTCCGAAGCCGGGCGCGAACGTGCTGGATCTCTTCCCCGCCGACCGAAAGCGCCTGTCGCGCCTGTTCGAAGAAACGCTGCGGCGCGGCGCGGTGCACAACGACGTGGAACTGCGGGTCGGCGAAGGGGAGGACGAGCGCGTCTATCTCGCCAGCCTCTACCCGCTTCATGCCGAAGGGCGCCGGGCGGGGCCGGAGGTCGTCGGCGCCGGCGTCGCTCTCGTCAACGCCACCAAGCGCATGCGCGCCGAAGCGCGGCTCGCCGCGTCCGAAAGCCGCTTCCGCTCGCTGATCGAGGCGACATCGGCCATCGTCTGGTCGGTGCCGAGCTCCAGCCGCTTCAGCGGGGAGCAGCCGGGCTGGGCACGTTTCACCGGCCAGAGCGAGGAAGCCTACAGCGATTTCGGCTGGATCGACGCCCTCCACCCGGAAGACCGGCAGCGCTCGGCCGACATCTGGAACGAGGCGGTGAAGTCCAAGTCGGTCTACAAGATCGAGCACCGGGTGCGCCGCTTCGACGGCGAGTGGCGGGACATGATCGCCCGTGCGGTGCCGATCTTCGGCCCCGAGGGCGACATCCTGGAATGGATCGGCACCCACACCGACATCACCGACCAGAAGCGCACGGCGGCCGAACTCGGCGAGACCAACGAGCAGTTCCGCGCCATCGCAGACAACATCCCCCAGTTCGCCTGGACCGCCAGTTCGAACGGCGAGATCTATTGGTACAACCAGAGATGGTTCGACTACACCGGCGCCACGATGGACGAGATGAAGGGCCTCGGCTGGACCAAGGTCCACCATCCCGACCATCTCGAACGGGTGCGCCAGGGGCTGATGCAGCGTTTCTCCGAGGGGCAGCCCTGGGAGGACACGTTCCCCCTGCGCGCCGCCGACGGCTCCTATCGCTGGTTCCTCAGCCAGGCGATCCCGATCCGCGACGAGGAGGGCGTGATCCGGCGCTGGTTCGGCACCAACACGGACGTCACCAGCCAGCGCGAGGCCGAGGACGAGCTGGCCGCCGCCAAAGAGACGGCTGAGAACGCCAACCGCGCCAAGTCGCAGTTCATCGCCAATATGAGCCACGAGCTGCGCACGCCGCTCTCGGCCGTCATCGGCTATGCCGAGATGCTGGAGGAGGAGGTCGAGGATCTCGGCCACGAGCATCTCCTGTCCGACCTGAAGAAGATCGAGGGCAACGCCCGCCATCTCCTCAGCCTCATCAACGACGTGCTCGACCTTTCCAAGATCGAGGCCGAGCGCATGGACATCTTCGCCGAGACCTTCGAGACCGGCACGGTGATCGACGAGGTGGCCTCCACTGTCGGCTCGCTCGTCGCCAAGAAGAACAACCGTCTCGTGGTGGAGCGCGAGGGCGAGCTGGGGCCGATGCACACCGATCAGGTGAAGCTGCGCCAGTGCCTCATCAACCTCCTGTCGAATGCCTCAAAATTCACCGAGAACGGCGTCATCACCCTCCACGCGAAGCGCTCGGCGGGCGATGGGCGCGACTGGATCACCTTCGAGGTGTCGGACACCGGCATCGGCATGACGCAGGAGCAGGTCGGCCGCCTGTTCGAGCGTTTCGCGCAGGCCGACAGTTCCACAACGCGCAAGTTCGGCGGCACGGGCCTCGGCCTTGCCATCACCCGCGCCTTCTGCCGCCTGCTCGGCGGCGACATCGGCGTGCGCTCCGAGCCCGGCGCCGGCACGACCTTCACCATTCGCATTCCCGCCGAGGTGGAAGTGCCCCCGGAGGAGGCGGAGTTGACGGCGCCGGTCACGATCGGCGAAGCGACGCCGCACGGCGCGGCAGGTCTGGTCCTCGCCATCGACGACGATCCGCATGCGCGCGAGCTGATGATGCGCTTCCTCAGCAAGGAAGGCTTCTCGGTCCGCACGGCGGCGGACGGCCTGAGCGGGCTGGAAATGGCCCGGATGCTCAAGCCCGATGTCATCCTTCTCGACGTCACCATGCCCAAGATGGACGGGTGGACGGTGCTGACCGAGTTGAAGGCCGACCCGGAGCTGACGGACATTCCCGTCATCATGATCACCATCATCGACGAGCACAGTCTCGGCTTCGCGCTCGGCGCCTCGGACTATCTCCTGAAGCCGGTGGAATGGACCAAGCTGAAAAGCGTCATGACGCGCTATCGCACGCCCGACAATTCGTTGGTTCTGGCGGTGGACGACGACGAGGACGCCCTGCAGCGTACCGCGACGCTCCTGGAGCGCGAGGGGTTGGACGTGGTGACGGCGGTGAACGGGCAGGAAGGGCTGGAGCGCGTCGCCGTTCAAAAGCCGGGCCTCATCCTTCTCGATCTCGTCATGCCGGTGATGGACGGGTTCGGCTTCCTCAACGCGCTGCGCTCGCGTCCCGAATGGCGCGACATTCCCGTGCTCGTCCTGACCTCGAAGGACCTCACCCGCGAGGAGTTCGAGCGGCTGCAGGGACAGACCTCCCGCATTCTCATGAAGGGAGATGTCGACCTTCGGGAGCTTGCGGGCCAGATCCGCGTTATGACACGCAAGACACCGAGCGAAGCTCTGCCCGCGGGGCAGGAATCCGAACTGGAGCCCATCCGATGACCCGTATCCTGCTGGTGGAAGATCACGAGGAAATCTGGGACTTCCTGTCGCGGCGCCTGCAGCGCCGGGGCTACGAGGTCATTCTCGCCCATGACGGGCAGGACGGGGTGGACAAGGCCAAGGTCGCCGCGCCCGACATCGTGCTGCTCGACATGAACCTGCCCATTCTCGACGGCTGGACGGCGGCGCGCACCATCCGCGCCGATCCCTCCATCCCGCGCATCCCGATCATCGCGCTCACTGCCCATGCCATGTCGGGCGACCGGGAAAAGACGCTGGCGGCCGGCTGCGACGACTATCATGCCAAGCCGGTCGATTTCTCGCGCCTGCTCGGGCAGATCGAGGCGCTGCTGCCGGCCACCGCCACCGAGGCGGCGGCGCAGTAATGGCGTTCGGCTGGCTTTGGCGTTTTGCCGGCCGCGCCGCCGGCCCGCGTGACGGGCAGGGGCTGGCGCTGGAGACGATCCTCCCGGACACGGCTTTGGCGACGCTCGCCGAGCCGCTGCCCCTCCCACAGTCCATGCGCCGCCAGCGCGCGGAAACGCTGAAGGTTCTTTCGGCCAAGCTTTTGGGAGCGCATCTGGCGAACCGCCACCAGATCTCCTACCCGCTGACGATCGACTTTCGCACGCTGGCCGGAGCGGAGCGGGATTGCCTGGTGGATGTCGCGGCCGCAGCGGCGATGGCCGGCGGCGGCGGAGAGGCGGCGCTTGCCGCCGCCGAAGCGCGGCTCGCGCGGCGCGGGGCGGATGCGGCGGTTCTGGAGCGCTTTCGCGCCTCCGCCGCCGAGCCCCTGTCGGTGAACGCACTTGTCATCCGGGCGCAGGCGAGCGACCGGGCCGCCCATGCCTATGCCGTCTCGCTTCTGGCGGCCGGTTCGCGGCAGGCTGCCGGCCAGCTCTATCTCACTTATCTCGCAGCACGCCTCGGCCTGTCGCAGGAGGTGGTCGGCAGCGTCAACCGCCGCTATCGCGACTGATCTCGGCCAAGCCGTTCTGCACGACGTCGGAATCCAGAAGCAGCTTGCGAGAGAGATCGGCCAGCGTCACCCAGCCGACGACCTTGCCGCTCTCGCCCCGCACCGCCAACCGGCGCACATGGTTGCTGGCCATCAGGTCCATCGCCGCGCCGAGACTGTCGCCGGGGTGGCAGGCGATCACCGGCGTCGACACGATCTCGCGCGCGGCAACCTGCGCGGGGTGCAGGCCCCGCGCCACGACGCGGAAGAGAATGTCGCGATCGGTGATGACACCCAGCAACTCGTCGTCCGAGCCGACAGGAAGAGCCCCCACGTCGAGATCCCCCATCATGACAGCGAGGTCCGAGACGGCATCGTCCGGTGCGGCATATTCGACATGCCGGGTCATGACGGCTTCGATCTTCATGGATGGTGTTCCCCCTTGGCCATTCCTGCCGCGCCTCAACGCCGCAGCCCGCGAAGAGTTCAGGCCGAACCCGAGGTTGGACGATCGCATTCGCCTTCAGCGAAAAATCGTTCCATCCAAGGCGCGGAACCAAACCGCGCTTCCCGCCTTTCCTCGCTCGCAGTCTTCCTCCTGACGCGAGTTATCGTCCGTGAACATCCAAAACACGACAGCTTCCCTGCTGAAGAGCCTTCCGCGCGCCGGGCGCGGCGGCACGCGGGTCGAGGCGGGCCAGCCCTTTCCCCGAGGCGCGACCTGGGATGGGTTCGGCGTCAACTTCGCCCTTTTCTCGGCCAACGCCACCAAGGTCGAGCTTTGCCTGTTCGACGAGACGGGCGAGAACGAGCTCGAGCGCATCGTCCTGCCGGAATACACGAACGAGGTGTTCCACGGCTATCTGCCGGACGCGCGCCCCGGCCAGGTCTATGGCTACCGCGTCCACGGCCCCTACGAGCCCGAGAACGGCCACCGCTTCAATCACAACAAGCTGCTGCTAGACCCTTATGCCAAGCAGCATGTGGGTGAGCTGAAATGGGATCACGCGCTGTTCGGCTACACGATCGGCCACCCGGACGGCGACCTCTCGTTCGACGAGCGCGACTCTGCGCCCTTCGTGCCGAAGAGCCAGGTCATCGACCCCGCCTTTACGTGGGGCACCGAGACCCGCCCGAACGTGCCGTGGGAACGGACGATCTTCTACGAAACCCATGTGAAGGGCTTCACGCAGCGCCATCCGTCCGTGCCGGAGCGTGATCGCGGCAAGTTCTCCGGCCTCGCCCATCACGACGTCGTTCGCTACATCCAGAGCCTCGGCGTCACGTCGGTCGAGCTGCTGCCCATCCACGCCTACGTGGACGACAGCTATCTCGTCGAGAAGGGCCTGCGGAACTACTGGGGCTACAACACGCTCGGCTTCTTCGCGCCCGACCCGCGCTACATGGGCTCGCCCTTCGTCAACGAATTCAAGGAAATGGTTTCGACCTACCACCATGCGGGTCTCGAGATCATCCTCGACGTCGTCTACAACCACACGGCGGAAGGCAACGAGAACGGGCCGACGCTCTCCTTCAAGGGCATCGACAACGCCTCCTATTACCGGCTCATGCCGGACAACAAGCGCTACTATATCAACGACACCGGCACGGGGAACACGGTCAACACCTCGCATCCCCGCGTCATGCAGCTGGTGATGGACAGCTTGCGCTACTGGGCCGGCGAGATGCATGTCGACGGCTTCCGCTTCGACCTCGCCACCATTCTGGCGCGCGAGCCGCATGGCTTCTCGGAGGAGTCCTCCTTCCTCCACGCCACGATGCAGGACCCGCTGCTCACCCGCGTCAAGCTCATCGCCGAGCCCTGGGACTGCGGTCCGGGCGGCTATCAGGTCGGCCGCTTCCCGCCGGGCTGGGCGGAGTGGAACGACGGTTATCGCGACACGATCCGCGCCTATTGGAAGGGCGAGCAGGGAAAAATTCCGGCCGTGGCCTCCAAGATTTCAGCCTCGGCCGATCTCTTCGACAAGCGCGGCCGCCGGCCGTGGGCTTCGGTGAACTTCATCACCGCCCATGACGGTTTCACGTTGCACGACACGGTCTGCTACAACGACAAGCACAACGAAGCGAACGGCGAGGACAATCGCGACGGCCATTCGCACAATCTCTCCTACAATTACGGCGTGGAAGGGCTGACGGACGATCCCGCGATCAACGAGGTCCGCTTCCGCCAGCTGCGCAACTTCTTCACGACGCTGCTCTTCTCGCGCGGCACGCCGATGATCCTGGCGGGCGACGAGTTCGCCCGCACGCAGAACGGCAACAACAACGCCTATGCGCAGGACAACGAGATCGGCTGGGTCGACTGGAACGTCACCGAACAGGGCGTCGAACTCGCCGAGTTCGTCCAGAAGCTCATCATGCTGCGCCAGTCGCTGCCCATGCTGCGCCGGGGTCGTTTCCTGCATGGCACGTTCGACGAGGAGATCGGCGCCAAGGACGTGACGTGGATTTCGCCCTCCGGCTCCGAGATGCAGGACGGGGAATGGCAGGATGCTGGCGCGCGCTGCTTCGGTCTGCTGCTGGACGGCCGCGCGCAGGCGGAGGGCATCCGGCGCCTCGGCGGCGACGCCACCATGCTTCTCGTCCTGAACGCGCATGACGACGTGGTGAACTTCAAGCTTCCCTCCGCACCCGGGGGCAAGCGCTGGGTCTCCATCATCGACACCAACCTGCCGAACCGTAGCGAGCTCGCCCACTTCGACTTCGGCACGGACTACATGGCGACGGGTCGCTCGTTCCTGGTCTTCCTTCTGGAGCCGGAACAGAACGACGACGTCTCGGACGCCGCCCATCAAGCCTTTGCCCATGTGGCGGAAGCCTTCCGCAAGTCGGCGGTGGACCGGGTGCATTTCATGCGCCCCGAGTCGCAGGACTGATCTCGTCCGAGATTCAAGACTTCTGGAGAGGCCGCGCTTTCGAGCGCGGCCTTTTTCGTTTGGGGTGCGGTTTCGGAGTGCGTGAAAGGGGCGGCGCGGGGACCGTGGCCAATGGGAGCAACCTGTCTCGTCGCCATCCTCCCAAGTCGGCGGCTGTCAGGCCGAGTGGAGGCAGAGGCGCTGAGCATGGACTTGTTGAGACTGCTACCGTTCAAGCCACCGCGTCGCGCTCCACGTGGCCCTGAGTTCAGCCGGACGCGGCGCGCCTGGGGGATCGCCACCCCCATACGAAAAAGGCCCATCCGATAGGATGGGCCTTTTCGCGTTTGAAGATTTCGGCCCGCCAGCGCGCGGCGGGTATCAACTCCGGTCCTCTTCACGCACTCCGACGCCGATGCAATCCGGCACCTGCTTGAGCGCGCCTCAGAGCGCCACGGCGGCGGCTTCCGGTTCGACCTTGTTGCCCGGCCGTTCGGGGCGCGGAGCGGGGCGGGGTTCGGGCGCCTGCGCCATGCGCTGGCCCGACATTTCGAGGGCTGCGGCCAGCGCCTTGTTCAGCGTGGTCACCAGCGCGTCGGCATGGACGCGGCGCTGCAACTCCTGCAGCATGGCGGGGTCGCGCTGGCGCCATATGCCGATCATGATGCGCGCCTTAGGCGCGACGCGGTGCACCGCGCGCACCGCCTGTCGGAGATGGACGGTCGACAGCGGCTCGATGAAGGACAGGACGACGAGCGCCACGCCTTCCGCATCCTTGGCGGTCGGCGGCTTCTCGCGCAGCTCCGACAAGGCGATGTGGCGTGCGCCGAGCCCGTGCCGCTCCAACACCTGGGCGAGCATGGTGGTGACGGCGGCGTCCAGCGCATTGTTGCCGGATAGGCAGATGACGGGTGTCTGCCCGCGCCATTCCGGCGCGAGATCGCCCTTCCGCTGCACGATGCGCGTCACCTCTTGGTCGGGGCCGACCGCGTCCACGGCCGCTGCCGCTTCCGCCGTCAGATGCGCCTTGCGCCGGCGCTTGGACGGGTTGATCGCGCCGACCTCGCGCACCAGTTCGAGCGTCGCCGCGCGCAGCGTTTCCAGCCGCTCGCCCTTCACCGCGAAGCGCGCCACGTCCTCGTGCGCGATGCGCAGCCCGTCCAGTGCCACCTCGTCGTAATAGGTGGCAAGTTCGCGCTCGCGCAGGAACTCGCGCGCCTGATCGGCCGCTTCCTGCGGCGCGCCGGCCAGCATGCGCTGGTAGAAGATCTGCGCCGGCAAAAGCGCCGGCCGGTCGCCGAACATCACGTCGATAAAGGCCAGGCGCGGCACGTGCCGGCCCATAACCACGAGGCAGATGGTGAGGGGCGTCGCCAGGATCAGGCCGATCGGGCCCCAGAGCAGCGCCCAGACCGTCGCTGCCAGAAGGATGGCGACCGGCGAGAGGCCGGTGGAGTGGCCGTAGAGCACGGGCTCCACGACATTGCTGAGCAGCGCCTCGGCGCCGAGATAGAGAACCGCCGTCCAGATCAGCATGGACCAGCCGGGATCGACCGCAAAGGCGAGCAGCATGGGAAGGCCCGCGCCGACGAAGCCGCCGACATAGGGAATGAAGCGCAGGATGCCGCCGAGAATGCCCCAGAGAATCGGGCTCGGCACGCCGAAGAGCCAGAGGCCGAGCGCGGTCATCGCGCCGAAGGCGGCGTTCACGCCCAGCTGAAACAGAAGCAGCTTCGAAAGGCGCTTGGCTGCGTCGTCGATCGCTGCCGTGGTCTGTTGCAGATCGTCCGTGCCGGCGAGGCGGATGAAGCGGTTTCTGAGATCCTCCCGCTGGAGGAGGATAAAGATCGCGAAGATGATGACGACGCCGAACGTGGCGATGGGCGAGAGAAGCGGAACGGCGACGGCGCTCAAGGTGGCGAAGACGCTGCCGTTGTTCTCCACCGTCACCGGAATGGGCTTGGGCTGGTTGGCGTCGGCCTCGGCGGGGGCCGCGAGCTTCTGGATGTCCGCTGCCATTTCCTCCAGCGCCACGGCGGCGCGGCTGAACGGCCCGTTGCCCTCGGCCTGGGCCGATTCCGATAGAGAGCGCAGCTTCTGCTCCACCGTTACCCGGTAGGACGGGATTTCGCCGACGAGGCCCGTCACCTGTGTCGCGATGAGGAAGCCGAGCGCGAGGATCACCACAGTCGCGGCCAGGATAGCCCCGGACATCGCCAGGATGCGCGGCACACGGTAGCGCTGCAGCTTGATGACGATCGGCGCCAGGATGAAGGACAGGAGAATGCCGAGCGCGAAGGGAACGAAGATTTCGCGGCCGAGATAGAGGATGGAGGACACCGTCAGGATCAGCACCGTCACCGCAAGGGCGGTGAACAGCGGAAGCGCCTTCTTGAGCATCTGCGACGTCACGATATCCAAGGCAGCATCCTTTGCTCGCACGCGAATTTGTTCGCAGCGTCGACCGCGCCCAATGCACGGGCGCGATGGAGGTTCCCTCGCGCGGGTGAAAACCGAGGAGCCCGGTAGCCGGCGAGACCTGCTCGGGGCAGGGAAACGTCAGTTCAACCGATTTAAGGGATGCGCTGGAAGCATAAAGTGGTCACGTCGGACCACGTGTAAGGCCGAAAATGTGGTGGCCGAGCGCTGATAGTTACCCATCCAATCCATAAGCCATGCATTGGCGCATGGCTCCCCAGCGGCTTTGGCTCTTCAAAGCAAGGGTTCGAAGGCTCATCTTCGGTGCAACAGATCGAGGACGAGACCGATGACCCAGACCTCCCGCATCCGCACCTTCGGCCGCCAGCTGCGCGGCATCGCCGGTACGATTGGTGGCGCTGCCGCCTGTGCCGCCGCCGCCGAAGCGGGCCGCAGCCCCAGCCGCGCGGCGTTGACGGCCGTGGGCATCGACCCCGAGGCCTATTACGGCATCAACCGCAAGTAAGCTGGGGCGAGGGCGGGACCCTCCACTCCAAACCGGTCATGAAAAAAGGGCAGCGCCGCGAGGCGCTGCCCTTTTTCATTGCGGGTTCCCGGATCGGGAGCGATCAATCCTCGTCGGAGGCCATGGCCGCCAGGAGCTTGCCCCGGCCCCGGGCGCGCAGGATCATCGGTACGACCAGCGCGAGAAGCGCCAGCGTCAGAAGCGTCACCGCCAGGATCGAGTGAACCAGCACGCTCGGATCGCCCTGGCTGATCGCCAGCGCGCGGCGCAGCTGCTGCTCAGCCATGGGGCCGAGGATGAGGCCGACCACGACCGGCGCGATCGGGTAGCCGAAGCGACGCAGCATGTAGCCGAGCAAGCCGAACAGGAGCAGCATTCCCAGTTCCACCGCCGAAGGATTGGCGCCGATGCAGCCCAGCGTCGCGAAGACGAGGATGCCGGCATAGAGCCAGGGGCGGGGAATGGTGAGAAGACGCACCCAGACGCCGATCAACGGCAGGTTGAGCACCACCAGCATGAGATTGGCGATGAGGAGGCTGGCGACCAGACCCCAGACGATCTGCGGCGAGGTGATGAAGAGCAGCGGCCCGGGCTGGAGACCGAACTGCTGGAAGGCGGCGAGCATGATCGCGGCAGTGGCCGAGGTCGGCAGGCCGAGCGTCAGGAGCGGCACCAGCGTGCCGGCGGCCGAGGCGTTGTTGGCGGCTTCCGGTCCCGCCACGCCCTCGATCGCGCCATGGCCGAACTCTTCCGGGTGCTTGGAAAGGTTCTTTTCCATGGAATAGGACAGGAACGTGCCGATCTCGGCGCCGCCCGCCGGCATGGCGCCGATCGGGAAGCCGACTGCCGTGCCGCGCAGCCAGGGCTTCCAGGAGCGCTTCCAGTCTTCCTTGGTCATCCAGAGCGAGCCCTTCACGGCCTGGATCGTGTCGGGCGTGCGACTGGCGGCGGCGGCAACCACCAGAGCCTCGCCGATGGCGAAGAGCGCGACGGCCAGCGTCGTCACCTCGATGCCGTCCAGAAGATTGGCCGAGATGCCGCCGAAAAAGGAGGAAAGCGAGGCCCAGACCGCGTGGAGCGGCGCGGCCGGATCGGCGGCGAGATCGCGGAAATACTTGGCGACGGGCGTCAGCGTCAGGCGCGCTTGGCCGGTCTGCAGGTCGATGCCGACGAGGCCAAGCGTCAGGCCGAGCGCGAGGCTGGTCAGCCCGCGCAGCGCCGAGTCGCCGAAGGCGGCCGAAACGGTGACGAAGGCCAAGATCATCAGCGCGAAATACTCCGCCGGCCCGAAGGACAGGGCGAAGGAGACGATGACGGGCGCGAGGAAGGCAAGGCCCAGCGTCGCGATCAGGCCGGCGACGAAGGAGCCGATGGCGGCCGTGGCGAGCGCCGGGCCGCCTCGGCCCGCTCTCGCCATCTTGTTGCCCTCCAGCGCCGTGATGATCGAGGCGCTTTCGCCCGGCGTGTTGAGCAGGATCGAGGTGGTCGACCCGCCATACATGCCGCCGTAGTAGATGCCGGCGAACATGATGAGCGAGCCGGCGGCGTCGAGCTGGTAGGTGACGGGCAGAAGCAGCGCCACCGTCAGCGCCGGGCCGATGCCCGGCAGAACGCCGACCGCCGTGCCCAGCGTCACGCCGATCAGGGCGTAGAAGAGATTCATGGGCTGGGCGGCCGTAAGCAGGCCTTGGCCCAGAAGGGCGAATGTATCCATCGGCTGAACCAATGCGACGAGGAAGGGGCGAACCGCGGCGAGGCGGGGCGGAAGCGGGGCGGTCCGGTGGGGGTGGGCCGGATTTCTGTCCGGCCTCTGCCGCAGCCGGGCAGCGGGTCTTTGCAGGTTCGGCGAGACGCCGGCGTCGCGGGCGACGTGGGCGTTTAGCCGAGCCGGCCTTTCCGATCGATCGGGTGGCAGGCGCGCCGCCCGGCTCTTATGCCTTTGCCTTAGAAGAACAGGCGCTCCAGCGGGCCGGCCGGCAAGGACAGGCGCAGGACCTGCGAGAACAGAATCCAGATCGCGAAGCTGATGAGGATGCCGAGCGGCACCGAGACATGCAGCTTGCGCTTGCCGAAGGCGCGCGCCGTCGCAGCGAAGAGAAGCCCCGTCGCGATGGAAAAGCCCGCCGTGTTCAGGAGCACGAGCTGCGCGGCAAGGCCTCCCACGATCCAGAGAACGGGCTTGCCCTCGTCATGGTCGCGCTCGGGAAACTGGCCGCGCCAGGCCTCCACCATCGTCCAGATCGAAAGGGCGATCAGCACGGCGGAGATGACATAGGGAAAGGTGGCCGGCCCGATGCGCGCATAGGTGCCGCCGCCGACATTGCGCGCGTCCCAACCGACCAGGAGGCCGAGAACGCCGAGCCCGATGCCGATGGCAAGCGCCGCCCTGTCGGGGCGGCGCGCGGGAGCGAGCGAGGCGCTCACTGCTGGACGAGGCCGATCGCGGTCAGCACCTGCTTGGTGTCCGCGATGTTCTTGGCGAGTTCGGTCTTGAAGGCGTCGCCGGCCAGGAACGTGTTCTGCCAGTTGTTGCGCTCCAGAACGGCCTTCCACTCCGGCGTGCCGACCATCTTCTCAAGATTGGCGGCGAGCGCGGCGGTCTGATCGGCGGAGACGCCGGGCGCGGCGGCGACCATGCGCCAGTTCTGCAGCGCCATGTCGATGCCCGCCTCTTTAAGCGTCGGCGCTTCCGAGCCGGGCACGCGCTGCTCGCCGGTCGTGGCGAGAAGGCGCAGCGTGCCGGCCTTCACCTGGGCCTCGAACTCGCCGTAGCCGGAAATGCCGGCCGCGACCTGCTGGCCGAGAATGGCCGCCAGCGCCTCGCCGCCGCCCGAGAAGGCGATGTAGTTGATGCCCTTCGGGTCGGCGCCCACGGCCTGGGCGAAGAGGCCCGCCGCGATATGGTCCGTGCCGCCGGCCGAGCCGCCAGCGATGGCGACGGCGCCCGGGTTCTCCTTCATCGCCGCCGCGAGATCGGCGATCGTCTTGTAGGGCGAGGAGGCCGGCACCACGATCGCCTCGTCCTCGCCCGTCAGGCGCGCCACGGGCGTCACGTCGTCCAGGCTGACCGGCGAGTTGTTGGTGAGGATCGCGCCCACCATCACGTAGCCGCCGACGAGAAGCGCGTTGGGATTGCCGGACTTGGTTGAGGCGAACTGGGCGAGGCCGATCGTGCCGCCGGCGCCGGGAACGTTGACCACCTGCACGTTGCTGGCGAGCTTGGTTTCCTGAAGCACGTTCTGCATGGCGCGGGCGGTCTGGTCCCAACCGCCGCCGGGCGAGGCCGGCGCCATGATCTCGTAGGCGGGCGCGCTCTGCGCAAAGGCCGAGGTGGAGGCGAGGGCAAGCGCGACGAAGGCGCCGAAGACCATGGATTTCATCGGTGTTTCTCCCAAAACGAAAGGCCGCCGAACGGGGCCGGATGTTCTTTGGGCCGGGCTCGTGCGCGGGGCACGAGTCGCGAGGGAAAGACAACGGAAACGAATGGGGATCGACCGGCCGCAAGAATGTCCCTCCAGACATTCGAGCGGCGCGAAACGCTGCGAGCGTTTCGTCGGCTCTCCCAAGACTGTGCCTCAAGCCTCCCCGGCCATCCCTTTCAGACTAGCCCGTTCGACCTGTCAAAAACCTGTCAGCTTCGCCCCATCCCTCGAAACGTTCCAAATTCGTTAAGGGGGCTAGACGGTCTCTTAGTGCGGCGAGACGATCTCGCTCCAAGTGGCGAGGAAGCGCTCGCGGCGCTGCCGGTCGAGGCCGACCAGCAGCGAGGGGCCGAAGCGGATGGGCTGCACCGCCCCCTTTCCGAGCGCGGTGATGCGCGCGGCCGTCCAGCGCCCTTCGCCATCCAGAAGCGCGCCGAAGGCGGCGGGGCCGGCCAGAACCGCCTGGCCCTGAGGCGACAGGGTGAAATCGATGAAGGCCTCGGCCAGCGCGGGCTGCGGCGCGTCCTCGGGGATCAGAAAGGAACGGGAGAAGACGAGCACGTAGTCGTCCGGCACCACGATGCCGATATCAGCGCCCGCGTCCTGCCGCGCGAAGGCGTAGGAGCCGATGATGTTGTAGCCGATGGCGAGATCGCCCGTCACCAGCCGGTCGAGGATCGCCGGGCTGGAGGCGCTGAGCTGAACCTGCGTGCGCCCGAAAGCGGCGGCGAGGCGCCAGAAATAGGAGGAGATCGCCTGATCCTGCGTCGCCAGGAGATAGCCGACCCCGCTTCGCGCCACGTCGTAGGTGCCGACCCGGCCGGCGAAGCGCCGGGGCTCGCGCTCCAGGAGTTCGGCAAGTTGGAGATGCGTGCGCGGCGCTTCCGCATCGCTCATGAGATTGCGGTTGTAGACGATCACCGCCGGCTCGAAGCTGAAGCCGAAGACCTCCGAGCGCCAGTGCGCCCAGTCGGGAATGGCGGCGAGCCGGGGTGGCTGATAGGCGCGCGCCAGCCCTTCGTTGACGAGCTTCACCTGAAGGTCGGAGGCCGAACTCACCACCAGATCGGGCGGCGCGGCGCCGGGCGCGACCAGCCGGTCGTAGACCGTGCGGCTCTCGTCTTCCTCGTAGGTGATGGCGATGTCCGGCCGCTCGCGCTGGAAGGCGCGGATCAAATGCGAGAACAGGCCCGTGTCCGTCGCGCCCAGGATGCGCAGCGTGGCGGAGGGCGGGTTTTCGCGCGCCTGGAACTCGGCGGCGGCCTCGGCCCGGCCGGTGAGCAGGGGGAGGGCGGCGAAGGCCGCGAACAGGAGAAGGGCCGGGAGGGCGCGCCCGCTTCGCGTCGCCCCCGGCCCGGCTAGGGGCGTAGCAGTCGGCGCGAGCGGCAGGCGCAGATGCATGTCGAGGCCGCCGCCTTCGCGCTCGCCGAGACGCACCTCGCCGCGATGCGCCTCCACCACGCGCGCGACGATGGCAAGGCCGAGCCCCGAGCCGCCCCGGTCCCGCCGCGAGCCCGTTTCGCCGCGCCGGAAGCGCTGGAAGACCAGCGGCCGCTCGTGCTCGGGGATGCCCGGCCCCCGGTCCAGCACGCGAATGGCGAGCCACGATCCGTCCCGCTCGATGCGGATTTCCACCGCCTCGTCGCTATAGCGCAGGGCATTGTCCACGAGGTTGCGGATGGCCTCGCGCAGCACCACCCGGTCGATCGGCAGTTCCGCCTCGGCGGCTTCGGGGGCGATGCACAGGCGCACCCGCTCGGCCATGTCGGGGCTGAGACGGCGCACGACCTCCTGCGCCAGCGGCGCGACGGGCGTGGGTTCGGGCTGGTTTTCCAGGCGGTGCGTCACGGTCGCGTCCATCAGAAGCTGCGAGACGAGCTGGCTCGCCTGCACTGCGCCCTCGTGGATGCGCTCGACATCGCGCCGCAGCGCCGCCGGGTCGCGCTCGCCCAAGGCCAGCTCGGCCTGGGCGCGAAGGCTCGCCAGCGGCGTGCGGACCTCGTGCGCGGCCTCGGCCACCAGCGCCTCCAGCCGCTCGCGCGCGAGCTTCAGTCGCGCGGTGAAGCCGTTCAGCGCGCCGACGAGCTGCGCCGTCTCCAGCGGGGCGGGCAGGTCGACCGGCGAGAGATCGTCCGGCGAACGCCCGCGCAGGTGCCGCTCCAGGGTAAGCAGCGGGGCGAAGACGCGGCCGATGCCGATCCACAGGAGAACCAGCGCCAGCAGCGTCATCAGCAGAACGGGCAGGATGGCGTTGTTCAGGATCTCGCGCGCCAGGGCGTTGCGCTCGCCCCGCGTCTCCGCGACGCGGATCGTCACCCAGCCCGTGCCCTCCGCCGTGGAGACGAGGCGCCCGACGCTGGCCACGCGCACCCCCTCGTCGCGATAGGTCTTGTCGGCGAAGGCGGGGTCGCTGCTGGTGGCGGGGCTCAAGCCGGCGGAAAGGTCGCTCTCGCCGGTGACGTTTTCGCCGGCCGGCGATTCCACGGCGTAGAAGATGCGATCCTCGCCCGAGAACATGGCGAAGGAAGCGAGCGGCAGCTCCACCGTGACGCGCCCGTCCTCCAGCTGCACCGCGCCGGCAATGGTGAGCGCCGAGGCGCCGAGCAGCCGGTCGAAGGCGCGGTCGGACGAGCGCTCGGCATAGTCGCGGATGAAGAGAACCAGCCCGAAGGCGGCGATCAAGAGCAGCGCGCCGGCAAAGACCAGGATGCGCCGCCGGATCGAGACCGGGCGCGGCGCTTTCGCGGCGGGCGCGTCGGCGGCGGCGGCGGCGCGGACATGGGCCGGGGCGAAGCGCAGCGGCATCAGCCGTTTTTCCGCTCGCCGGCCGCCTTCGGGTCGAGCGCCGGGCCGCTGCCCGGCACGCGCGCGACATAGCCCGCCCCGCGCACGGTGGCGATCTCGACCGAGGCGCCCTCCAGCTTGCGGCGCAGGCGCGAGACGTAGAGCTCCAAGGCATTGGTGGAGACCATGTCGTCATAGGAGAAGAGCTGCGCCATCAGCTGCTCCTTCTGCACCACGACGCCGGGTTTGGAGAGGAGGATTTCAAGGAGACGAAACTCGCGCCGGCCGAGTTCCACCGGCCGGCCGCCGACGGTCACGAGATGGCCCGCCATGTCCATTTCCACGTCGCCGACGCGGGCGAGACTCGTGGTCTGCCCGGCCGGCCGGCGCAGAAGGGCGCGCAGCCGCGCTTCCAGCTCGCGCAGGTCGAAGGGCTTCACGAGATAGTCGTCCGCCCCCTGGTCGAGAAGGCTCACCTTGTCGTCGATTTCGGCCCGCGCGGTGACGACCAATACCGGCACGCTGGAGCGCCCGCGCCTCAGCTCCGCGATCACCGAAAGCCCGTCGCGGCCGGGCAGCGACAGGTCGAGAATAACCGCGTCGAACCGCTCCAGCCCGAGGCATTCCAGCGCGTCCTCGCCGCTGCGCACCCATTCCACGGAATGGCCGGCATTGCGCAGGTGCCGGTTCACCGCGTCGCCGAGCCCTTCATTGTCTTCCACCAGAAGCATGCGCATGGCGACGGGCTGCCTGTCCGATCTCTTGTGATGCTCGAGCCTGCGGAGCATAGGGAGCCCGTCCGGCTTTGGAAACCGTCCGGGGAGGGGCGGGACACAAGGGCGCGTGATGCGCCGCACGTTACGAAGACGGTTGATCCCGGAGCGGGTCACCCCTTATCCCCCGAACCGACGAAGTGCCGCGCCCTCTGCGGCGAAACAGGAAGAAGGCTGGAAGCATGGATGGCATCGCGCGGGTGGGCCTTGCGGCCGAACTTCTGGCCTATGCGCAGGCGCGCGGTCCCGTCACGGTGGGTCTTGCCGGCGCCGGGCAGATGGGCACCGATCTCATGGTGCAGCTTCTTCTGATGCCGGGCGTCCGGCTGGGCGCGGTTTCCACTTCCAAGGCCGACCGCGCCCGCGAGACGCTGCGCTTTGCCGGCTACGAGGACGCGGCCGTGCGCAGCGCCGACACGCCGGCCGGCGTGGACGCCGCGATCGAGGCCGGCGCGGTCGCGATCGTGGAGGACTTCCGCTCCTTCTGCGCGGCGGGCCGGATCGACGTGGTGATCGACGCGACGGGCAGCCCGAGCGCGGGCACGCGCATCGCGCTCGACGCCTTTCGCAACGGCAAGCATGTGGTCATGCTCAATGTCGAGGCCGACATCACGATCGGCCGCTATCTCAAGGCCGAGGCCCGGCGCGCCGGCGTCGTCTACACGGGAGCGGCCGGCGACGAGCCGCAATCCACGATCGAGCTGATCGGCCTTGCCCAGTCGCTGGGGCTTGAGATCGTGGCGGCCGGCAAGGGCAAGAACAACCCGCTCGACTTCTCCGCCGTGCCGGCGGACTACGAGGAAGAGGCCGCCCGACGCAACATGAACGCCCGGATGCTGGTGGAGTTCGTGGACGGCTCCAAGACCATGGTGGAGATGACCGCCATCGCCAACGCCACGGGGCTGCGCCCCGACGTTCCCGGCATGCACGGGCCGAACGCCACGGCAGAGGATCTGGCGCAGGTTCTCTGCACGCGCGAGGACGGGGGCATCCTGTCGCGCTCGGGCTGCGTCGATTATTCCATCGGTAAGGGCGTCGCGCCCGGCGTCTTCTGCATCGTGAAGCCCAAGCATCCCCGCGTTCTGGAGCGGATCGCCGATCTGAAGGTCGGCCCCGGCCCGTGCTTCGCCCTGTTCCGCCCCTTCCACCTCACCTCGATCGAAGTGCCGCTGTCCGCCATCCACGCCGTCATGCGAGGCGCGCCGCATTTGGAGCCGCTGGACCGGCCGGTCGGCGAATGCATCGCGGTGGCCAAGCGGGACCTCGCCGTGGGCGAGGTGCTCGGGCGCATCGGCGAAACGCAATATCGCGGCTTCGCCATGACCTGGGAAGACGCGCGCCTGGCCGGCGGCCTGCCGCTGGGCCTTGCCGAGGGCGGGGTGGTGACGGCGGCGATCAAGGCCGGCGAAAAGATCACCTACGCCAACTGCACCCCCGACGCCGCGCAGGAGGTGACGCAAATCCGCAAGCTGCTGGACGAGGCGGATGCGCGGTTTCTGACCGCCGCCGCCTGATCGCTGCAAGTTCCCCGACGCGGCCCGCGGCAAGAGCGCGTCGGGGACTGATCGAACTGGGCGAACCGTGGTCTCTCGGCAGGGTCTGTCATGCTAGGGCGAAGGCTTCACGCTCGCCAACGGGCAGGACGCCTATCTCACGTTCGTTCAGGTCCGGCCGGACCATGCCGATCGCCCCTATCACCGCGCGGGCGTCGGGCTAAACCATCTCGCTTTCACGCTCGACAGCCGGGCGGCCGTCGATGCCTTATGGGCTCATTGCGAGGCGCGGGGCATCCTCTGTCTCTACGACGATTGCTATCCCTTCGCGAATGGCGGCGAGGACTATTATGCGCTCTTCGTCGAGGACCCCGACCGGACCAAGGTTGAGTTCGTCGCGGTGGGGCCTCTGCTGGACGTCGTTTGACGAAAGAGCGTTCGTCTCTTAAAAAAGACGAATGGATATTTTAGTGGATGATTCGGAGCGGCGGCTGGCGCAGCATATCCGGCGCGAGCGGGAGGCGCGGGGGTGGTCGCTGAGCGAATTGGCCGCGCGCTCGGACGTGTCGAAGGCGGCGATCAGCAAGATCGAGCGCGGCGAAGTGAGCCCGACGGCCGGCGTGCTGGTGCGGCTGGCCGAGGCCTTCGGGCTGACGCTGGCGGGCCTGCTCGTTCGGGCCGAAGGCGACGAGGCGCGTCTTCAGAGGAGCGGGGACCAGTGTTGGTGGACCGATCCGGAAACCGGCTATCGGCGGCGCCAAGCCTTCGCCCGGTCCTGGCATCCCGTCGAGATCGTCGATGTCGAGTTGCCGCCCGGCGGGCGTGTGGTGCTGCCCGCCTCTTCCTACAGCCGCATCCGGCAGGTCGTGCGCGTCACGCAAGGGCGGCTGCGCCTTTCGGAAGGGGGCGAGCTGTTCGATCTCGGCCCGGGCGATTGCCTCGGCTTCGGCGCGCCGGGCGAGGTCACCTTCTCCAACGAGAGCGACGCCCCCTGCTTCTATCTCGTCGCCCTCACAAGGAGTTGAAGCTATGCCCGATGCCGTGATCCGCCCCGTGGACGCCTCGCCCCGGTCGCTCAACGACCTGTCCGATCTCCTGATCGAGACGGTGGCGAGCGGCGGGTCGGTCAGCTTTCTCCATCCGCTGGACGAGGGGCGGGCCAAGGCGTTCTGGACCGGCGCGCTGGCGGCGGCGGCAAGCGGCGAGCGCATAGTGCTCGGCGCTTTCGACGGGGAGCGGATCGTCGGCACGGTGACGGTGTTTCTCGCGCTGCCGCCGAACCAGCCGCATCGCGGCGAGATCGGCAAGCTGATGACCGCCGTCTCGCATCGCGGCCGGGGCATTGCCAGCACCCTGATGGCGGCGGCCGAAGCCCTGGCGCGCGAGCGCGGCAAGAGCCTTCTCGTTCTCGACACCGCCGAGGAGGAGGGGGCCGCCTCGCTCTACGAGCGCCTCGGCTATGTCCGGGCTGGCCTGATCCCGCATTACGCCTTCAAGCCGCAGGGCGGGCTGACCGGCACGGTTCTGTTATGGAAGCAGATCGCGCCGCTGCCGGACCATCCCTGAGGGCGCCTACCGCTTGTAGTTGATCGCAAACGGCGGGATCGACACGCTTTCTCCGGAGGGCGGCGCTGGAAAGGGGCTGGCTCGGCGCACGAGATCGAGCGCCGCCTGATCCAGGATAGGATTGCCCGAGGACCGCGCGATGCGGATGTTGGACGCGGCGCCCGATGGGCCGATGGTGAAGGTCACGCTCGGCATACCCACTGCGCCGCCGGGCGGCGTGCGCTTGAAGCGGTTGAGGCGCGACTGAACCTGCGACTTCCAGCGCGCCACCGCGGACGAGGACACTGCTGCCCCTTGCGTCGTGGGAGCGCTGGACGCCTGCGAGGCGCGGGAGGGCGGCGGCGCGGCGCGCGGCGGCGTGCGCGGACGCGCCTCCTCGCGCGGGCGCTCCCGGCGTGGCTTGGGCGGCGTCGGGCGCTCGGGCGGCTTTTCGGCCACGCGCGGGCGAGGGGGCGTCGGGCGCGGCAGCGGTACGGGCGCGCGCTCGGCGACCTCCGGCGGCGCTTCCATCTTCGGCACCTCGGGCGTTACCACCGGCTCCGGCGGAGGCGGTTCGGGCAAAGTCTCGGGTTCCGGGATCGGCTCAGGCGGAGGAGGCTCCGGCTCGGCCACGGGCTCCGGGGGCGGCGGCTCGGGGGGCGCGGGTTCGGGCGGCGGGGCCACCGGCTCGGGCGGCGGCGGAACCGGCTCGGGTGTCGGCTCTGGCTGGGGCTCCGGCGGCACCGCCTCGGGCGGCGCTTCGACCGGCGGCGCCTCGACGGCCGGCGCGCTCGGCGGCGGGGCGGGCGGCGCGAGGTCGATCAGCACGGCTGCCTCGGGCGTGCCCTGCGGGGGCGCTTCCGGCGCGGGCATGTTGGAAACGTAGAAGGCCGCGCCCGCGTGTAGCGCGGCGACGGCAAGGGCGGCCGTGCCCCAGCGCATCGCGCCGAGCAGCGAGCCGCCGCGCTCCGCTGTCTTGTCGTAAACGAGGGTCATGGCTGGAGAGCGGGCGCCGCTTCGCTCGGGGCGGGGGCCGATTCCAGCCCCACCAGCGCGATCTTGAGATAGCCCGCCGTGCGCAGGAGGTTCATCACCTCCATCAGGTCGCCATAGGCCACCTTCTCGTCGGCGCGCAGGAAGATGCGCTCGTCGCGCTTGCCCCCGGTCTTGGCGTCCAGCGCGGCCTGGAGAGCGCCGCGCTCCACCGGCGCTTCGCCCATGACGAGGTCGAGATCGTTCGACACGGTGAGGAAGAGCGGCTCGTCCGGCCGCTCCTGCGGCTGCGCGTTGGAAACTGGCAGGTCCACCTGCACGTCCACCGTGGAAAGCGGCGCGGCCACCATGAAGATGATGAGCAGAACTAGGACGACGTCGATGAAGGGCGTGACGTTGATGTCGGCGACTTCGCCGGTGTCGTCGTCGTCGCCGGAGCGAAGGCTGACCCCCATGCCGCTTACTCCGCCGCCATGCGGGCCGGGCCGCGCAGCGTGGCCCCCGCCTTGGCGCGGTCGAGATCGCGCGAGAGGTGCTGGAGAACGCCGGCCGAGGCATCGGCCAGCACCGCCTTGTAGCCGGCGATGGCCCTGGCGAAGACATTGTAGATGATGACGGCGGGAATGGCCGCCACGAGGCCGATCGCAGTGGCGAGCAGCGCCTCCGCGATGCCCGGCGCCACCACGGCGAGATTGGTCGTGTTGGCCTTCGAGATGCCAATGAACGAATTCATGATGCCCCAGACGGTGCCGAACAGGCCGACGAAGGGCGCGGTTGAGCCGATCGTGGCGAGAAGGCCCGTGCCGCGCGCCATGCGCCGGCCGGCGCGCGCCTCGATGCGCTGCAGCGCGGTGGCGACACGCTCCTTCACGCCCTCGGAGGGCAGGCCGGCCGAGCGCTCGCGCTCGGCGCTCGCCGTGCGCACCATGGCCGCCACCGGGCCGCCGCGCCAGCCGGCGGCCTCGACGCCCTCGCCCTGCGGCAGGCCGCTGACCTCGGCAAGGCGCCGGACGCCCGACTGGGCCCGGCGACGCGCGCCGATCAGTTCCAGGACCTTGGCGAGCCAGATCGTCCAGGTGACGACGGAGGCGAAGGCGAGGCCGGACATGACCGCCTTCACCACGATGTCGGCCGCCATGAACATGCCCCAGGGGGACAGGTCGTGGCCCGTGGCATTGGCGGGTTCCGCCGGCAGCGTGCCCTCGTTTTCGCTGACGAAGGCCGGCAGCGTCGTCTGCCCGCCGGCCTCGGCCGCCGGAGAGGCGGGGGCGGACGCTTCGGGTGCCGGCGTCATGGGCGCGGATTGCACTGGCGCGGTTGCGGGCGCCGCCGGGGCCGCCGAAGGGCCGGGCGCAGGCGAGGTCGATGCGGGGGCGGCAGGCGCGGGGGAGGAAGATGCAGCGGGGAGCGCGCTCGGCGTGCCGCCGGCTGCGGGCGTTGCAGTGGTCGGCGCTGGGGAGGCGCCGTCCTGCGCCAGGGCGGGCGCCATCATCAGCAGCGTGGCGAGAAGGGCTGGGGCGGCGAGGCGTCGGCTCGTTTTCGCGGCGGCCATCGCCGGCGTCGCGGTGTGTCGAGGTCCGATCATGGCGGGGCCTTCCGGTCTGTTGAAGCGGGGGCGCGGCGACGAAGCCGGGAGAAGCCGTCGCGCAAGCGCCAATACATGATTTCATATGTCATGTTTTCATTAGGCAAGCGCCGTCCCCGCATCAAGCCCCTTTTTGCGCACGGATTTTCGCGTTGCCGCCCATCGACGCGCGGCCTTCGCGCTCCATCTCAGGCCACGAGTTTCCGGCCTGCCGGTTGTCGCCTTTCAGGAGGAAGCAGCCGAATTCGCCGTGGAAACGTTTCGTCCCGAACGACGAAGGATTTCGCCCATGAGCGCCCTGCCCAAAACCCCGTCCGAGACCCGCACCGGCGAGAACGGCTCGCCCCAACTGGTGATCGACACGATCCGCACCCTGTCGATGGACGCGGTTCTGAAGGCCCATTCCGGCCATGTCGGCGCGCCGCTCGGCCTTGCGCCGGTCGCCTATTCGCTGTGGACGCAGTTTCTGCGCTACGACCCGACCGCGCCCGACTGGCCCAATCGCGACCGGTTCGTGCTCTCGGTCGGCCACGGCTCCATGCTGCTCTACTCCGTTCTGCATCTGGCCGGCGTCGAGGAGATCGACGCCGATGGCCGCAAGACCGGCAAGCCCGCCGTCTCGCTCGACGACATCAAGCAGTTTCGCCAGCTCTCCTCCAAGACGCCGGGCCACCCGGAATATCGGATGACCACGGGCGTCGAGACCACGACCGGCCCGCTTGGCCAGGGCTGCGGCAATTCGGTCGGCATGGCGCTGGCCGAGCGCTGGCTCGCCGCGCGCTATAACAAGCCGGAAGCGAAGGTCTTCGACCACGACGTCATCGTCCTGTGCGGCGACGGCGACATGATGGAGGGCGTGTCCTCCGAGGCGGCCTCGATCGCCGGCCACCTCAAGCTCTCCAACCTCTGCTGGATCTACGACAACAACAAGGTGTCGATCGAAGGCTTCACCAGCCTCGCCTTTTCCGAGGATGTCGCCGAGCGCTTCCGGGGCTATGGCTGGAAGACGCTGCATGTCGCGGACGGCAACGATCTCGCCGCCATCGAGAAGGCCGTCGCCGAGTTCCGGCAGACGGACGACCGGCCGACGCTGATCGTGGTCGACACGGTGATCGGCTACGGCCTGCAGAAGCAGCAGGGTACGGCCTCGGCCCATGGCGAGGCCTTCGACGCCGACGACGTGAAGGGCGCCAAGCGCTTCTACGGCTGGCCGGAGGACAAGGACTTCCTCGTGCCGGACGCGGCGGCCAAAAGCTTCCGCGCCGCCGTCGAGGGGCGCGGCCGCCCGGCCCGTGAGGAATGGGAAGCGGCCTTCGCGCGCTATCGCGCCGCCTATCCCGAACTCGCCGCGGAGATCGACGCCATGCGCTCGGGCAAGCTCGTCGCCGGCTGGGACGGATCGATCCCGAGCTTCGAGCCGGACGCCAAGGGCCTCGCCACGCGCGATTCCGGCGGCAAAGTGCTGAACGCCATCGCCGAGAAGGTGCCCTATCTCATCGGCGGCTCGGCCGACCTTGCCCCCTCCAACAAGACCAAGCTCGGCTTCGAGGGCGCGGGCTCGTTCGAAAGCGACAATTACGCCGGTCGCAACCTGCATTTCGGCATTCGCGAACATGCGATGGGCTCGATCGCCAACGGCATGGCGCTGACTTACGTTCGGCCCTACGCCTCCACCTTCCTGGTCTTTTCCGATTATATGCGCGCGCCGGTGCGCCTGTCGGCGATCATGGAAATTCCCGTGGTCTGGGTCTTCACCCATGATTCGATCGGCGTCGGCGAGGACGGGCCGACCCACCAGCCGATCGAGCATCTGGCGAGCCTGCGCGCCATTCCCGGCCTCAACACGATCCGCCCCTGCGACGCCAACGAGACGGCAGAAGCCTGGCGCATCGCCATGGAGCAGACGCACGAGCCGACCGCGCTGATCCTGTCCCGCCAGCCGCTGCCGACGCTCGACCGCACGAAATACGCCCCGGCCTCTGGCTTGAAGCGCGGCGGATATGTCCTCGCCGGCGACCCCGGCGAGACGCCCGACGTGATCCTGATCGGCACGGGCTCGGAGGTTTCGCTCTGCCTTGCCGCCTACGAGAAGCTGGTGGCCGAGGGCGTCAAGGCGCGCGTCGTGTCGCTGCCCTCCTGGGAGCTCTACGAGAAGCAGGACGACAGCTATCGCGACAGCGTGCTGCCGCCGGACGTCATGGCCCGCGTCGTCGTGGAGCAGGCCGGCTCCATGGGCTGGGACCGCTATGTCGGCGCCAAGGGCGCCAAGGTCACGATGTCGACCTTCGGCGCCTCCGCGCCGCTCGCCAAGCTGCAGGAGAAGTTCGGCTTCACGCCGGATGCGGTCGTGGCGAAGGCGCGCGAGCAGATCGAAGCCCGCAAGAGCTGACCATCCGCTCCCTCCGCCCGGCGCCTTTCAGCGCGCCGGGCGGAGGGAGCCACAGAGCTTCGGCCGAAGGGGAGGGCGGCCGGGACTTCCCAAGCAACCCTGATGTCGAAGAGAGTTCCATGCAGATCGCGATCATCGGCCTTGGCCGAATGGGCGGCAATATCGCCCGCCGCCTGATGAAGCACGGCCACGAGGCCCTGGTGTTCGACCGCAACGCCGAGGCCGTCTCGGCCCTGTCCGGCGACGGGGCGACGGGCGCCGCTTCGCTGGAGGAGTTGGCTGGGCGCTTTAGCGGGCGCCGCGTCTTCTGGGTCATGCTGCCGGCCGGCGAGCCGACCGAGGCGACGATCCGCGACCTCACCCCGCTCTGCGGCGAGGGCGACGTCATCATCGACGGCGGCAACACGTTCTACAAGGACGACATGCGCCGCTCCAAGGAACTGGCGCCGCACGGCATCCGCTATGTCGATGTCGGCACCTCGGGCGGCGTCTGGGGCCTGGAGCGCGGCTATTGCATGATGATCGGCGGCCCGGAGGACACGGTGCGCGATCTCGACCCCGTGTTCGACGCGCTGGCGCCGGGCTATGGCGACATCGAGCGCACCCATGGGCGCAACGCGCCGGACGATCGCGCCGAGCGCGGCTATATCCATGCCGGCCCGGCAGGTGCGGGCCATTTCGTCAAGATGGTCCACAACGGCATCGAGTACGGCCTGATGCAGGCCTATGCCGAGGGCTTCGACATCCTGAAGTCCAAGAACTCGCCCCAGCTTCCCGAGGACGAGCGGTTCGACCTGAACATGCCCGACATCGCGGAAGTCTGGCGGCGCGGCTCGGTGATCTCCTCCTGGCTGCTCGACCTCACCGCCATCGCGCTGGCGGGCGACAAGGACCTCGCCCGCTTCTCCGGCCATGTCGCCGATAGCGGCGAAGGGCGCTGGACCCTGGAAGCGGCGATGGAAGAGGCGGTGCCGGTCAACGTCCTGTCCGCCGCGCTCTATGCCCGCTATCGCTCGCGTCAGGACGCGACCTTCGGCGACAAGATGCTGTCCGCCATGCGCTTCGGCTTCGGCGGCCACGTCGAAATCCCGCAGTAGCAACCGATCTCGGGCGCGGCTCTCCTTGCCGCGCCCCTCCTTCCTTCCGCGCCCATCCCCCGCACAAAGGCTCCCATGACCCTTGATCCGGCTCTCGCCGCCTCCATCCGCCTCGTCGTGTCCGATATCGACGGGACGCTGGTGCGCAACGACAAGACGCTGTCGGAGCGCACAATGGAGGCCGTGCGCCGCGCCGGGCAGGCGGGGATCGCCTTCACGCTGATCAGCGCCCGCCCGCCGAGCGGCCTCGGCGAACTCGTGGATCGACTGGGCCTCACCGGCGCGGTCGGCGCCTTCAACGGCGGCACCTTGTTCGAGCCGGGCGGGCGGATCGTCGAGGCGCATCGCCTGGAGGAAAACGACGCGCGCCGCGCCATCGCCCTTCTGGACGAGGCCGAGGTGCCGGTCTGGCTTTTCGCCGACGGGCTCTGGATCGCGCGCGACGACCACTCGCCGCACAGTGATCTGGAGCGCCGCGCCGCGCGGCAGGAGCCGACCATCGCGCCCGATTTCGAGACCTGGCTTCCGCGCGCCGACAAGGTCGTCGGCGTCAGCGACGACCACGCGCTGATCGCCCGGATGGAGCGCGAGATCGGGCAGGCGCTGGGCACAAGCGCCAATGTCGTGCGCTCGCAGCCCTATTTTCTCGACGTGACCACGGCGGTCGCCAACAAGGGCGCGGGCGTCAAGGCGCTGGCCGGGGCGGCCGGCATTCCCATGAGCGAGACGGCCGCGATCGGGGACATGCCCAACGACGTGCCGATGTTCGGGCCTGTCGGCCTTTCGGTCGCCATGGGGCAGGCGCCGGACGAGGTTCGCCGCGCCGCCCGGCATGTGACGGACACGAACGAGGCGGACGGCGTGGCCGCGTTTCTCGATCAACTGATCGCCGCTCGTTCTTGACGTAAAAAAGGGCGCTCGGGGCGCCCTTCTTCGTTTCTGGTCTTAGAGCACCTAACAAGGCCTCGTGGGGTCAGCTGGTCGGGTCTTTTCGCCGTGCACGTCGTTGCGAATGCTCGCCGATGCCGCCGGCATCGACTGCGCTTCGCTCCTCGTCCCCGGACGAAAATCCCTCGACCATCCTCCGCCCAGAGTTTTTGTTAGGCGCTCTTATTCGGCCGGGACGCGTTTTGCGCCCAGCGGCTCCGGTCCGGCATCCAGCGCGTCGATGTCGCCGATCCGGTTGTAGACCGCCTCATCCAGCATGCCCTGCCGCTTGGCGACGATCGTCGGCACCAGCGCCTGTCCGGCGACGTTGACCGCCGTGCGGCCCATGTCGAGGATGGGGTCGATAGCGAGCAGCAGGCCGACGCCTTCCAGCGGCAGGCCGAGCGTGGAGAGCGTCAGCGTCAGCATGACGGTGGCGCCGGTAAGGCCCGCCGTCGCGGCCGAGCCGACCACGGCCACGAAGACGATCAGCACATATTCGGTAAGCCCGAGTTGCAGGCCGAAGAATTGCGCCACGAAGATCGCCGAGATGGCGGGATAGATCGAGGCGCAGCCGTCCATCTTGGTGGTGGCGCCGAGCGGCACGGCGAAGCTGGCATATTCGCGCGGCACGCCGAGGCCCTTTTCCGTGACGCGCTCGGTGATCGGCAGCGTGCCGATGGAGGAGCGCGACACGAAGGCGAACTGGATGGCCGGCCAGGCGCTCTGGAAGAAGCGCACGGGGCTGAGCCCATGCGCCAGAAGCAGCGCGGGGTAGACCACGAGGAGCACCAGGGCGAGGCCGAGATAGATCGCGACCGCATAGGTGCCGAGCTGTGCCAGCGTCGTCCAGCCATAGACCGCGACCGCGTTGCCGAGCAGGCCGACGGTGGCGATCGGCGTCAAGCGGATGATCCACCAGAGCACCTTGTGCACGATTTGCAGGAAGGATCGGTTGAAGGCGAGGAAGGGCTCGGCGGCCTCGCCGACCTTCAGCGCGGCGACGCCGACCGCGATGGAGATGACGAGGATCTGCAGGACGTTGAAGTTGAGGCTCGTCGTCGCCGCGCCGTCCTTCAGGCTGGTGGAGGCTTGCAGGCCGAGAATGTTGGAGGGAATGAGCCCGGTCAGGAAGTCGAGCCATGAGCCCGAGCGCGAAGGCGCATGGGCGGCGGCCTGCGTCACCGAGGTGTTAAGGCCCGGCTGCAGCACGAGGCCGAGCGCGATGCCGATCAGAACCGCGATCAGCGCCGTCACGGCGAACCAGAGAAGCGTCTGCCAGACCAGCCGCGCGGCGTTGTTCAACTCCCGCAGATTGGCGATCGAGGCGACGATGGCGGTGAAGATCAGCACCGGCACGACGGTGCGCAGAAGCGAAACGAAGGAGGAGCCGACGGTCGCCAGCGTCTGCACCAGCCAGTTCGGCCCGCCCGAAGGGGCCGGCCCCATCTCGCGGGCGAGGAGCCCGAGCGCGAGGCCGATCACCAGCGCGACGAGAACCTGGAATCCGAAGGAGCGATAGAACGGCTTGGGAGGCCTGGGGGCGGCCGAGACGGGGCGTCCAGGGGCGGGGCGACGTGTGGAGCGAGAAGGTGCGGAGCGGGGAGGGGCCATGGGCAAGGTCCTGATCGGCGCCCGCCACTGGAGGGCCGGGCGCCTTCGTTCTGTCTTGCCTTCTATCTAGGCGGGTGCAGGAGAGTCGCCGAGACGGTGGATTGCGCGCACGGCCCCGCGCGGAGAAAACCATTCCTCAGAAGGGCTGTTTCGGAGCATTAGCCGGAGCTAGACCAACGCCAGCACCCGCGCTGGACCACCTGTGCCGCCCTTGTGCTTGGGCGCGCCGACGACGATCGTGGCGCCGGTCACGGGAAGGGCTTCCAGATTGGCCAGCCCCTCGATCCCGTAGCGCCCGCTCGGCAGCCAGGACGAGTGGACGGCGAAGTCGGCCGAATTGCCGGGATCGAGCGACAGCGTGTCGACGCCGATGGCGCTGACATCCCGCTCGGCCAGAAGATCGGTCGCGCTCTTGGCGAAGCCGGGAAAGGCGAAATTCCCCGCCGCGTCGTTGCGGAAGGCCGGCGTGCCGAGCTTGGCGGCCCAGCCCGAGCGCAGCGCGACGCAGGCCCCGGCCGGAATCTCTCCATGGGCGGAGACGAAGCGCTCGATGTCCTCGGCCTCCAGCGTGGCGTTCGGATCGTCCTTGGCCTTGGCCGTGATGTCGACGATGCAGAGCGGGCAGACGAGGCGCGAGGGCTCCAGCTCGTCGACGCTCAACCCGTCGCGGCTGAAATGGAGCGGCGCGTCGATATGGGTGCCGGTGTGCTCGAAGATCGTCAGCTTGTAGAGCTGGTAGCCGCTCTTGTCGAAATTCGCCGCCTCCTCCTGCGTGATGCCCGGCACGCCGTCGAAGGTCGGAAAGGCGCTGTCATAGGCATGGGTGAGATCCACGACCCGCCCGCCGTGGGTGACCTCGGCCAGGGCCGGGCGGGCCATGGCGAGAGGGGCCACGACCGCCGCGCCCGCAGAAGCGGAGGCCGCCGTGAAGAAGGACCGGCGCGACAGCATGGAATGCTTGACGCTGTCGATGACGCAGGCATGGCACATGCTCGAACTCCCGCTTTCCGAAAATTCCATCCTGGCGAAGGCGCATCCGGCCTCCAGCGAACCGCCGCCCGGCAAGGGCCGAGGGCGAAGCGGGGCCAAGGCCAAGCTTGGCCGAGCGCAAAGCTTGGCCGAGCGCGCGCCCCCTGGCAAGCCGGGCGCATTCGCCTCCGTCGGGACCGTGGAAAACCCGTGTCTCGCCAAGCCTTGCGAAACCATATAAGGATGTCCTTATATGGTTCGGCCCCCTGATGGCCGGAACGCCGACCCGTTCAAGTCCTGCCGTTAGGTGCCCCATGAGTTCCGCGTCCGACACGCTCTTCGCCGCCCGCCCCGCCGCCCCGCGCGAGGATGTGGGAACCGCGCTGCGCCGGGCGGCTTCCGAGCGCATCCTGATCCTCGACGGCGCCATGGGCACGCAGATCCAGGGCCTGGGGCTGGAGGAGGAGCATTTCCGGGGCGACCTGTTCCAGAACTGCGCCTGTCATCTGAAGGGCAACAACGACCTTCTGGTGCTGACCCAGCCAAAAGCCATCGAGGATATCCACTTCGCCTATCTCATGGCCGGGGCGGACATCGTCGAGACCAACACGTTCTCCGGCACGACGATCGCGCAGGCCGACTACGCAATGGAAGCGGTGGTCTACGACCTCAACCGCGAGGGCGCGGCCGTCGCCCGCCGTGCCGCCCTGCGCGCTGAGGAGGCGGACGGACGCCGCCGCTTCGTCGCCGGCGCCATCGGCCCGACCAACCGCACCGCCTCGATCTCGCCGGACGTGAACAATCCCGGCTACCGCGCCGTTTCCTTCGACGATCTGCGCGTCGCCTATGCCGAGCAGGTCAGAGGCCTCGTGGACGGCGGCTCCGACATCATCCTGATCGAGACGATCTTCGACACGCTGAACGCCAAGGCGGCGATCTTCGCGGCCGAGGAGGTGTTTGCCGAGAAGGGCCTTTGGCTGCCGGTGATGATCTCCGGCACGATCACCGATCTTTCCGGCCGCACGCTCTCGGGCCAGACGCCGACGGCCTTCTGGCATTCGGTGCGCCATGCCAAGCCCTTCACGATCGGGCTGAACTGTGCGCTCGGCGCCGAGGCGATGCGCCCGCATCTGTCCGAGATGTCCGGCGTCGCGGACACGTTCGTCTGCGCCTATCCCAATGCCGGCCTGCCCAACGAATTCGGCCAGTACGACGAGACGCCCGAGGCCATGGCCGCACAGGTGCGCGGCTTTGCCGAGGAAGGGCTGATCAACGTCGTCGGTGGCTGCTGCGGCTCGACGCCGGAGCACATCCGCGCCATCGCCGAGGCGGTCGCCGGCCTGAAGCCCCGCGCCATCCCCAAGCCCGCCCCGCTGATGCGCCTGTCGGGCCTCGAGCCCTTCGTGCTGACCAAGGACATTCCCTTCGTCAACGTCGGCGAGCGCACGAACGTCACCGGCTCGGCCAAGTTTCGCAAGCTGATCACCGCCGGCGACTATGCCGCCGCGCTGGACGTGGCGCGCGATCAGGTGGCCAACGGCGCGCAGGTCATCGACATCAACATGGACGAGGGCCTGATCGACTCCAAGCGCGCCATGGTGGAGTTCCTCCATCTCGTCGCCTCGGAGCCCGACATCGCCCGCGTGCCGGTCATGATCGACAGCTCCAAATGGGAAGTGATCGAGGCCGGGCTGCAATGCGTCCAGGGCAAGCCGATCGTCAATTCCATCTCCATGAAGGAGGGCGAGGAGGCCTTCCTGCATCACGCCCGCCTTTGCCGGCTCTACGGTGCGGCGGTGGTGGTCATGGCCTTCGACGAGGACGGGCAGGCCGACACGTTCGAGCGCAAGGTCGCGATCTGTTCGCGCGCCTACAAGCTTTTGACCGAGAACGGCTTTCCGCCCGAGGACATCGTCTTCGACCCCAATGTCTTCGCGGTCGCGACCGGCATCGAGGAGCATGACGGCTACGGCGTCGCCTTTATCGAGGCGACACGCACGATCCGTGAGACCCTGCCGCACGCCCATATTTCGGGCGGCGTGTCGAACCTCTCCTTCTCGTTCCGGGGCAACGAGCCGGTGCGCGAGGCCATGCACGCGGTCTTCCTGTACCATGCCATCCAGGCGGGCATGGACATGGGCATCGTCAATGCCGGCCAGCTCGCCGTCTACGACACGATCGACGCGGACCTGCGCGAGGCCTGCGAGGACGTGGTGCTGAACCGGCCGGGCCGCGAGGGCAAGAGCCCGACCGAGCGGCTGCTCGATCTCGCCGAGCGCTATCGCGGCACGGCCGGCAAGGAGGCCAAGGCCAAGGACCTCGCCTGGCGCGAGCGGCCGGTCGAGGACCGGCTCGCCCATGCCCTCGTCAACGGCATCACCGAGTTCATCGAGGCCGACACGGAGGAAGCGCGCCTCCAGGCCGCGCGCCCGCTCCATGTCATCGAAGGCCCGCTCATGGCCGGCATGAACGTGGTCGGCGATCTCTTCGGCGCGGGCAAGATGTTCCTGCCGCAGGTGGTGAAGTCCGCCCGCGTCATGAAGCAGGCCGTGGCCCATCTCCTGCCCTTCATGGAGGAGGAGAAGCGCTTGTCGGGCGGCGAGGAGCGCAAGAACGCCGGCAAGATCCTGATGGCGACGGTGAAGGGCGATGTCCACGACATCGGCAAGAACATCGTCGGCGTCGTTCTGGCCTGCAACAATTACGAGGTGATCGATCTCGGCGTCATGGTGCCGGCCGCCAAGATCCTCGAAATCGCCAAGGCGGAGAAGGTCGACGTGATCGGCCTGTCCGGCCTCATCACCCCCTCGCTGGACGAGATGGTGCATGTAGCGGCCGAGATGGAGCGCGAGGGCTTCGACGTGCCGCTTCTCATCGGCGGGGCGACGACGAGCCGCGTCCACACGGCGGTGAAGATCGACCCGCGCTATCGCAAGGGACAGACGGTCTATGTCACCGACGCCAGCCGCGCCGTCGGCGTCGTCTCCAACCTTCTCTCGCCCGAGGGGCGCGAGGCCTATGCCACGGGCATCCGCGCCGAATACGAGAAGGTGGCGGAGAAGCACGCCGAGGCCGAGGCCGAGAAGCAGCGCCTGCCGCTCGCCCGCGCGCGCGAAAACCGGCAGCGGATCGACTGGTCGGACTTCCGGCCCGCCAAGCCGAGCTTCCTCGGCACGCGCACTTATGACAGCTGGGACCTTGCCGATCTCGCCCGCTATATCGACTGGACGCCCTTCTTCCAGACCTGGGAGCTGAAGGGCCGCTATCCCGCGATCCTCGACGACGAGGCGCAGGGGCCGGCGGCGCGGCAGTTGTTCGAGGACGCGCAGGCCATGCTGCGCCAGATCGTGGACGAGACCTGGTTCCGCCCGCGCGCCGTGGTGGGCTTCTGGCCGGCCAATGCGGTGGGCGACGACATCCGCCTCTTCACCGACGAGGCGCGCAACGCGGAACTCGCCACCTTCTTCACCCTGCGCCAGCAGCTCGCCAAGCGCGGCGAGCGTCCCAACGTGGCGCTGGCCGACTTCGTCGCGCCGCTGGAAACCGGCGTGCCGGATTATGTCGGCGGCTTCGTGGTGACGGCCGGCATCGAGGAGGAGGAAATCTCCAACCGCTTCGCCAAGGCCAACGACGACTACGCCGCCATCATGGTGAAGGCGCTGGCCGATCGCTTCGCGGAAGCCTTCGCCGAGCGCATGCACGAGATGGTGCGCCGCGAACTCTGGGCCTATGCGCCGGACGAGCGCTTCGCGCCGGACGATCTCGTCACCGAACCCTATGCCGGCATCCGCCCGGCGCCGGGCTATCCCGCCCAGCCCGACCACACGGAAAAGGTCACGCTTTTCAAGCTCCTGAACGCCGAAGCCGAAACCGGCGTGGTGCTGACCGAGAGCTATGCCATGTGGCCGGGCTCCTCGGTCTCCGGCCTCTACCTCGCCCATCCCGACAGCTATTATTTCGGCGTCGCCAAGGTGGAGCGCGATCAGGTCGAGGACTATGCCAACCGCAAGGGCATGGCGGTGGCCGAGGTGGAGCGCTGGCTCGGGCCGGTGCTGAACTACGTGCCGGCGCGAAAGGTGGACGGCTAAAAATCGGCTTGCATCAGCCCGGCGCCCGTGGATTGCTACCCTCTCCCGAAGCGGAGGGGGTGGCATGTCCCTGGACCATTGGCTGGCATTCGTCGCGGCGTCCGCCGTTCTTCTGGCGATCCCGGGCCCGACGATCCTGCTCGTCATCTCCTATGCGCTGAGCCATGGGCGCAAACTCGCGGCGGCGACGGTGGCCGGAGTCGCGCTCGGCGACTTCACCGCCATGACCGCCTCGATGCTCGGTCTCGGCGCGCTTCTGGCGGCCTCCGCCGCCCTGTTCACGGCCCTGAAATGGATCGGCGCCGCCTATCTCATCTATCTCGGCATCAAGCTTTGGCGCGCGCCGGTCTCCGGCGGGGCGGGGGAGGCGGCCGGCACCGAGGGCCCAAGCGAGCGCCCCTTGCGCGTCTTCCTGCACATCTATGTCGTGACGGCGCTGAACCCGAAGAGCATCCTCTTCTTCGTAGCCTTTCTTCCGCAGTTCCTCGACCTCTCCCGGCCGCTGCTCGGGCAGATGCTGGTCTTCGAGACGACCTTCCTCGTACTCGCAACGCTGAACGCCACGCTCTACGCGCTCCTGGCCTCGATGGCGCGCCAGTCCATCCGCAAGCCCGGCGTGCAGCGCGCGGTCAACTGGACGGGCGGCTCGCTGATGATCGGCGCCGGCCTTCTCGCCGCCGGCTGGCGCCGCTCCGCCGCTTGAAACCAGCGCGGTTCAGCCGATGGACTTGAGACGGGCGGCGGCCTTCGGCGCGGCGTCGCCGAGATGCGCGATCTCCTCCCAGAAGGCGGCGTGCACCTCCTCGGTCTGAGCCCGTAGCGGCGCATCGGGATCGGCCAGGAAGAGATATTGAAGATCGTGATGGACATGGTCCGGCTCGCCGCGCCGGGGGTTCCCGAAACATCGTGGCTGTCGATCACGAAGGGAAGGTCCATTCCCTGGTGCCAGGGATGAAGCCGGAGTCCGGCGACGCCGGTTTCCTCCACGGCTTCGCGCGCCGCCGAATCGTGGAAGAAGGGGGCCGCCTCATAATGGCCGCCCGGCTGGAGCCAGCGACCCAGGGCGATGTGGTCGATCAAGAGCACGCGGCGGTGATCGGGCGAGACGACGATGGCGCTCGTCGTCACATGACCCGGCAGGGTCGCGCGATCGTCCAGCGCATGGCCCTCGGCCATCTGCCAGCGCAGCAAAGCCAAAGTCTCGCGCGGCGAGGCGACCTCGGCGCGATAGCGGCCGACGATCGCCCCGAGGCGGACAAGGAACGGGCTCAAGCCGCCTCCGCACGCTCCTGCCCTCGGCCGCGCGCGGGCAACGGCTGCGCTTCTTCGGCCGCCGCGGGCGCGCTATCGACTGAGGCGACGGTCGCGAACTCGCCGGGCTCCAGCTTGAAGAAGGTGGCGCGGTCGTTGAGGTTGACGGCTTCGCCGGCCAGCGCCTCGGCCGTGGTGGTCATCTGCAGCGCGGCGCCGGCATTGGCCTGCGTCACCTGGTCGAGCTGCACGATGGCCTGGTTGATTTGTTCGATGCCGATCGATTGTTCGCGGCACGCGGCGGCGATCTCGCTGACGATGTCGGCCGTGCGCCGGATGTCGGGCATGAGGCCGTCGAAGACCTTGCCGGCTTCCTCGGAGGCGGCGAGCGTCTGGCCCGAGAGGGTGCCGATGTCGGCGGCGGCGGCCTGGGAGCGCTCGGCGAGCTTGCGCACTTCCGATGCGACCACGGCAAAGCCCTTGCCGTGCTGCCCGGCGCGGGCGGCTTCGATCGCGGCGTTCAGCGCTAGAAGGTCGGTCTGCCGGGCGATCTCCTGCACGATCTGGATCTTCTCGCTGATCTCGCGCATCGCTTCCAGCGAGCCGGTGATGGCGACGCGGCTTTTCTCCGCCCCTTGCGCGGACTGTGCGGCGATGCGCTCGGCCTGAACGGCGTTGTCGGCGTTCTGGCGAATGTTGGCGGTCATCTCCTCCACCGCCGCCGAGGTCTGCTCGGAGGCCGCCGCCTGCTCGGTGGAGCCCGACGACAATTGCTCGGCCGTGGCAGCCGACTGGCGCGAGCCGGTCGCCACCTGCTCGGCCGAGGTGAGAACGTTGGAGACGATCTCGCTGAGCTTGGCGCTCATGCCGTTCATGGAGCGCAGGAGATCGCCGATCTCGTCGGAGCCCCGGACCTGCTCTCGGCGCGAAATGTCGCCCGCGCCGATGCTGTCGGCCAGCTCCACCGCGCGGCCGAGCCGGCGCGAGATGGAGAGCGACAGCCAGAGCGCCGCGCCGGCCCCGAGGCCGAGGCTCGCCAGAAGCGCGGTGAGAAGCGAAAGCTTGGTGTCCCGATAGGCTTCGTCCGCCGCCGTGATCGAGGCCTTGGCGGCCGTATCGATCGCCGCGTCCAACACGCCGAGCTTTTCGGCCAGCGCGAAGGCGGCGGGCTTCAACTGGCTGTTGAGATAGGCGCCGGCCTCGTGCGAATGGGCGACGGTGTCCGGCGCCGCCGAATCGAGATCGGCCTGTTCGGCCAGCGCGAGCGCCTTGTCGGTCACGGTGCGGAACGAGGCGGCCAGCGTCTGCGCCTCGCGGATCGGCGCGCCCTCCAGCGACAGGCCGCCCAGTCGCCCGAGACCCTCGCCGATCACGGCCCAGGCCTTGGTGTACTGCTCCTTCAGGACCGGGCGAAGCTTGGGATCGGCGGCGTAGGTCATCCAGAGGATGCGGCGGATTTCCTCGATTCGGGTGCGGATTTCGCCCACCGTCTTGGTCTGTTGGAAGGGCTCCGCCACGAAGTCCACCAGCCGCGCATTGATGTCCGTCGTGCTCTTGTAGCCGAAGGCGCCCGTGGCGGCGGACAGGCACAGAACGGCGCCGAACGAGGCCGCGATCTTGGTCTTCAGGCTAAGGCGCATGGGTGTTCTCCACGAGGCAACGGATTTCGAATGACGATGGTCCGTCAGTCAGCGGTACGATCCGTCTTAGCCGAGAGCGGTTTCGAAACGCTGAAACTCCGGCCGCGCATGCCGTGGAACACCGGCGAGAGCGCGGGCGCGAGCGCTTGCTGTACCCGGCCGGCCTCTGGCATTGCGGAAAATTCACTTGCGCAACAGTCTGCTTGACTTCCAATGCACGATCACGATCGGCTCACGAGGCCGTGAGTCCGAGGCGGGGGTTCAGGCGGATGTTGCGTTGGTTGTTTCTTCTCTTGGTGGCGGTCGGCGCCGTCTCCTACATGGAGCGGGACCGGCTGGCACCCTACGCGCCGCCTGCGCTGGCGGCGCTCATGAAGGGCTCCGACACCGGGGCGGCCAAAGGCGACGGCGCGAGCGGCAAGCGCGGCGGGCGGGGCAACGGCGCGCCCGTGGCGGTGGATGTCGCGGTGGCGACCAAGGGCGCGCTGCCGGTCCTGCGCGAGACGATCGGCACGATCCTGCCCGTCGCCTCCACGGTAATGACGAGCGAGACCACGGGCACGGTCGCCGCCATCGCCGTGCCGGACGGGGCTGCGGTCAAGCGCGGCGATCTTCTCGTGTCGCTGGACGATCGCACGGCCAAGGCGCAGATCGCCAAGGACCAGGCCGCCATCGACAGGGACCAGGTGACGCTAGACCAGGCCAACCGTAACCTTTCGCGCGCTCAGTCGCTGGTGAAGTCCGGCGCCTACAACACCCAGCAGGGCGAGGATGCCCAGAGCGCCACCTATTCCGCACAGGCGGTGCTGAACGTCGACCGCGCGGCGCTCGCCGCCGACGAGGTGGCGCTCGCCAAGCTCCAGATCACCGCGCCCTTCGACGGACGTCTCGGCGCGTTCTCCGTTTCCACCGGCGCGCTGGTGACGCCCGGCACCGCCATGGTGCTGCTGACCCAGAGCTCGCCGGTCTACGCCGCCTTCACCCTACCGCAGGAGGACCTGTCGCTCCTGCAGGAAAGCCTGTCCGCCGGCTCGCTCGGCGTGTCGCTGCGCCCGGCCGGGGCGAGGGGCGAGACGATGGAAGGCAAGGTCGCCTTTATCGACAATGCGGTGGTGGCGGCCTCGGGCTCGGTGGCGCTGCGGGCGGTGATCGACAATCCGCAAGGCAAGCTCGTGTCGGGCCAGTCCATCTCGGCGACCGTCAAGGCGGGCGAGCGCGACGATCTGGTTCTCGTGCCGACCGTCGCCGTGCAGCCGCGCCAGGACGGCAGCGTGGTCTATGTCGTCAAGGACGACGACACGGTGACGATCCGCAAGGTGGACGTCGCCTTTCGCGTCGGCGAGACGGCGGGCCTCACCCAAGGCCTGGAGCCGGGCGAGCGCGTCGTGACGGAAGGTCAGGGCGCCCTGTCGGAAGGCAGCAAGGTGACGCTGCCGGGCGAGGCGGCCAAGGATGGCTCCGGGAAGGATGGTTCTGGCAAGGACGGCTCCGGCAAGAACGGCGGCCACCGTAAGGACGCCGGCACGCCCGTCGCCGAAGCTGGCACGGGAACCGCCACCACCGCCGGGGCCGGCGAGGCGGCGCGCTAGCCATGTCCACGCTCTTCATCCGGCGCCCGGTCGCCACGCTGCTTCTCTCGCTCGCCGTGCTTCTGGCGGGCATCGCCGCCTATAGGCTCCTGCCGGTGGCCGCTCTGCCGCAGGCCGACTATCCCACGATCAGCGTTTCGGCCCAGTTCGCCGGCGCCTCGCCGGACACGATGGCGAGCGCGGTGGCCACCCCGCTCATCAAGCAGTTCCAGACGATCGACGGCGTCGACACGATCACCGCGCGCTCCTCGCTCGGCAACACGCAGATCACCGTTCAGTTCGTGCTCTCGCGCGACATCGACGCCGCCGCCGCCGACATCCAGGCCGCGATCGCCCGCAGCGCGCGGCAGCTGCCCGACAACATGACCTCGCCGCCGAGCTACCGAAAGGCGAATCCCGCCGATGCGCCGGTGCTCCTTCTCGATCTCGTGTCGGACGGCGCGCCGCTGACCGAGGTCGACGATCTCGCCGAGAACATCATCTCGCCCGCGCTTTCCACCATCCAGGGCGTGGCGCAGGCGCAGGTCTATGGCGGCAAGACCTATGCCGTCCGGGTGCAGGTCGATCCCGACAAGCTCGCCTCCCGCTCGCTCGCCATGTCGCAGGTCGCCACCGCCCTTTCGGCCGCCAACAGCCAGACCCCGGTCGGCACGGTGCAGACCGGCGGCCAGGCGCTGACCGTGGACACGCCGACCCAGCGCACCAGCGCCGAGGCGTTCCGTACGCTGGTGATCGCCCGGCCGAACGGGGTGCCCGTCCGGCTGGGCGACGTGGCCGGCGTGGTGGACAGCGTGTCCAACGTGAACCAGGGCAGCTGGCTCGACGGCAAGCCCGCCATCGTGCTCGCCGTGCAGCGCCAGCCCGGCGCCAATACGGTGGAGGTGGTGGAGGCCATCAAAGCCAAGCTGCCGGAGCTTCAGGCCTCGCTGCCGGCCTCGGTCCACATTCAAGTGGTCAACGACGCCTCGACCTCGATCAGCGCCGCGATCTCCGACGTGCAGGAGACTTTGGGCCTGACGATCGGCCTCGTCATCCTCGTCATCTACCTTTTCCTCGGCCGCGTTTCGGCGACCATGGTTCCCGCGCTCGCCGTGCCGCTGTCGCTGGTGGCGACCTTCGGCGCTATGTATGCGCTGGGCTATTCCATCGACAATCTCTCGCTGCTGGCGCTGACGCTCTCGGTCGGCCTCGTGGTGGACGACGCCATCGTCATGCTGGAAAACATCGTGCGCCATGTCGAAGAGGGCATGGCGCCGATGGAAGCGGCCCTGAAGGGCAGCGGCGAGGTGTCCGGCACGATCATCTCCATGTCGCTGTCGCTCGTCGCCGTGTTCCTGCCGATCCTCCTGATGGGCGGCGTGGTGGGGCGCGTGCTCAACGAGTTCGGCGTCGTGGTGGCGCTTTCGATTCTTGCCTCGGCCGTCGTCTCGCTGACGCTGACGCCCATGCTGGCGGCGCGTCTGCCGGTGTCGCACGCGCCGGTGCGCGGCATCGCCGCCCTGTTCGGACGCGGCTTCGACCACGCCACGCTGGTCTACGGGCGGATGGTGAACTGGTGCCTGCGCCGCAACGGCTTCATCATGGCCGTGTTCGTGCTCTCCTTCGCAGCCTCGGCCTATATGATGGCAACGCTGCCGCGCTCCTTCTTTCCGCAGGAGGACAACGGCCTTCTCACCATCTCGACCCAGGCGCGGCAGGACATTTCCTACCCCGCCATGAGCGCGCTGCAGGCCAAGGCCGCCGAGGCGGTGAAGTCCGACCCCGCCGTCGCCTTCGTCACCTCGACGCTCGGCGGCGGTCCTGGCGGGGCGACCTTCAATTCCGGCTCCATGTTCGTGCAGCTGAAGGCCAAGGACCAGCGGCCCCCGCTGGAGCAAACGCTGAGCTCGCTGCGCCGCCGGCTCGGCGCGGTGGCGGGCCTGAAAAGCTTCGCGACGCCGGTGCAGAGCCTTCGCTTCGGCGGACGCTCGACGCAGAGCCAGTATCAGCTCGTGGTGCAGTCACTCGACGCCGACGCCGCGCGGCAATGGTCGGCCAAGCTGCTCGACGCCATGCGCGCCGACCCCCGGCATTTCGTGGACGCGGCGACGGACCTGCAGGACAATGGCCTGCAGGAGCGCGTCAGCGTCGATCAGGACCGCGCCGATGCGCTGGGCATCTCCTCCAGCAATCTGCGCACGGCGATGGAGGCGGGCTTCGGCACGCTCAACGCCACGCAGATCCAGGCCACCGGCAACAGCTACGACGTGATCCTCGAATACGACCCGAACCTGCCCTGGACCGACCAGCGCCTCGCCTCGATCCGCGTGCCGGCCTCGGACGGGACGCTGGTGCCGCTCTCGGCCTTCGCCCGGCTGACGCGCGAAGCGGGCCCGGTCACGGTGAACCAGACCGGCCAGCTCACCGCCGTCACGCTCTCGTTCAACCTGCCCGCCGGCCTGTCGCTCGGCACCGCGACGGACGCGGTGGAGGGCATCAAGAGCCAGATCGGCCTCCCCACCAACGTCACCACCTCCTATGCCGGCACGGCGCAGGTCTTCCAGCAGGCGACCGGCAATCTCGGCCTCCTGATCGGCGCGGCGGTGCTCGTCATCTACATCGTGCTCGGCGTTCTCTACGAGAGCTTCATCCACCCGCTGACCATTCTCTCCGGCCTGCCGTCGGCGGCCTTCGGCGCGCTGGCTGCGCTGCAATGGTTCGGGCTCGATCTCTCGATCATCGCCGTGATCGGCCTTCTCATGCTGATCGGCATCGTCAAGAAGAACGCCATCATGATGATCGACGTGGCGCTGGAGCTGGAGCGCGAGGGCGGCCATTCGGCGGCTTCCGCCATCCACGAAGCCTGCGTGCGCCGCTTCCGCCCCATCATGATGACGACCTTCTGCGCGCTGCTCGGCGCCATGCCCATCGCGCTCGGCACCGGCGCCTCGTCGGAGCTGCGCCAGCCGCTCGGCATCGCCGTGGTCGGCGGTCTGATGGTCAGCCAGGTGCTGACGCTGTTCATCACGCCCGTCATCTTCGTGGAGATCGAGCGGCTGCGCGGCTTCGTGGGGCGGCTTTTTGCGCGCCGCACTGCCGCGCCGCACCATGAAAGCCCCGCCGCGCACGGTTGACGACGCGCCTTTCCCTCGCGCAAGACAGAAGCGGATGTGCGGATTTCCGCACATCCCAGGTAGGTCTGGCGGCGAAGGAAGCGAACATGGCCGACACAACCCGACGCAGCGGCATCCGCACCACGGACGCGGAGGCGCTGGCCTTCCACGCGGAAGGGCGGCCCGGCAAGCTCGAGATCACGCCGACCAAGCCCATGGCGACGCAGCGCGACCTGAGCCTTGCCTATTCGCCCGGTGTCGCCGTTCCCGTGAAGGCGATCGCCGAAGATCCCGCCCGCGCCTTCGACTACACGACGCGCGGCAACATGGTCGCCGTGATCTCCAACGGCACGGCGATTCTGGGCCTTGGCAATCTCGGCGCGCTCGCCTCCAAGCCCGTGATGGAGGGCAAGTCCGTCCTCTTCAAGCGCTTCGCCGACGTCGACTCGATCGATCTCGAGATCGACACCGAGGACCCCGACAAGTTCATCGACGCCGTGCGCTATCTCGGCCCCTCCTTCGGCGGCATCAACCTGGAGGACATCAAGGCCCCGGAATGCTTCATCATCGAGCAGCGCCTGCGCGAGTTGATGGACATTCCCGTTTTCCACGACGACCAGCACGGCACCGCCATCATCGCCGCCGCCGGCATCATCAACGCCCTGCACCTGACGGGCCGCGAGATGAAGGACATCAAGCTCGTCTGCAGCGGCGCGGGCGCGGCGGGCATCGCCTGTGTCGAGCTGGTCAAGGCCATGGGCGTCGCCCATGACAACGTCATTCTCTGCGACACGAAGGGCGTCATCTTCCAGGGCCGCACCGAGGGCATGAACCAGTGGAAGTCGGCCCATGCCGCCCACACGGACGCCCGCACGCTGGAGGACGCGATGCGCGGCGCCGACGTGTTCTTCGGTGTCTCGGCCAAGGGCGCGCTGACGCCCGAGATGGTGAAGTCCATGGCCGAGAACCCCATCATCTTCGCCATGGCCAATCCCGACCCGGAGATCACGCCCGAAGAGGCGCACGCGATCCGCGACGACGCCATCGTCGCCACCGGCCGCTCGGACTATCCCAATCAGGTCAACAACGTTCTCGGCTTTCCCTACATCTTCCGCGGCGCGCTGGACGTGCGCGCCACGCAGATCAACGACGCCATGAAGATCGCCGCCGCGCAGGCCCTCGCCTCGCTCGCCCGCGAGGACGTACCCGACGCCGTCGCCTCCGCCTACAAGGGCGCCGGGCGCCCCAAGTTCGGCCGCGACTACATCATCCCCGCGCCCTTCGACCCGCGCCTCATCACCATCGTTCCCGAGGCCGTCGCCCGCGCCGCCATGGACAGCGGCGTCGCGCGCCGCGACATCGCGGACTGGGAGGCCTATCGCAACCAGCTCGCCTCGCGACGCGACCCGACCGCCGGCACGTTCCAGAACATCTTCGCCACGCTGCGCCAGCGCCCGCGCAAGGTCGTCTTCGCCGAAGGCGAGGAGGAGCAGGTGATCCGCGCCGCCGCATCCTATGTCAACCAGGGCCTCGGGCAGGCCGTGCTGGTCGGCCGCGAGGACCGGATCGTGGAGACCGCGCGCTTCGTCGGCGTCGAGCTGAAAAGCGGCCTCGAGATCCAGAACGCCAAGCTTTCCACCCGCACCGACGCCTATTCCGCGCATCTCTACGGCCGCTTGCAGCGCGAGGGCTATCTCCAGCGCGACTGCCACCGTCTCATCAACACGGACCGCAACCATTTCGCCGCCGCCATGGTGGCGCTGGGCGACGCGGACGCGATGGTCTCCGGCCTCACCCGCAATTACTCCGTGGTGCTCGACGACGTGCGCCACGTCATCGACCCCAAGCCCGGCCGCGCCGTGATCGGTATTTCCATCGTCATCGCCAAGGGCCGCACGACCTTCGTCGCCGACACCGCCGTCCACGACATGCCCAGCGCCGCGCAGCTCGCCCGCATCGCAACGGAAGCCGCGCGCTTCGCCCGCAAGCTCGGCCACACGCCGCGCGTCGCCTTCCTCGCCCATTCCACCTTCGGCCACCCGCCGTCTGAGCGCTCCGAGCGGGTGCGCGAGGCCGTCGGCCTCCTCAGCCAGAACAGCGTCGACTTCGAGTTCGACGGCGAGATGGGCGCCGATGTCGCCCTCAATCCCGAGCTCATGGCCCTCTACCCGTTCTGCCGTCTCACCGGCCCGGCCAACGTTCTCGTCATGCCGGCCTTCCACTCCGCTTCGATCTCCACCCGCATGGTGCAGGAACTCGGCGGCACCAACGTTCTCGGCCCCGTCCTCGTCGGCCTGGAAAAGCCGGTGCAGATCGTCACCCTCGGCGCCAAGGACACCGACATCGTCAACATGGCCGCCTTCGCCGCCTTCTCGGCGGAGGGCTGAGCGGGAGGGCAGGGGACAGCCGTCCCCTGCACCCCTGCCAGGGGAAATGATTTCCCCTGGACCCCTCGTCGGTTGAGATGTGTCCAAACAAAAAGAGGGCCAGCGGCCCTCTCTTTGTTTGGAAATGTCCCAAAAGACAGGAAGGGTCCGGGAACTCGTTCCCGGGCGGGGTTCGGGGCGGCAGCCCCGCCCTATCCGCTCACGCCGCCGCAGCGAGGCTGGTGCGGCGCGTGAGGACGCGTTGGAGCGTGATGAAGGCGAAGAGGAGGATGCCGATGGCGATCTTGGTCCACCAGGACGAGAGTGTTCCGTCGAAGACGATATAGGTCTGGATCAGCCCTGAGATGAGGACGCCGACGAGGGTGCCGGCGACGAAGCCGACGCCGCCGGTGAGCAGCGTCCCGCCGATCACCACGGCGGCGATGGCGTCGAGCTCGACACCGACGGTCGCGAGCGAATAGCCCGAGGACGTGTAGAGGGCGAAGACGACGCCCGCGACGCCGGCCAGCAGGCTGGAGAGCGCGTAGATGCCGATCGTCACACGGCCGACGGGCACGCCCATGAGCTCGGCCGAGGTCCGGTCACCGCCCAGCGCATAGACATAGGTGCCGAAGCGCGTCTTGTGGGCGATGAGCATGCCGATCGCGAAGACGGCCAGCATCACCATGGCGACGAAGGACAGGCGGCCACCGGAGGGGATGACCCAGTAGAGCTGCTTCAGCGCGTCGAAGGCGGGGTGGTTGATAGGGATGGACTCGGTGGTCAGCAGGTAGCAGCCGCCGCGCGCCAGGAACATGCCGGCGAGCGTGACGATGAAGGGCGGCGTCTGGAGATAATGGATCATCGCGCCCATGGCCGCGCCGAAGACGGCGGCGATGAGGAGGATGGCGGGGATCATGGCGTAGGGATGCCAGCCGGCCTGGATGGTGACGGCAAGGAAGACGCCGGTGAAGGCGATCACCGAGCCGACCGAGAGATCGATGCCGCCCGACAGGATGACGAAGGTCATGCCGACGGCGACGATGCCGAGAAAGGCATTGTCGGTCAGGAGATTGGCCGCGACGCGGGTGGACAGGATCGTCGGATACTGCGCGGCCGACAGGGCGAAGGCGGCGAGAAACACGATGATGGTGACGAGAAGGGGAAGGAAACGGGCGTTCATCGACCGGGAACCTCGCGCACGGAAGGAAGCGAGCCTTTCGCCTTCGCGGCGTTGGCCGAGGGCGGCGGCGGACGGTGGCGGGAGAAGGCGGCGACCCGGCCCATGGCGGGCGACTGGATCACCAGGATCAGGACGATCAGCGCGGCCTTGAGGATCAGGTTCATCTCCGGCGGGAAGCCCGAGAGGAGGATGCCGGTGTTCATCGCCTGGATGATGAGCGCGCCGACCAGCGACAGGAGGATGGAGAAGCGCCCGCCCATGAGGGAGGTGCCGCCGATGACGACGGCGAGGATGGCGTCCAGCTCCAGCCAGAGACCGGCATTGTTGGCGTCTGCGCCGCGAATGTCGGCGGCAGCGACGATGCCGGCCACCGAGGCGCAGAGGCCCGAGGTCATGTAGGCGGCCAGAATCACGGCCCGGGCGTCGACGCCGGCCAGCGCCGAGGCGCGGCGGTTGATGCCGGTCGCCTCGATCAGGAGACCGAGCGCGGTGCGCCGCACGAGAAGCACGGCGATGAGCGCGACCACGGCGGCGATGACCACCGGCATGGGCAGGCCGAGAAACGAGCCGCCGCCGATGAAGAAGAGCACGGGATCGTTGAAGGTGACGATGGTGCCGGAGGTGATGAGTTGGGCGACGCCGCGCCCGGCCACCATGAGGATCAGCGTCGCGATGATGGGCTGGATGTCGAGAACCGCGACGAGAAACCCATTCCACAGGCCGCATATGAGCCCGACGCCGAGGGCTGCGAGGATCACCAGCGGCACGGGATAGCCCTGGACGGTGAGCGTCGCGGCGACTGCCCCGGAGATCGCCATGGTGGCACCGACGGAAAGGTCGACGCCCTTGGTGGCGATGACGAGGGTCATGCCGACGGCGAGCAGCATGACCGGCGCGCCCCGATTGAGCACGTCGATCAGCGGGCCGTAGGCGCGCCCGTTCTGAAGGGCGAGATCGAAGAAGGCGGGAAAGGCCAGCCAGTTGGCGAAGAGCACGAGAGCGAGCGCGCCGATCTGCGGCGCGGCGCGGGTGAGACGGTTCATGAGCGCGCGTCCCCTTGGGTGCCGGCAATGGTTCGCATGATGGAGGCGGGCGAGATGTCGCCGCCTTCGAGATCGCCCAGATGCCGCCTGTCGCGCAACACGCGGATGCGCCGGGAATAGGCGGTGAGCTCTTCGAGCTCGGAGGAGATGACGAGCATGGCCATGCCCTTGGCACAGAGCTCCTCGATCAGACGCACGATCTCGGCATGGGCGCCGACGTCGATGCCGCGCGTCGGCTCGTCGAGGATCAGGAAGGAGGGTTCGGTGGCGAGCCAGCGGGCGAGGATCGCCTTCTGCTGGTTGCCGCCCGACAGGAGGCGGATCGGCTTCTCGATGTCGGTGGTGCGAATGTCCAGCGCCTTGACGAAATGCTCGGCGATGCGCGCCTGCTCGCGGATCGACAAGGGCTTGGCCCAGCCTCGCCGGGCCTGCAGCGCTAGGATGATGTTCTCGCGCACCGAAAGATCGCCGACGATGCCCTCCACCTTGCGCTCCTCCGGGCAGTAGCCGAAGCCGAGGCGGATGGCGGCGCGCGGCGAGAGGATGCGCGTCGCGCGCCCGTCCACGCGCGCCTCGCCCGTGTCGGCGCGGTCGGCGCCGAAGACGAGGCGGGCGGTTTCCGTGCGGCCCGAGCCAAGCAGGCCGGCGACGCCCACGGCCTCGCCCGGCCGGATGTCGAGATCGAAGGGTTCGACCATGCGCTTGCGGCCGTAGTTGCGGAAGGACACGCGCGGTTCGCCCGAGGCGAGCGGCGCGGGGGCCGCGTGCGACACCGCCTCGTCCAGCTCGCGCCCCAGCATCATGGAGACGATGTCCATGCGGGAGGTCTCGGCGATGGCCTTCTCGCCCACCAGACGGCCGTTGCGCAGCACCGTGGCGCGGTCGCAGACCGCGAAGACCTGATCCAGGAAATGGGTAACGAAGAGAATGGCAAGGCCCCTGTCGCGCAGGGCTCGCATGGCGACGAAGAGCGACTCCACCTCCGCCGCGTCGAGACTGGCGGTGGGCTCGTCGAGGATCAGCACCTTGCCGGAAAGGTCCACCGCGCGGATGATGGCGACGAGCTGCTGCACGGCGACGGAGAGGCTGCCGAGCGTGGCATTGGGGTTCACGGCCAGACCGTAGGCTTCCAAGAGCTCTGCCGAGCGGCGGCGCATGGCGCGCCCGTCGGTGAAGCCGAACCGGGTCGGCTGGCGGCCGAGAAACAGATTCTCCGCGACGGTGAGGTTCGGCAGGAGGTTCACCTCCTGGTAGACCGTGCCGATACCCAGCCGCTGCGCCTCGCCGCTGTCGGCGGGCTCGATCTCGGCGCCGTCGAGCGCGATGCGCCCGCCGTCGCGCCGGTAGATGCCGGTCAGCGTCTTGATGAGGGTGGACTTGCCGGCCCCGTTCTCGCCGAGAAGCGCGTGGATCTCGCCCGCGCGCAGGTGAAGGTCCACGCCGTCGAGCGCCGTCATGCCGGCAAAGCTCTTGGTGAGGCCCTGAATCAGAAGTCTGGTCATGGAGGCGATCCGCTGGTTCCGGGAGCCTGCTCGGCACCGCGTCCGGTTCGGCCGAGGCGGCTCGCATCGACCGGGCGCGGCACGGCGGAAACGGCTCGAGACCTTCGCGACGGGACCTTTGCGATGGGGTCTTCGCGATGGGTTCTGGGCCGGCGCGATGCCGAACAGATGTCGGGCAGGAAGCGACGCGGCGCCGAAGGGGCGCCGCGCGTTGGTTTTCGGTCGGGTCAGATGCGGGGGCGGCTCAGTAGCCGAGGCCCTTCTTGGATTCCAGAACCTTCTTCGGGTCGTCGTTCTGCGTGTAGAGCTTGGACTCGGTCTGGATCCACTTCGGCGGCTCCTTGCCGTCCTTCTTGTAGGCTTCCAGCGCGTCGAAGGCCGGGCCGGCCATGTTGGGGGTCAGCTCCACCGTGGCGTTGGCCTCGCCGTTCGCCATGGCCTGGAAGATGTCCGGCACGGCGTCGATCGAGACGACCATGATGTCCTTGCCCGGCTTCAGCCCGGCTTCCTTGATGGCCTGGATGGCGCCGACGGCCATGTCGTCGTTGTGGGCGTAGACCGCGCAGATGTCCTTGCCGCCGTTCTCGGCCTTGATGAAGCTTTCCATCACTTCCTTACCCTTGGTGCGGGTGAAGTCGCCGGTCTGCGACCGGGCGAGGGTGATGTTGCTCTTGCCGGCGATGGCTTCCTCGAAGCCCTTCTTGCGGGCGATGGCGGGCGAGGAGCCGGTGGTGCCCTGAAGCTCCACGACCTTGCAGGGCTTGGCGCCGACCTGCTTGGCGAGATACTCGCCGGCGACCTTGCCCTCGTGCACCTGGTCGGAGGTGACGGCGGTCAGGTAGAGCGACGGGTCCTTGGTGTCGATGTTGCGGTCGAGCAGCACGACCGGGATCTTGGCTTCCTTGGCTTCGCCCAGCACTTCGTCCCAGCCGGTGGCGACCACGGGGGCGAGAAGGATCGCGTCCACGCCCTGCGCCACGAAGGAGCGGATGGCCTTGATCTGGTTTTCCTGCTTCTGCTGCGCATCGGCGAATTTCAGGTCGATGCCGCGCTTCTGCGCTTCCTGCTTGGTGACCGAGGTCTCGGCCGCGCGCCAGCCCGATTCCGAGCCGACCTGCGAGAAGCCGACCACCATGTCCGCCGCGAGCACCGGGCTCGCCAGCACCGTCGCCAAGGCGAAAGCGGCCGCAAGGCTACGTCTGATCGTCATAGTCAAATTCCTCCCTTGGGGCGGCCGTGCCGCCGAAACCAAACCGGGCTCCCAACCGGCCGGACGCGGCAGGCCCCGTGACCTCGCGTCCGTCTCGCAGCCTGATCCTGCGAATAACTCATACAAAACGGAGCAGGCCTCGTCTGTCAATCCGATTCTTGGGGTTCGACATTGTGCGCTGCCGCATGACGCGGAGCGGCGTTTCGATAGGCGTAGGGAGGCTCCGCACTAGCTTGGGTGGAGGCGAAGGGAGGTGGAATGTTCAATCTCTGGTATAAGAACGCGGTCATCTACTGCGTCGACGTCGAGACGTTTCAGGACACGGACGGCGACGGGATCGGCGACTTCAAGGGCCTGACGAGCCGGCTCGACCATATCGAGGCGCTGGGCGCGACCTGCATCTGGCTGCTGCCCTTCTACCCCAGCCCCAATCGCGACAATGGCTACGACGTCGCGGATTACTACAACGTCGATCCGCGCTACGGCACGCTCGGCGACTTCGTGGAGTTCACCCATGCCGCGCACGAGCGGGGCTTGCGCGTTCTCGTCGACCTCGTGGTCAACCATTCCTCGATCGACCACCCCTGGTTCCAGGCCAGCCGAATGGGCGATCCGAAATATCGGGACTGGTATGTCTGGCGCAAGGACAAGCCGGCGGATGCCGAGAAGGGCGTGATCTTTCCCGGCGTGCAGAAGACGACCTGGACGCGCGACACCAAGCGCCGGGAATACTACTTCCACCGGTTCTACGAGCATCAAGCCGATCTCAACATCGCCAACCCCCGGGTGCGCGAGGAGATCGAGCGCATCATGGGCTTCTGGCTGGCGCTCGGCGTGTCGGGCTTCCGCATGGACGCGGTGCCCTTCATGCTGGAGGACCTGTCCGCCGCCCATTCGGGCTGGGAGCCCTATCGCTACCTGTCACAGCTTCAGACGTTCCTCTCGTGGCGCAGGTCCGAGGCGATCCTGCTCGCCGAGGCCAACATTCCGATGGACGAGGCGCCGGACTATTTCGGCACGGGCGACCGGCTGCACGTCATCTTCAACTTCCCGCTCAACCAGCAGATGTTCCTGGCCTTCGCGCGCGGCGAGGCCGGTCCTGTGTCGGATTTCCTGAAGGCGCTGCCGGAGATTCCCGGCCCGGCGCAATGGGCGACCTTCCTGCGCAATCACGACGAGATCGATCTCGGCCGGCTGGAGACGGAAGAGCGCGAGGAGGTCTTCGCCGCCTTCGGCCCTGAGGAGGACATGCAGCTCTACGATCGGGGTCTGCGCCGGCGCCTCGCGCCCATGCTGGGCGGCGACGAGCGGCGGCTCGCCATGGCCTTCTCGGTGATGCTGGCGCTGCCGGGCACGCCGGTGCTCTGGTATGGCGACGAGATCGGCATGGGGGAGGATCTGGATCTGCCGGAGCGCCATTCCGTGCGCACGCCCATGCAGTGGAGCGCGGCCGAGAACGGCGCCTTTTCCACGGCCAAGCCCAAGGACTGCGTGCGCCCCTCGGTGTCGGACGGGCCCTTCGCCTATCCGCATGTGAACGTCGCGCGGCAGAAACTCGACCCGCTGTCGCTTCTCTCCCAGGTGCGCCGGCTCATCCGCGCCCGGCGCGAGGCGCGCGAGATCGGCTGGGCGCGACCGCAGGTTCTGGACGCCGGGGACGCGGCGGTGCTGGCGCTCGTGTCGCGCTGGCGCGGCGGCGGGGTCCTGACCCTGCACAATCTCGCCGACCGGCCGGCCCTGGCGCGTCTGCCTGAGGGCCTACCGTTCGAGGCGATGAGCCCGCTCCTGCGCCAGGGCGTGCATATCTTGCCCGAGGACAGGACACTGCGGCTCGACGCCTACGGGTTCGAGTGGTTCCACTTCGACGCCGCGACGGACGACGGGAAGGACGAGTGAGCGCTCAAGCGCCGCCCGCGACCTCTTCCTCTTCCAAGACCTCGTCCTCCTCCGCTTCCAGGGCGGGGGCCTCGGAGGGCTCCAGGCCGAAGCGCGCGGCGACGTCCGGCGCATAGCGCAGGAGATCGGGGCGAAGGCGCAGGAGGGCGAGGTCTTTGGCCTTGGCCTCCAGCATCACGTCGAAGTCGAGACCGTCGAGCACGCGCATGAGGGTGGCGAATTCGAACGGATTGACGAAATCGGCATGGCCCGTGAAGACCGGCGCGACGTGGACCACGGTCTTCTTCTTCGTCTTCTTGTCGACGCGCACCTGCTCGCGCAGTTCGGTGCGCGGCGAGGAAAAGTGCATCTTGGGCTGCTGCCCCGCCGGCCATGACGCCAGGATGCGCACCACCGTGTCGCGCAGGTCGGCGCGCTCCGGGTTGAGGCACCAGAAATGCTGGTAGTCGAAGATCAACCGAACCCCGGTGCGCTCGTGAATCCAGAGCACGTCGGCGGCGGAAAAGCGCAGGTCGTCATGCTCCAGCACGAGGCGGCGCTGCACCGGCTCGGGCAGCGTAGCCCAGGTGTCGACCCAGCGCTGGCGCGCGGCGGGAATGTCGCCATAGGTCCCGCCGACATGGATCACCAGCACGGCCTCCGGCGGCAGGCCCATGAGGTCCAGCATCTCGGCCTGAGAGACGAGATCGGCGACGCTCTTCTTCACGAGCGCCGGGTCCGGGCTGTTCAGGACGATGAACTGCGAGGGGTGGAAGGACAGGCGGATGCCGAGATCCATGGCCTTGCGGCCGATCGCCTCCAGCTCCGGCCGGCTCTCCGCCACCATAGAGTGGAACTGCGGCATGTCGGGATGCGTGGCGTAGGGCGCCAGATCCGACGACATGCGATACATGCGGATGTCGTGCTTGTCCAAATGGTCGAGAATGGCGTCGATATAGGTGAGCGAGACCTTGAGATGCGGGTCGCTGGCGGCCCGGCGTGCGTCGTTGCTCTTCAGGTCGTCCCGAGCCATGACCTTGACGGGGAAGCCGAGGCGGGAAACGCGTTGCTGGGTCATGCGGCCTGTTCCTGATGGATTTCCGTCTCCGGCCCGAAGCCGAGGGAGCGGGTGAAGAGGTTCCAGTCCGCGATCCGCAGGGCGCCGCCCGACGCGGCGCGGTGGCCGTTGCCATATTGCTCATCGGCGCCGGGCGGCCGGTGCCCGGCGAGAAAGGCGAGGAGATCGCGGTCGTCCGCCGTGCGCGCGGCGAAATGGACATAGCCTTCGCGGTAGCCGCGATTGGCTGCGATCACGATCCGGTCCTTGATCCGCCCGCGCCAGGCCTGGGCCACCAGCGGATGGATCTGCGTGGGCGAGGAAAAGAGAACGAGGGCGACCTCACCGGCGACCTTCGGCCCGATCTTGCGCGCGGCGTCGAGCTCGCGCTTCACCTCCGCCTTGGCCTCCAGCAGGGCCTCAGTCTCGGCATGTTCGCCCGACAGCACCGCCTTCGGTCCGTCCGATTTCAGAAGCAGAGCGAGCGCCGCCGAAGCATCGCCCGAGGCCGTGCGGCGCGGCGCGTTGACGAGCGAAACGGCCTTGCGCAGCGCCGTGATGCCGAGCGCGCGGGCGGCCTCCATCTCGGGAAAGCCGTCGCCGTCCGCCATGTCCCCGATCAGGCCGATAGCCGCCAGCCAGAGCAGCCCGTCGGCGGCGCCGAGCGCATCGGCGCAGCGATAGGCCAGAAGCGAGGAGGTGGGGATCGGCGTGTCGTGAACGCCGGTGATGATGGCGACCCCCTCCGGCAGGCCGCTCGGCACGTGATGGTCGATCAGCACGGTTGGTAGATCGGGGCGCGGCACATGAGGCGCGACGCCGAGATCGGTGATGACGAGACCCGTCGCCGCACTGTCCGCCATCTCGCGGCGGAATGCATCGGAATAGGCATTCTCTGCCTTGCCGACGATGCGCACCTCCGGCTCCCGCCCCGTTCGGCGCAGCGCGTGGAGAAGGATCGCCCCGGCGCTGAGACCGTCGGCGTCGTTGTGGCAGACGACGAGGGGCCTTGGCCCCAAGGCTTCCAGCGCCAAGGGAAAGGCCGACGGCGGCTGAAGGCCGGTCGGGAAGGAAGCGGGGAGAGGCAAGGGAGGCAACCCATTCGCAGGGGAGGGCGGCGGTGCGCCGTGCACCGCCGCGAAGGCAGGAAGTCGGAAAGGCCGCTGCGCTCAGCGCGGCTCGGGCGTGTCCTGCGGCGGGATCTTGGCCAGCGCCTCGTTCAGTTCGTCCTGTTGCGACTGCTGCGAGGCCTGATCGGCGTCGCGATCCTGGTTGTCGGCCTGATCTTGCTGGTTGTCGTAGCGGTCCGTGGGAATGCGGCTCATGACGCTTCGTCCTTCTTGTGTCTCGAAAGCAACGCGGAAGGCCCGCATCGGTTCGCCCCATGCGGCTCGGTTTCGCCGGCTTACCCTCCGGGGAGATGCGGCGGAAGAGCGCGGCACCCGCCCTTGGCAGAACGGACCGCGCGCCACGCGGCGCGGGCGAGCCGGCCAGCGGACCCCACGAATATTCCTTCGGTGCTTTTAGTCCTTGCCGACCCCGAGGCCGAGAAGGGCGGCGCCGACGAGGCCCGCTTCCGGGCCGAGCTCCGCCGGCTTGATGACCGGGGCCTCGGTGCGCCGCAGGATGCCGGCGCGCAGCCTTGCGTCCAGCGCGGCGAGAAGGTCCGGCGCGTTGGACAGGCCGCCACCGACCGGCACGACGCTCGCGCCCGTGGCGTTCAGCACCAGCGAGAGCGGGCCGGCCAGCGTGTCGAGCCACGTGTCGATGGTGAGGTCCGCCTCCGCCTCGCCGGCGCGCCAGGCGTCCACGATGGCGCGGCTGTCGCGCGCCGTGCCGGCGGGGTGGAGCGCTGCGTCGATGCGCTCCATGCCGCGCGCGCTGCCGCTGGCATCGACGCAGCCGACCTGGCCACAGCCGCAGGCGAAGGCCGGCACGATGCGGCCGGCGACGATCCGGTCCTTCAGCACCGGCCCGTGGCCCCATTCGCCAGAAACGCCGCCCGCGCCTTCTAGAATATGCCCGTTCCAGATCAGGCCACCGCCGACGCCGGTGCCGAGAATCACGCCGAACACGGTACGATGGCCACGCCCAGCGCCGCGCAGCGCCTCGGCCAGGGCGAAGCAGTCGGCGTCGTTGGCCGCTTCCACCCGGCGCCCGAGCGCCGAGGTCAGCTCGCCCTTCAGCGAGCGCCCGGTAATGCAGGAAATGTTGGCCGCCAGCGAGGCGCCCGTGTCGGGGTCGATCGTGCCGGCGACGGACAGCGCCAGCGTCAGCCGCCGCGCCGGGTCGGCCGCGTCGGCAAGGCTGCGCAGCGTTTCCACGAAGTCGGGCCAGGACTGGGCAGGGTTGGGCAGCGAGGCGCGCGCCAGGGGCATGGCGTCCTCGCCCGCGCCCGCGAGCTTGATGAAGCTGCCCCCGATATCGGCCGCCAGGACCCGGGCGCGCCCGGTGCCGGCGAGGGTGTGAAGCGGAAGAAGCGGATCGGACATGCCAGGCGGCCCCAGAGCTGATGTGCCAAAGGCTCTAGAGCCTTCGTGCCGCGCTGGCCAGAGAGAGCGGGCGGCGAAGCTGTTCGGCAGCGGCCGGCGTCAGGAGAGTTGGCTGAGGAAGAGCACGTCGGCGATCGGCCGTCGCACCATGCCCCAATGGCCGAAGCTGACGCGGTCGATCGTCTTGCGCTCGATCTGGATCACGTCGCAATGGCGAGGGTCACGCGCGATCGTCTCGAACAGGGTTTCGACGCTCTCGAACGGGCCTTCCAGCACCTGCATGATGCGCCGTCCCTCGAAGGCGATGCAGCCGGTGATGCCGAGCGACAGGTTGCGGTCCCGAAACGATTCGAGATCGCGCACGAGTTCGCCCAGCGATTGGCCTTCGGCAAGCGTGCTGACATAGCTGAGATGCAGAAGGGCCATCGTGGGGTGTCAGCGTTCCGACCGAAGCCCCGGGATGCGGGGCGATTGCTCGACATGCCTGCGGAAAATCCGCCCGCTTCATCGCTGAAGCGAGACTGATCGGCGCCTTAGGCGCCGCAGGCATCCGCCAAGACCGGCCGGGATCGGAACGGGGCGCCTGGCCTCTCCTTGGGGTGCGGCGAGAGGGAGGGCCGAAGCCTCGCCCCCTCATTGCATCTCAGTCCCGAAGAGAGAGCCTCGCCTCTTCCAAACCCGCAGGCCTTGTCAGACCAGCGTAGATGGAGGGGCAAGGCGCGGTGACCAGACCCGAAGGAAATGTGCCGCGCCGGAATTTGCGCGGCGCGGGACGGCAGGCTCCGCCCCGCGCCGCGAGCGCTCAGCGACGGGCGCCGGAGAGATAGTCCTCGATCGCCTGCCGCGTGCCCTTTTCCCAAATGGCCGAGAGGTGGCGGGAGAAGATGTCGGCATAGGCGGCGTTGTCGGCGACGTCGCCGAAAATGCCGCGCTGCTCCAAGAACCGGCGCGGCTCGGTCTTGGCGGCGCGCGCGGCCTCGACCAGCGAGGCCCAGTTCGGATCGTTCGGCTCCACCACCGTCCCGTCCTCCAGTTCGCCGTAGCAGTAGCGGCACCAGAGCGCCTGGACCATGGCGAGGCCCGACACGTCGCGGCCGGCGGCCAGGAACTCGCGCAGCGCCGGAATGACGAATTTCGGCTGGCGGTTCGAGCCGTCGAGGCAGAGGCGGCGGATCGTGTCGGCGATGGCCGGGTTGGCGAAGCGCCCCGTCACCGTCGCCAGATAGCTCTCGCGGCTGACGCCCTCGATCTCCGGCGAGGCGGGCAGGAGATAGTTGCGCTCCACGTCCTCGAAGAAGCGCGAGACGAGATCGTCGCGCATCGCGTCATGGGCATAGGTGAGGCCGAGCAGCGCGGCGGGATAGGCGATTGTCGCGTGGCCGGCATTGAGAATGCGCAGCTTCATCAGCTCGTAGGCGGTGACGTCCTCCACGAAGGTGACGCCGACATCCTCCAGATGCGGCCGCCCGGCCGAGAAGCGGTCCTCGATCACCCATTGGATGAAGGGCTCGCAGAAGACCGGCCGCTTGTCCTCGACGCCCTTCTCGCGCGCCAACGTGTCGATCTGCGTCTGGTTGGTGGCCGGGGTGATGCGGTCCACCATGGAATTGGGGAAGGCGATCTCGGTCGAGACGAAATTGGCGAGCTCAGGGTCCACGCGCGCTGCGAGGCCCGTGACGATGCCACGCGTCAGATCACCATTGTGGGGGAGGTTGTCGCAGGAGAGGACGGTGAAGGCGGGAGCGCCCGCCGCCCGGCGCGAGCGGATGGCCGAGAGAATCAGTCCGAAGACGCTGCGGGCGGACTCCAGATCGTCCGTGTCGGCGACGAGATCGGGATGGTTGAGGTCCGGCTTGTCGCCGGCGATGTAGTAGCCGCCCTCGGTGACCGTGAGCGTCACGATGCGGATCTCGGGCGCATTCAGCGTGGCGAGAATGGCGTCGCGATCCCCCGGCTCGACCAGCTTGGTGATGGAGCCGACGGCGCGGGGGCGGAACACGCCCTCGTCCACCTCGGTCACGGTGAAGAGGCCGTCCTGTGCCGCCATATCGGCGAAGGCGGGCTTGTCCTCGACGCGCACGCTGAGGCCGACCACGGCCCAGTCGTGGTCCCGCCCGGTTGCGAAGAGATCGTCGAGATAGACGCACTGATGGGCCCGGTGAAAATTGCCGACGCCGAAATGCGCGATGCCGGGCTTGAGACCCGCCCGGTCGTAGGCGGGAACGGCGATGCGCTCGCCGAGCTCAGGCAGGGTGTTGTTGGAAATGCGAGTCATGCTGGGCCTCCTCCCCTGGACGAGCCGCCGCGCCGGGCGCCGTCCTCCGTCACTCAAAAGGCTCTAGCGCATCTCTGGCCGCCATGCACCCGCCCTGGCGCGCAGGCGGGGGAGGTCGAAGGGAGGGAAAGGAATGTCGCAGGCAGGGCTGCCGCCGGCTGGCCGGCGGTCAGGCGCTTTTGGCTTAAGCGACGTTGGAGGCCTGAAGCGCGTCGCGCACGCGCAGAATGGAGCGGCGCAGGCGCTCCAGCTCGCCGTCGGTCTCGCCGGTCGCCTCGCGGATTTCGGCCGGCACGGAGCGCGCTTCCTCGGCCATGGTGCGGCCCTTCTCGGTCAGCGCGATGTCCACCACGCGCTCGTCGCGGGTCGAGCGGGTGCGCGTCACGAAGCCGCTGGCTTCCAGCCGTTTCAGGAGCGGGGTGAGGGTCGAGGAGTCGAGCAGAAGCCGCTCGCCCAGGCTGCCCACGGTCTGCGGCTCGTCCTGCCAGAGCACCATCATCACGAGATATTGGGGATAGGTTATGCCCAGCGCGTCGAGGCGGGGCTTGTAGAGGCGGTTGAAGGCATGCGCCGTCGAATACACGGCGAAGCAGAGCTGTTCGTCGAGTTGAAGGTGCTTGTCGGTCATCAAGGGGCCGCTCCCGTCATGGCCGGTCGGCCGACTTGTCGCTGGCCAGCATTATGACTCTAAATTGAACCTGCGCGATCTATCGCACGATGCCATTATAACAATCAAACATTTCTCGCGATATACCTTTTCAGGCCGGCGCAAGCGGTGCCGGGCCGCGTTGCGCCGCGATCTCCAGCGGGCCGGGCGAGGACTCGGCGGTGGCAGGAGCGCGCGCGGCACGGCCGAGGCCCCGCGTCGCTCGGACCACGACGCGAAAGCCCCGGGGCGTGTTTTCCTGCGTGATCTCGGCGCCGAGACTCGACGCCATCGCCTTGACCAGCTTGGAGCCGGTGCCCGTGCCCTTGGGCGCCGCTGCGGGGTCGAAGCCTTGCCCGTCGTCCTCCACGCGAAGCACGAAGCCGGAGCCTTCGGCGCGGAGCTCCACGCGGATCTCGCCCACCACGCCTGGCGGATAGGCGTATTTGAAGCCGTTGCTGACAAGCTCGGCCACGAGCACGCCCATGGAAACGGCGCTATCGGTTTCCAGCCGAATCGGCTCGGCCGACAGATGCAAGCGGTGGGGCGCGAGGGGCGTCGACCAGGTCGCCTCTACTTCGGACAGGAGCGTTGCGAGATAGTCCGACATTTCCACGAGATCGAGATCGTCGGAATTGTAGAGGCGCCGATGCACCTGCGCGATCGCGGTGATGCGCTGCTGCGTGTCGCGCAGCGCGGAGCGCGCCTCGTCGCTGGTGGCGGCGGAGGCCTGAAGCCGCACGAAGGCCGAGACGATCTGCAGCGAATTGGCGACGCGGTGATTGGCTTCTTTCAGAAGCGCCTCGAGTCGCTCGTAGGAGATGCGCAGCTTGGCCTCGGCCTCGGCCTTTTCGGCGAGCAGACGCCTGCGGTCCAGCACCTGCCGGAAGGTGGACTGGAGAAGATCGAAGAACTCCTCGCCGACGCTCTTCACGACATAGTCGGCCGCGCCCGCCTTGAGCGCGGCGACGGCGACGCGCCCTTCCTCCGAGCCGGTGACATAGACGACCGGCGGCGGGTCGGGCAGGGCGGCGATGGCGGCCAGCGTTTCCAGCCCGTCCATGCCCGGCATGTAATGATCGACGGCGACCAGTTCGAAACTCTCGGCCCGCAGGCGCGCGACGCCTTCCGCGCCGCCCGAGGCGGTTTCCACCGCATGGCCGCGCCGCGCCATGGCGCGGCTGATCAGCCGGCACAAGCCTTCGTCGTCGTCGATATACAGCACTCTCGCCACGGCCTCAGGCGCCTTCGCTCGGTGCTTCCGGGATCTGGATCACGGACAGGAACAGGCCGAGCTGGCGAATGGCCTGGGCGAAGCTTTCGTAGTTCACCGGCTTGGTGATGTAGACATTGGCGCCAAGGTCGTAGCAGCGTTGGATCTCGACCTTGTCGTCGGTCGTGGTCAGCACCACGACGGGCGTGCGGCGAAGCGGGCCGGAGCCCTCCTCCTTCATCCGCATCAGGATGTCGGTGCCGCTCATGTCGGGCAGGTTGAGGTCGAGCAGCACCAGCGAGGGCATGCCGTGTCCCGGCCCGTCCTCGTCCTCGATCAGGAAGCGCAGAGCCGAGGTCCCGTCGGTGAAATGCCGGATCGGATTGTTGACGCCCGCGCGGCGGATGTTCTTCTCGATGAGGCGCGCATGGCCCTCGTCGTCCTCGATCATCACGATCGTCACATTACGAGGTGCGTTCAAAGCGCTCTGGCTCCTTCGTCCGAAAGATCGGCCCGCATGGAAAGGCTAAATGTCGCACCCGCGTCAAGGGCCGACCGGCAGGATATGACGCCGCCAAGACGATAGACCATGGCTCGAACATGAGCGAGGCCAATGCCTTCGCCCGGCTCGTTCTGCGTCCCGGAGCGCCGGAACAGGTCGAACACGCGGTCGTGGTCCTTCGGATCGATGCCGCGCCCGTTGTCGGTAATCTCGAACACGGCGCGCTCGCCTTCGCGCCGGCCCGTCACTTCGATCACCGGCGGGCGGTGGGGCGAGCGGTACTTCACGGCGTTCTCGATCAGGTTGGAGAAGATCTGCTCCAGACCCACGCGGTCGCTGACCAGCGAGGGCAGGGAGGAGACGCGAACCTCGCCACCGACCTCCTGAAGCTTGTGTTGCAGGCTTCCCTCGATGCCGGAGATCAAGGCGTTCATGTCGATCGGCTCGGGCGAGAGGACGCGCCGCCCCTCGCGCGACAGGCGCAGGATGGCGTTGATGAGCCGGTCCATCTTCTGCGTGGAGGCGCGAATGAAGCCGACCGCCTCGGGCAGGTCCTCGCGCACGGCGAGCCGCGCCTCCTCCGAAACGGGGAAGGCGCCCGCCGCCTCGGCCTGGGTCACCAGCTCGTCCAGCGGTCGGATCGCGGCCTCCATCTCGCTGGTGAACCCCATGACGTTGACCAGCGGCGAGCGTAGGTCGTGGCTAACGATATAAGCGAAGCGTTGGATCTCGTCGTTGGCGCGCTGCAGGTCGATGGTGCGCTCCGTCACCGCGCCTTCCAGGTCGTCGTTCAGCCGGGCCAACTGCCCGCTGGCCGCATGCAGCGCCAGAAGCGTGCGGCGCGTGACCCAGATGGTGCCGGCGGCCACCAGCGCCAGAAGCACGGCGGCCAGGGCGATGAGCCCGGACGCGACGCGCTGGCTGGCTTCCTGGCGCTCCAGCCTGACATGCATCAGAGCGCGCTCGTTGCGGGAGAGTTCGCTCGCCAGTTCGCGCACCACTTGGATGAGTTGGGTCGAGCGGTCCCAGCTGAAGGGGACATCGGTGCCGGGTGCCGCCCGCCGTCGCAGCGCCATGGACTGGCGGATCAGCGTCATGTGATCGTGGCTAGCCCTAGCCAGCCGGCTCACGATGTCCTTCTGCTGCGGGTTGTCGTTGACCAGGGCGCCCAGCCGCGCCAGCTGCGGGCCGGCGTCGCGCGCGCTGTCTTCCACGGACTTGGCGAAGCGCGGGTCGGGATCGAGCAGGAAGCCGCGCCGCGCCGTTTCGGACTGTTCCGACAGCGCGCGGAAATTGGCGAGCGCCAGCTCCACTTCCATGGAGTGGGTGACGCGCGCCGTGTTGTCGGCCACGCGCGAGACGAGCCAGGCCGTCGTGCCGCCGGCGACCACCAGAAGCGCGAACCCGGCGGCGACGGCGCCGGTGGTGAGTCGGGAAATCCGTTTCACGCAACGGCCCTTTCCCCAGGCGCGAGAGCCCCCGCGAAGCGCGCCGCCGTGCGCGGGAGGCCGACGAGGCGAGGCGGGGAAAGGGGAGATGTTAATTTCTCAGACATTTTGCCCGCACTGGCGAAAAGGACGGTTCCAACCGACATGGAAGCTCTGTAGGAAAGCGCCAGTCTTCCGGAAGCTTTCGCTTCCCGTCATAGTGAAGAGGAACCCCCATGACCATTCAGGGCGAGATGATCGTCGGCCACACGCTGGCCAAGGGCGCGAAGGGTGAGATTTTCGGGATCGAAGCGGCCACCGGCCAGCGCCTCGATCCGGCCTTCGGGGGCGCCACGAAGGACGACCTCGAAAAGGCCTGCCGTCTGGCCGACGAAGCCTTCGACACCTATCGCGAAACCGGGCTGGAGGAGCGCGCGCGCTTTCTGGAGGCGATCGCCGAGGAGATCCAAAATCTCGGCGACGCCCTGATCGAGCGCTGCTGCCAGGAAAGCGGCCTGCCGCGCGGCCGCATCGAGGGCGAGCGCGGCCGCACCATGGGCCAGCTTCGCATGTTCGCCGGCGTGTTGCGCGACGGCGGCTTCCTCGACGCGCGGGTCGATCCCGCCATGCCCGACCGCCAGCCCCTGCCGCGCCCGGACCTTCGACTGCGCAACGTGGCGCTCGGCCCGGTCGCGGTGTTCGGCGCCTCCAACTTCCCGCTCGCCTTCTCGGTCGCCGGCGGCGACACGGCCTCGGCGCTGGCCGCCGGCTGCCCGGTCGTGGCCAAGGCGCACTCGGCCCATCCCGGAACGTCGGAGCTGATCGGCCGCGCCGTTCTGGCGGCGGCCAAGCGCTGTGGCATGCCCGAGGGCGTATTCTCGCTTCTGTTCGATTCCGGCCGCGAGATCGGCCAGGGCCTGGTCGCCGACCGGCGCATCAAGGCCGTCGGCTTCACCGGCTCGCGCGGCGGCGGCACGGCGCTGATGAAGATCGCGGCCACGCGGCCCGAGCCGATCCCGGTCTATGCCGAGATGAGCTCGATCAACCCGGTGATCCTCTTCCCCGGCGCGCTCAAGGAGCGTGCGGAGGCCATCGCCAAGGGCTTCGTCGGCTCGCTGACGCTCGGCGCCGGCCAGTTCTGCACCAATCCCGGCCTCGTGCTGGCGGTCGAGGGCGAAGGGCTGGACGCATTTGCCGCCGCTGCCGCCGAAGCGCTGGCCGGCACCGCCGCCTCCGTCATGCTGACGCCGGGCATCCATGAGGCCTATTCGTCGGGCGTGTCGAAGCTCGCCGGCCATGCTCGCGTCGAGACGCTGGCCCGGGGCCAGGAAGGCGGCGCGCTGCGCGGCCAGTCCGCGCTCTTCGCCGTGTCGGCCTCCGAGTTCCTGTCCGATCCGCATCTCCAGGAAGAGGTGTTCGGCGCCTCCTCGCTGGTTGTGCGCTGCCGCGACGAGGCGGAGCTGACCGAGGTCGTGCGCAAGCTCGAAGGCCAGCTCACCGCCGCGATCCACATCACCGAAAGCGACCACGAGGCCGCCCGTCGGCTCCTACCGCTTCTGGAGAAGCGGGCCGGGCGCATCCTCGTCAACGGCTTCGGCACGGGCGTCGAGGTCGGCCATGCCATGGTGCATGGCGGCCCGTACCCCTCCACCTCGGACGGGCGCTCCACCTCGGTCGGCTCCAAGGCGATCGAGCGCTTCCTGCGCCCGGTCAGCTATCAGGACCTGCCGGACGCGCTGCTGCCGGCCGCGCTGAAGGACGCCAATCCGCTGAAGCTCTGGCGCCGCCGCGACGGCAAGCTGGTCGCCCCGGACGCCTGATCGCGATGCACGAGATCCAGCAGGTGGAGCCCTTCCGGCTGGACGTGCTCGAAGATCACGAGACGATCTCCCGCGTCGCCCTTCACCGGGGCGGCGCGTTTTCCATGGCCGGCGCCGTCGCCTGCCTGCCAGCGCGCGACGAGGCGGAGCGCATCGAGGCGACGCTGCGCGCGCTTCTGGCCGAGCTTGGGATCGGCGAGGGCGTGGTGCTGGTGGTCAACGGCTCGGCCGACGACACGGCCGCGCAGGCGCTCCGCGTGCTGCAGGCCGGCGCCGCGCCCTTTCTGCTGCTCGACATCGACTGGCGCGCGGGCCACGGCTCGGCGCCGCTCGCCCGGCGCCTCGCGCTCGACTGCGCCGATCAGCTTGCGCCCGGCGCGCATCTCTTCTCGCTCGACGCGGACACCGAGACCCGCCCCGGCTGGCGCGCGGCCTACGAGGCGGAGTTCGCGGGCGGTGCGGCCCTCGTCTGCGGTGCGATCGGCTTCGACCCGGCCGAGGCCGCGCTGCTGCCCCCGACCGACGAAGCGGCCGAGACGGTGCTGCGCGAATACCGCGCCGCCGCGCGCGAGATCGACGCCCGGCTCGACCCCGACCCGATCAATCCCTGGCCGCATCACGGCAATATCGGCGGGGCGAACTTCGGCCTGCGCGCCGGTGTCTATGCCGCTCTCGGCGGCTTGCCGGTGACGCCCTTCGGCGAGGACCGCGCGCTCCTGCGCCGCGCCCGCGCGCTGGGGCTTCCGGTGCGGTTCAGCGAAGGGCCTGTCGTCTGGACCTCCTGCCGGTTCGACGGGCGGGCGCGGGGCGGCTTGTCGGACGAGTTGAAGCGCTCGCGCAGCGAGAGCGACCCGCTGGTGGACGAGGCGCTGGAGCCGGCACCCGCTCTGGAGCGCCGCATCCGCGCGCGCCTCGCCTATCTCAAGTCAGGCGATGTCGGCGCACGCGCTCTCGTGGTGGCCGGGCTCGGCGTCGAGCCCGATGCGGTGGAAGCGGCCTTCCAGGCGGGTTCGCCCGGCGAGGCCTGGCTGCTGGTGGAAGCACAGAGCCCGGAATTGTCGCTCACGCGCCTCAGGCGCTCGCAACTCGCGGCCGAACTGCCCGCTCTTCTCAGGCTTCTGAATCGGGTGCGCGAAAGCGCAGGAGATCCATCCGATAGCGCTCGGTCCGCTCCGCACGCTCCAGCGTGAGCTTTTCCGAGGCGATCATCAGGAGGAAGTCGGCCGCGTCGTCGCCCGAAAGCGGCGTGTCGGTGGGGCCGAGATAGTTGACCAGCACCAGCCGCGCCCCCGGCCGGGCATGGTGGCAGGCCCGGGCCATCAACGCCTCGATCTCGGCTTCTGTCAGAAAATAGAGCATCTCCGAGAGAACCAGAAGATCGAAGCGAAGATCGGGAAACGCCTCCGGCATTCGCCCGACCTGGAACGTCACCCGGCCTGGCGCGCCGTGATGCGCTGTCGCCCGCGCGACGATGCCGGGGTCCAAGTCGAAGCCCGCGACGGTTCGGAACCGGCTGGCGAGCGCACCCGCCACATGGCCTTCACCGCAGCCGAACTCGATGGCGCTGTCGCCGCCTTCCTCCCCAAGGAAGCGCAAGAGCGCCTCGCGCTTCTCCAGCTCGTAGGCGGAATCGCGTGCGCCCCACGGGTCGCGGTCCCCGTCGTAAAGGGCGGCGAAGTGCTCGGGGCCGGGCGGCGAGCCCGGCATCCTGTGCCAGAACACGCATTCGAACGGGCCCTGGTGGTGGCGCAGGAACCAGTCCGGCAGGGCGAAGCCGGAAGGGTCATCCCCCACCACGCTGCCCATCTGCGTTTCGTGGCGCGCGATGGCGCGGGCCTTTTCCACGATCGGCGTTTCCACCCGAAACGGGGTCAGCCCGTCCACGTCCACGTCCAGCTCGGCGGGGTGGCGCATCGACCAGACGGGATAGGACAGTCGTCGCAGGCGCGGTCGAAGGCGATGCACGTTCTCGGCAAGGATCGCCGCCGCCTCGTGATCGGGATGCGGGTCGAAGGGGACGGTGGAGGCCAGCGCAGTGGCGCCGATCTCGTCGCAGAAGGCGGCGACGCGCTTGGCCGTCCCGGCGAAATCGTCGTGCCAGCGCGAGGCGCCGTCCGGCAGGGAAAGATGCAGGATCGGCGCGTCCTCGCAGCCGAGCTCCGCCATGGCCATGGCCTGTTCCTCGCGCCGTCGCGCGGCAAGGCGCTCGGCCGGCCACTCGGCGGACTGGCGATGCGAGCCCTCGCCATCGGTCAGCGCGACGAGGCCGACCGGACGGCCGGCATGGGCCATTGCGACGAGCAGGCCGGAGGCGCCAAGCGCCTCGTCGTCGGGATGCGGGGCGATCACCACCAGCCCGCCCGGGCCGGTCAGAAGCAGCGGGTCTACCACCGGCGCCGCGTCGTGGCGTGCGCACCAGTCGCCATAGCGGCTCATCGAAAAATCTCCGGCAGACGCGCGGCGAGCCGGCGCGCGTGTTCGAGAAGCACGGCGTCCGGGTTGGCCTGCCGCAGATAGGTTGATAGGTCGCGGATCGGGCGCGCCAAGGGATGCGCCTCGGCGAAGGCGGCAAGCCCGAGGCCTCGCTCCACCAGCTGGATCACCGTGAGCCCGGCCGATTCCACCCGCAGGCGGGAGAAGACGGCGAGCGAGGCGGCGAGATCGGCATCCGCGCCGCCTTCCACGGCCTGAACGGCGGCCTCCACCTGCAGCCGCGCGTCGCGCGCGGCTAGGATCGCCTCGCCGACGCGGGCACTCTGCAAGGGGTGGTCGAGCCGGTTCAAGGCGTGCAGCTCCTTCACGAAGCCGGAGACGAGCCGCTCGATCGCACCGAGCTGCACGGCCGCGCAGCGCCAGATGCCGCCCATGAAGAAGGGCTCGCGGCGATAGTCGTTGGGCTGGCCGACAATGCAGTCAGTGGAAACTTCGATGCCCTCGAAGCGAAACGTGCCCGAGCGCGAGGCGCGCATGCCGCGCATCCGCCAGCTTTCCGGCTCCATCCGGGCGATGTCGTCGACGCCCAGAAGCAGGAGGCAGAGCCGGTTTTCCGCGTCGGAATAGGGCACGAGCGCCAGCGACACGGCGCCGAGGCCAGAGGCGAAGCGCTTGGCGCCGCCGAGCCGCAGGCGATCGTTGCCCACGCTTTCCACCGTGAAGGGCGGCGACCCGTCCGCGCCCCAGACGCCGAGCAACGCGCCACCCTCCACGGCACCGCGCACCCGCGCCTGCTGCGCCTCGGTGCCGAACAGGGCGACGAGCTGGAGCACGTTGATATGGCCCTCGAACAGGCGGCCGACGCTGAGATCGGCGCCGCCCAGCCCTGCCAGCGCGGGCAGGGAGCGCTCGGCCGGGAAGGCGTAGCGATAGCCCCGCCCTTCCGGCGCGATGGGCGCGGCGAGAAGGCCGAGGCGGCGCAGCACGTCGAGTTCGGCGTCGGCGTCGGCGTCCGGCCCATCCTCCCGCGCCTCGGCAAGGCGCGCGATTTCCTCGATCGCTCCGGTCCACATCAGCTCCGAACCGTCCACGCAATCTCTCAAAACGGGATCTCTTTTCCTGAAAAACGAGGGCAACCGCGCTGAGGTGCGGCGAAGCAGCGGCAAAGCGACCGCAAGACCTGCCGCGAGCGGGCGCGGGCTCTACATCGCAGCTAGAAGCCGCGCCCGCCGGGGACAGGGCCGGCGTGGGTGACCATCGAAATAATGTTGGACGATCAGACCTTGCGGCCGCGATGCTCTCTCTGCGGCGCGCGCATGCTGGACGGGACGGAGCGGCGCCTTCGCTACGGCCCAGCCTTTGAGCGCGCCTTCGCTTTCGCCTGCGGCTCCTGCGGCGCGCTGTGGGACGGCCGGGATGGCGAAGCGGCCGAGCGCCAATGGGCGGAGCGGGCGCGCGGCGGCCGGGTCGAGCCGTCGCCGGAGGAGCCTTACGGCTTCGACGCCTATACGCTGCGCTCCGCCGCGACGCTTCATGGGTTCTGGGCCGAGCCGTTGGGCGCGGCGCAGGCCGATGCGCTGCGAGAGCCCCATTCGCCGCTTGCCGGGCGCGCCACGCTCCAGCCTCTCACCGGCGGACCGACAGAGCCGATGAGCGTCGCGATCCTCTGCCGGGAGCGGGAATTGGATGAGGCCCTGGCGCTGGCCGGGACCATCCGCGTCTGGTGCGACGACTGCGTGATCCTGATCGATGGCGAAGGGCCGGGGGAAGAGCGGCCCGGCCTTCGGCTCCATCGCCGCCCCCTTGCGGCCGATTTCAGCGCCCAGCGCAACGCCGCGCAGGCTCTGGCGCGCCACGAATGGGTGCTGCAACTCGATCTCGACGAGACGCTGGACGAGGCGGCGATCGCGGCCCTGCCGGGCCTTCTTGCCCGGCTTGGGGAGGAAACGGTGTCGATTGGTCTTCGCCGCGTCAATCTCGTGGACGGGGTTCGGGCCGATCTCTTCCCCGACACGCAGTATCGGCTGAACCGCCGTTCGCTGCGCTTCGAGGGATGCGTCCACGAGCGGCCCGTGCGGCCTTGGCAACGCAGCCTTCTGTTCCTCGGCGGCGGCCTCCGGCACCACCTCGCCCGCGCCCATGTCGAGGCGCGCTCGCAGCGCTACGAAAGCATGGCGCCGGGCGGCGGCCGCTTGTTCGAGGAGGTCGACCTCTTGCGCCCTTATCAGGCGTAAGGGCGAGGCCTTTTCCGCCTATCGAACGCTCGACCTGTTCATCGCTTGACGGGCGAGGCTCTGTCTTGCTCGCGCAACTCTGGAGACGGCGGGCAAGCGCCGCCGCCAGCCCGAGCCGGCCGTCAGGCAGGCGCCTGGAGCGCCCGTTCGTAGAGCGCTTTCGTTTCCCGGCCCAGCGTGTCGCGGTTGAAGCGACCGGCGGCTTTCAGGGCATGGGCGCGCAGATCGTCGCGCACGGCCGCGTCCGTCAGGATCGGACGGATGGCGTCGGCGAGCGCCGCGCCCGTGTCGCGCGACGCCATGCGCCCGGCGCCGGTGTCGCCCACGAATTCGCGTCCGCTGGCGTCCAGCGCGTTCGCCACCATGGGCCGGCCATAGGCGATGCCCTCCTGATAGACGAGGCCGAAGCTCTCGTAGCGCGAGGGGGCGAGAACGGCGTGCGCGCCTTCGTATTCCACCGCCAGCGCCTCCTCCCGCATCCGGCCGAGCGCGCGGATACGGGCGCGGGCCGGGGCGGGCAGATCGCCCGGCATGTCGCTCTCCGGCACGCCGACGAGGCGGATTTCGAAGGACGGAACGCGGCCTTGGTCCGCTTCCGTGCCCAGAATGGCGGCGGCCTCCACGATCATGTCGAAGCCCTTGCGATGCTCCGCGCGGCCGACGAAGAGAAGCCGCAGCACCTGGGTTCCGCCGGCTTCGGGATAGGTCGCGGCCTGCCCGCGCGCGATCGTCGCGGGCGGCAGGCTGAGGCCGACCACGGCATGGGGTTGCCGGCCGCTCAGGCCGTATTCGGCCGTGATGCGCCGGGCGTGGTCGCCCGTGTTGGAGATCAGCGCGGCGCTGCCCCGCGCCTGCCGCCGCTCCAGCCGGTCCGCCGCCCAGCCGTCCAGCCTGTCTCGCGCGGTCTTGGCGGGGTCGCGCGAGAAGGCGGCCGGCGTGGAGTTGCGGGTTACCAGCCGGAAGCCGTGCCGGCCGGTGAGCAGCGCGGCGGGGGCGTACCAGTTGGTGGCTTCCACGATTTGGAAGGGCCGGCTGGCGTGTTCGGCGAGGACCGCGCGGCGAAAGGCGAGCGGGGCGGCGAGATGCCCCGCGCCGCCGTAAAGGCGCAGGCGGCCGAGACCGCTGTCCTTCGCCAGCGGGCAGCCGACGATCGTGACGCCGCCCGCTGTCTCGCGCCCCTCGCGGTCGAGCGTGAAGACGGTGACCTCGCAGCCGGCGAGAACCAGACTCTCGGCGATCTCGCGCGCGGCGGTGGAAAGGCCGCTGGGGGAGGGCGGGTAGTCCCAGGCGATCAGGGCGGTGCGCATCAGACGGCCAGAAGCCTTTCATAGATTTGGACATAGCGCTCGGCCATGTGCCGGCTGGTAAAGCGCTCCTCGAAGCGCCGGCGCACGCCGGCCCGATCGATTGTGCCGATCCGCGAGAGCGCGTCCACCGCCTCCGCCTCGCTCTCCACCACGAAGCCGGTGACGCCGTCCTCCACGATTTCCGGCACGCTGCCGCGCCGCCAGGCGATCACCGGCGTGCCGCAGGCCATGGCCTCGATCATGACGAGGCCGAAGGGCTCGGGCCAGTCGATCGGGAAGAGCAGCGCCTCGGCGCCGCGCAACAGCGCGTTCTTCTGCGTGTCGTCCACCGGCCCGACATACTCCGCCCCGTCCGACAGGAGCGGGCGCACCTCGCGTTCGAAATAGGTGGGGTTGCCGACATCCACCGTGCCGGCGAGACGGATGGAGCGCCCGGCCGCCTTGGCGACGCGGATCGCCGCGTCGGGCCGCTTCTGGTCGGTCATGCGGCCGATAAAGGCGAGATAGGCGCCCGGGGCCGTCTCCAGCTGGTAGCGCTCGGCATCGATGCCGTGGTGCACGATGCCGGCGCGGTTGGCCTCCGGGATGCCGCTTTCCTGCGCGGCCGAGATGGCGGCGACGGGAAGGTCGGGAAAGGCCGCGAAGAAGAGCTGCCGGTCGAGTTCGTCCACCCGCCAGTGGATCGTCGTCAGGCTGTGGCGCCGCCGCTCGCCCAGAAGCGCGGCGTGGAAGAATTCGCCGTGGCAATGGACGATGTCGAACTCCCCCAGCCGCCGGCGCAGATGCTCCATCTGCACGGCTTCCAAGACCGCCGGAATGGAAGGCGGAACCTTGCCGTATTGAGTCTCCAGCGCGTGAAGACTGGGCAACGAGCCGACGATCGGCCCATTCGTCGCACTGTCGGTCGGAGCGAAGAGCGTTACTTCATGTCCAAGTCTTCGCAGTGCTGCGCTCAATTCTTGGACGATTCTTTCCGTACCGCCGTGATTTACGGGCGGCACGGGGAAAATGTTAGGTGCGACTTGGGCGATGCGAAGCATTTGGGGACCTGAACAAAACTCTTCCTCGCTCATTATGGGCGGATTGAGGGGTTGGAAAGGGAGACGGCCATGTTCTTGCTTCATGTCGCCCTGCAGGGCTGCCTGCGCGCCGACAATGTCGAATACGGCCTCACCGCCGACACAGGAGGGCACATTCGCTATCTCCTGGATCTGGTGAAGGCTTCGACGGCGGACGGTCCTGTGCGGCGCTCGGTGATCGCGACGCGCGGTTTCGAAAGCGAGCTCGGCGCCGAATACGCGCCGGCTCCGCTTCGCGTCGAGGCCGGGTTCGAGATCCTGCGGATCGGAACGGAGACGCCGTTCTATCTTGCCAAGGAAGAGCTTTGGCGCGAGGTGGAGTCCTTTGCCGACCGGCTCGTCGCCTGGATCGAGGCGCAGGACGAGCGCCCCGACCTTCTCCATGCCCATTACGCCGACGCCGCCAGCGTCGCCGCCATCGTGGAGGATCGCCTCGGCATTCCCTTCGTTTTCACCGCCCATTCGCTCGGCCGCGTGAAGGCCGATGTCATGGGCGAGAAGGCCGCGAAGGTGCCGCATCTCGGTCGCCGCATCGCGATCGAGGAAGCGGCCATCGCCCGCGCCTCGCTGGTGATCGCCTCCTCGCGCGACGAGGCCGAAGTGCAATATGCCGGCTACGAGGCCTACGATCCCGGCCGCATCCGCATCCTGCCGCCCGGCAGCGATCTCAGCCGCTTCGGCGCGGCGCGGGCCTGCCCCGAGGTCGAGGCCTCGATCGGCCGCTTCCTCGCCGATCCCGGCAAGCCGGTGCTCTTGGCGCTCGCCCGCCCCGTCGCCAAGAAGAACCTCTGCGCTCTGGTGCGGGCCTATGGCGAAAGCCCCGAGCTGCGCGAGCGCGCCAATCTCGTCATCATGGCCGGCAACCGGCAGGATCTCGCGGCGCTGGATGCCGAGATGGCCGGGGAAATCCGCGACATTCTCTGCCTGATCGACCGTTACGATCTCTACGGCCATGTCGCCTATCCCAAGACGCATCGGCCGGACGATGTCGCCGCTATCTACGCCTATGCGCGGGACCGGCGCGGAATCTTCGTCAACCCGGCGCTGAACGAGCCTTTCGGCCTGACGCTTCTGGAGGCTTCGGCCGTCGGCCTGCCGCTGGTCGCTACCGACAGCGGCGGCCCCAACGACATTATCGAGATGTGCGGCAACGGCGAGCTGGTGGACCCCAATTCCACCTTCGCCATCGCGGACGCGGCGTTGCGCATCCTGCGCGACACTGCCCTGTGGGATCGCTATTCCGCTGCCGGCGCCAAGGCCGTTGCTTCCTATGACTGGAGCCGTCATGCCGCGCGCTATCACGAGCTTCTGGCCTCGCTTCTCGCCCGCCGGGAGCAGGCGACACCGCCGCCGGTCGACCAGATCCTGATCTGCGACATCGACAACACGCTGGTCGGCTGCGATGTCGGCGTGCGTCGGTTCACGGAATGGCGCAGCGAGCAGGAGGGCATGGTGTTCGGCGTGGCCACGGGCCGCTCCTTCCACAGCGCCATGTCGATCCTGGAGCAACGCGACGCGCCGCGCCCGCAGGTGATGATCACCTCGGTCGGCTCGGAGGTCTATCACCTCGACGCCAACGGCACGACCTACACCGCCGACCCCGACTGGCGCGCCATCGTCCAGCGCGGCTGGAACCGGGGCGCCGTGCTGCGCGCGCTGAAGGGCCTTCCCGGACTGGTGCCGCAGGCGGCGCTGGAGCAGCGCGCCTTCAAGCTCTCCTATTTTAGTGACGGCGACCGCGAGGTCACGAGCCGCGTGCGGGCGCGGCTGGAGGCGGCGGGCCTGCGCTGCTCGGTGATCCACAGCCATGGGCGCTATCTCGATATCCTCCCCGTTCGCGCCTCCAAGGGCACGGCGGTGGAATTCGTGCGCCAGCGCTATGGCCTGCCGGAAAACGCTGTCTTCGTGGCCGGTGACAGCGGCAACGATATCGAGATGCTGCGCACCATTCCCCAGGCCATCATCGTCGCCAACTTCTCCGACGATCTCGCCAGCTTGCCGGCGCTCTCGCATTCCTATGTCGCGCAGGCGACCCATGCGCGCGGCGTCATCGAGGGCGTCCTCCACTTCCGCAGCAAGGCACGGCTGGCATGGCAATCAGCGCGCTGACGCTTGTTCGCGGGCGCGAGGCCCATCTTTCCAATTTGATAAAGAGCCTCGCGCTGCAGACCACCCGGCCGGACGAGCTGGTGATCGCCTGGATGCAGGACGCGCCGCACGCCAATCTGCCGGAGATCGGCATCCCCGTGCGCCATGTTCTCGTGCCGGGCGACCCGATGCCGCTTGCCGGCGCGCGCAACCGGGCGGCCGAAGCCGCGCGCGGCGAAACGCTGGTCTTTCTCGATGTCGACTGCATCGCCGGCCCCGATCTCGTCGGCGCCTACGGCAAGGCGGCGGCCGAGCGCGACGGGCTGTTCTTGGGCGAAGTCCTCTACCTGCCGGAAGCCGCCGTGGGCGAGCGGATCGACTACGCCGCGCTCGACCGGATCGGCCAGCCGCACCCGTCCAAGCCCGAGATGCCTGCGGAGGGCGTGCGCGAGGAGCCCAATTCCGGCGAGCTTTGGGGTCTCTCCTTCGCCCTCGCGCGCGAGCGCTATCTCGCGCTCGGTGGCATGGACGAAAGCTTCCACGGCTATGGCGGCGAGGAAACCGACTTCGCCGCCCGGGCCGACGCGTCCGGCCTCGGCTTCTACTGGACGGCCGGCGCGCGGGCCTATCACCAGCACCACCCCGTCCACGTCCCCCCGCTGCACCAGTTCGACCACATCCTTCGCAACGCCCAGCGCTTCCACGAGAAGCACGGCCGCTGGTGCATGGACTACTGGCTCGGCCAGTTCCGCGACCAGGGCCTGATCGGCTGGAACGAGCGCGAAGAGCGCATCGAACTCCGCCGCCGGCCGGACCCGGACGAGATCAAGCGGGCCTTGCAGCCCGGCGAGCGCCTATTCAGCTAACCGGAAAGGGCGCCCGCGAGGCGCCCTTTCCGTTTGAAACGCTTCTTACGCGACCACGCTCAGCGCCGGGCCGTTCTCGTCCTCGGCCTCCCCCTCCGCCGCGCCGTTCCACAACTCGTCGCAGAGGCCTTCCAGCCAGCCGGCGGCCTTTCTGGCGGCGTCGGAATCGTAGAGGGTGCGGATGGCGTGCGGGTCTAAGGCGCGGGCGCGGTCGAGGAGGGCGCGCCAGCCGGCGAGGTCGCCCGGCCAGACGGGCTCGCTCACGGCCGCGCCGAGCCGCACCAGGGCCTCGCTCTTGCGGGCCTGCTCGCCGAAATAGCGCCATTCCGGCATAACCACCAAGGGGCGTCCGACGCGGGCGATCTCGTGCACCGTGTTGTCGCCGGCCGAGGCGATGACGATGTCGGCGGCGGCGAGATAGTCGGTGACGCCTCGGACCCAGCCGAGCTCGCGCAGGTTGCTGAAATCGGTCTCGTGCCCTTCGCGGTGCGTGGGGCCGAGCACCAGCCAGAGCGCGTCCGGCGCGGCGCGCGCGGCCACCGTGAGCGGCGCATAGGGCGTGCCGCTTCCCCCGCCGCCGGTCAGCACCACGATGATCTCGCGGGCCGGGTCGAGCCCCAGGCGGGCGCGGGCCTCGGCCTTGTCCGGCACGTCGTCCTCGGTGGTGCAGAGCCCGCCGGAATAGAAGGTCTTGGCGCGCAGCGCGGCGGGATAGTCGTCCTGCTCCATGCGCTCGTCGAAGGGGGCGAGCATGCCGACCGCCGCCTCGTAGGCGCCGATATGGCCGATGTCGGACCGGTCGCCATGCATGCGGATCTGGATCGAGGGAATGCTGGCGACGCGCGACAGGAGACCGATCTCGGAGGAAACGTCCACCACGAAAAGGCCGGTGCCGCGATCGTCGAGATGGTCGAGGATCGTGCGCATGGTGCGGCGCATCTCGGAAACGCCGAGCGGCACGCAATGCATGACGCTGGGCGTCGGCTCGGCGAAGAGGCGCGGCGTCGGGACGCCCGCGCCGATCATGTTGGGCAGGGTCACGATCTCGATGTCGCGCGAGAAACCGTCGAAGAGATGCGGCCCCGCCGTCAGCACCGAAACGGGGCGGTCCTTGGAGAATTCCGAGGCGAGCGCCATGGTGCGGTTGGCATGGCCGCGCCCCTGATGGTGGACGAAGAAGGAGATGGGTTTCTTCAAGAGGCGCCGGGCTCCAGGAAACAGCGGGGAAAGCTGCAAGGGAGTCCGCATATCGGCCCGCCCGGCGAAATGGCGAGTCCGAGGAAACGTGGCGGGGAAACGATCCGCCGCGCGCAATCGTCGCGGCGGAAGGGAGCGGACCGCGCCGGGGAGGGCCCGCTCCCGGCGCTCAGCGGGTGAACAGCGAGGGCTTGTCGAAGCGCGGCGCGGACGCGGCGTCCCGGTCTCCCGGCGGGCCCATGGGCGGCGGCGGGGGAGGCGCCCCGGCCCCGCGCGGGCCGCCGGGGCCAACGAAGGGAGACGGCAGATCAGAGAGCAGGCGATCGGCCGTTGCCCGCTGGGCCGGCGTCAGCGCGGCGCCGAGCGTGTCCATCGCGCGCGACAACTCGGCCGCCGCTTCGCCGCGCCGGGTCTGCGCCTCCAGCATGTGCTTGAAGCGCTCCACACCACCCGTCTCGTCTCCGGCGCGCGGGCCGGGCCCGCCGGCCTCGGCCAGCGCGATCGCGGCCTGCGCGAAGCTGCGCCAGGGCGCCTGCTGTTCCGGCGTGATGCTGAGCGCGATCTCGGCGGCCGCGAGCTTCTCGGCCACGAACCAGAGCGCGCCGCCGCCGGCCCGGGGCGGGGGAGGGAGCCGTTCGCCCGGCGCGGGGGCTGCTTCGGCCATGGGGTTGGGCGGCGGGGGCGGGCTCGCCTCCTGAGCGCGCGCTGCGGGGAGAAGCGCGAGGGACATGAGCGATCCCATGGTGAGCGCGGCGATTCGGCGTCGCATCGTCTGTCCTCCTTCAGTGTCGATGCGCCTGATCTAACGCCTGGATCGGAACGAAACGTGGCGGCGCGGTTTCGAAGCGTTGCGAATCTTGGCGAAGGCGCCGCAAAGTTTCGCAACAAAAAGACGGCTTCCGCCCCGCGCGATCCGCGCTATCGACAGGCGAAAGCCTGTTTTTAGGAATTTGTCGGCGAAGAGCGAGCGAGACAGCTGCGGCGCCTTTGCAGGTCTCGATATGCTCCCGCGGCACATCTTGGCTCGCCAACCTGCGAAAACCACATGGTCGGACCGCTCGAATCGAGTTTCCAGACAGGCTCCGAGGACGAAGTTTTCCGCGACAGGGCGGGCCGGACGCGAGGCAAGAGCCGATGAGCTTGGGGATCAGGATTCTGGTGGTGGACGACGACGCCGAGATCCGGCGCCTGCTCGGCCGCTATCTGGAGGAACAGGGCTTCGACGTCCGCCTCGCCGCCGATCGGCGGGACTGCGAGGCGCAGCTTGCCGCCGAGACCTTCGACCTGATGGTGCTCGACGTCATGCTGCCGGACGGCTCGGGCCTCGACATCTGCCGTGAGGTGAAGGACCGGACGCCCGAACTCGCCATCATCCTTCTCACCGCCCTGAAGGAGGATGTGGACCGCATCATCGGCCTGGAACTGGGCGCCGACGACTATCTCGTGAAGCCCTTCAACCCGCGCGAATTGGTGGCCCGCATTCGCGCCGTGCTGCGCCGAGGCGGTGCGGCGCCCGCGCAGGCGATCCCGGAGCCCGAGCCGCCGAGCTACCGGTTCGAGAGCTTCCGCCTCGACCCGTCCTCGCGCCGCCTGAGCGACGAGGCGAGTGGGCAGGACATCGAGCTGACGGGCGCCGAGTTCGACCTGCTTCTCATTTTCGTGGAGCGGCCCGGCCGCGTTCTGTCGCGCGACATGCTGCTGGAGCTTCTGCACGGGCGCACCACGAGCGATCCGTTCGACCGGACGATCGACGTGACCATGAGCCGGCTGCGCAAGAAGATCGGCGACAACGGCGTGTTCCGCCTGTTCAAGACGGTGCGCAATGGCGGCTACCAGTTCGCCGCCCGCGTCGACAAGGCGTAACGGCATGATTTCGCTGCGCAACCGGTTGGCGCTGCTCCTCGGCGCCGCCATCGTCGGCGTCGTCGTTCTGGCGACGGTGGTGACCTTCCAGATCGTGGAGCGGCCGCGCCGGGCCGATTTCGAGGATGTCTTCGCCCAAGGCGTGGAACTGGCGCTTCGCCTTGCGCAAGGCTCGGGCGAGCGCGCCCGCGCCGCCGGGATCGAGGTGGGGCCGAAGCCCGATTTCACCGAGATCGCGCGGCCGCAGACCGAGGCGCTGAACCTGCGTCTTCGCGAGGACGGCGTGAGCGAAGAGGTGGTGATCGGCACGCATGGCGAAGGTCGGTTCGACATCGCCGTGCCGCTGGCGGACGGGCAGTGGATGCGCCTTCGCACGCTCGGCCGCCCGCCTTCTCCGCTGGGGCCGCTGGTCGCCTATCTCTCGCTGGTGACGCTCGGCGCGCTGGCGGTGGCGCTGTTTGCCGCGCGCCGCATCACCGGCCCCTTGCGCGTTCTGGAGGAGGCGGCGGCCTCGGTGCGCGCCGATGGCACGCTGCCTCGGCTGGAGCCCGGCGGCCCGGCCGAAATCCGCGCGACGGCGAGCGCGCTCAACCGCTTGTCGGAGCGCCTGCGCCTTGCCACGGAAAGCCGGATGCGCCTTGTGGCCGCCGCCGGCCACGACCTGCGCACGCCGATGACCCGGATGCGCCTTCGCGCCGAGTTTCTGCCCGAGGAGGAGCGGCAGGGCTGGCTGAAGGATCTGTCGGAGCTCGACGAGATCGCCGACAGCGCCATCCGCCTCGTGCGCGAGGAGGTGGCCGAGGAAGGGCGCGAGCCCGTCGCCCTGCGCCCGCTTCTGGCCGAGATCGCGGAAGAGCTCGGGGCCATCGGACGGCGCGTCCGGCTGGAGCCGGGCGTGGAAGGGGAGGTGCCAGGCCAGCGTCTGGCGCTGAAGCGCGCCCTGCGCAATCTGGCCGAAAACGCCGCGACCCATGGCGGCGGCGCGACGCTGCGCCTCGAAGCGGAGGAGCAGGGCCAAGGGCTGCGCGTCTTGGTGGAGGATCATGGACCCGGCATTCCGCAGGACATGCTGGGGCAGGTGTTCGAGCCGTTTTTCCGGGTCGATGCCGGCCGGCGCAAGACGCATGGCGGCGCCGGACTCGGCCTTGCCATCGCCCGCGAGATCCTGGAGCGGCACGGCGGCACGATCCGCATCGAGAACCGGGCCGGTGGCGGACTGCGCCAGACGGTGGACCTACCTGGGGCTTGAACGGATTTTTGAGATCGCGGTGTTCGGGTTTGGCCGGAGGGGTCTGCGGTTTCCAGCGCGCAGCCTACGGCACGGATCGGATCGTGTTCGCGCCAAGCGAACTCGTCCCCTGACCGCCGCCACGGCCGGTTGCGGCTCCATCGCATTTCCTTCTGGCGCCTTCGTCGGCGGCCATGAGCCGAATGTCCTGAAGGCCTCTACCAGCTGACCAGGCGGGCCAGACTGCCGGCGGCGGCGAGCGTCGTGTCGTGGGCGGTGGAGAGCGAGCGCGACAGGAGTCCGGCGGCCGGCGTTTGCGGCGGGTGCAGCGCCTGGGCGACGGGGCCTTCTATTTCCGCTTCGCCGACGATCTCTGCCGGGGCCGGCTGCAACGCCGCGAGGCGGGCGCGGCCGGAGACGACGGGGGCGGAGCTATGATCGGCCTGCCGGCGCCGCACCAGCGGGTCCTGCGTCTCGCAGATCGGGCGGCATTGGTCGAACAGGAGAACGCCCTCGGCCCGCGCCGGCTCGAAGGCGGCGGTCCGGATCGGCTCGGCGCGCTTGGCCGGGGCCGCGAGCGACACGGGCAGGCGCAGGTTCTCCGCCACCACGCTTTGGCGCTGACTGTCCGCGAAGAGCCGCGCGGGAACCGGCAGGCGCGCTTCGCGAACCGGCGCGGGCGCGGCGGCGGGCACGGGTGCGGGCGGTTCAACCACTGCGGCTACGGCCACGGCTCCGCGCGCCTCTCCCATCGTTCCCGCCAGATCGAACGAGGGTAGCACCACGGCCTCGCGCCGCGCCGCGTCGATGCCGGCCTCGTCGGCCATGCCCGGCCAGGCGACGTCGCCAAGGCCGAGATCGATACGGCTCGCCGCGTTGAGGGTCAGCATCACCGCGCCGGACAGGAGTATCTGGCCGGCGAAGCGCCGGGCCAGGGCGCGCAGAAACGGGGTGGTGGGGGAGGCCTGTGTCGCCATGTCCGATGTCCCTGTGGATCGGATGGCAAGGTGCGCTGTTTGGGCGACACCAGTGAGGCCGCTTCGTTACGTTTTGTAGCCCAAACTTCCGAAAGATTGCGGGCCGTTCACCGGCCTGCCGCAGGCAGGCAAGCGCCTGATCGCGCTCGCCTTACACGTGCGACATGTCTCAGATCGCGCTCAGCAGGACCGAGGCGGCATAGCCGCAATTGGCCAGAATAAGGCAGAAAACGGCAAAGGAGCCGAGATCCTTGGCCTGTTTGGCGAAGTCGGAAATCTCCGGCGACACCCGGTCCACGATCACCTCGATCGCCGTGTTCAGCGCTTCGCCGGCGAGCAGCACCAGCATGAGGACGATCTGCACGAGGAAATCGAGCGGGCTGGCGCCGACCAGGGCGAAGAGCGCGAGCAGCGCGCCGCCCGCCATCAGCTCGTGACGGAACGCGGTCTCGCTCAGAATGCGCCGAAAGCCGGCGAAAGAATAACGCGCGGCGGCGAAGAGATGGCCCGCGCCACGCTTCTTCTCGTGCGCGGCCGGTCGGTTGAGCGAAAGATCGAGGCTCATGCGCGAAGTCCGATCGAAGCTGAGGGAAACCGCCCTGACCCGTGAGGGGCCGAGAAGGCGCGAAACCAAGGCTGTAGACCGGAGCGGAATCCGTCATCAAGCCTAAAAATTTACGTGAGGCGGCGAATGGGTTGCCCAAGCGGTTGTTTGTCCGACTTCGGACCATGTGACGCGTCTTGCGGAAAAGAGCGAGCGCAGGGTTGCGGAAGGGTTCAAGTCTTGCCGCTGGGAGGGGCGAGCCCCGGCCCTTCGTTTGGAAACAGCAATGCCGGCCCCAGGGGAGCCGGCATCTTTCATCAGGCGGGCGGGGCCGCTTAGCTGGCGAAGCGTTCCTTGCGCAGCGTGCCGTCGAAGTTCAACTCCACGGTCACGTCGCGGCCGCTCTTGTCCTTGGCCTCGGTCTCGACATGGCGCGGATGGGCCTCGTAGCCGCCGACATAGGTGTAGCCCAGCCGTTCGACGGCGGATTTGGCGCCGGCCTCGTCCAGCGTCGCCACATAGGGCTCGCGCTCGGCGATCGCGTTGTCCTCGTCCACCTTCACGCTCCAACGCTGGCCGCTCGCGTCGGTCGCGGTGAACTCGGCATGGTGGCGCTTGGCGTCCTGAAGCGTCACGTCCTTGTAGCCGGCGTCGGTCAGAGCCTTGGCGGCGGCGTCCTTGTCCACGGACGAGGAATCCCACCAGCCGCCGCGATCCTCGCGGCCGGCGCGCTCCTCGTGCGGCGGGCGGGGGCCGTCGCGGCCCGGGCCGCCCGGTCCTTCGCGACCGGGGCCATCACGCCCCGGACCTTCGCGGCCAGGACCATCACGACCGGGGCCACGATCGGGGCGCGGGCGCTCCAGGGCGATGCGTTCGCCCCCGCCGACGCTGATCCCTTCGGCATGGACCTCGCCGCCCCGGAAGGCGCCTTCGACGCTCACCGTGTCGCCGACCTTGACCAGATCGCCGCGGTCACCGCGCGGGCCGGTCTCGACCAGCGTGCGACCGGTGGCGTCCTCCAGCACAAAGCGGTTGCCGAAGAGTTCCGCGACGCGGCCTTCGAGACGGATGGCATTCATGTCGCGCAATTCGTTGACCTTCACGGGAGCGGCGGTGGCAGTGGCGGGTGCGGGCGCGGCGGGCGCCTGGGCGAAGGCAAGGCCCGAGCCGGCCAGGACCGGCGCGGCGAGGGCGGCGAGGGCGAGACGGCGCTTGAGGGAAAGCTTGGGGGCTGGCATCGGAAAATCCTCTTTCCGTGTTGCGGATGGAGGCTTTCTAGAGGAGGGCGTGAAACCGCTGCTGAACCGGGCGGTTCAGTTTCCGTTCAGCCGGCGGGGCTAGGCGCGGTCTGCGTCGGGCTCGCCCATAAGGCCCCTCACGAAAGGACTGATCCCATGCGCGTTCTTCTGGTCGAGGACGATGCGGCCCTGGCCGGCGAGATCGCCAGCGCGCTGCGGGCGGAGAATTTCGCCGTGGACCGGGCCGCCAATGGCGAGGACGGGCTGCATCTCGGCGACACCGAGCTTTACGACGCGGCGGTTCTCGATCTCGGCCTGCCCGATATCGGCGGCATCGAGGTTCTGCGCGGCTGGCGCGACGCCAACCGCTCGCTGCCCGTCCTCATTCTCACCGCGCGCGACGGATGGAGCGACAAGGTGCAGGGCTTCAAGGCGGGCGCCGACGACTATCTCGTCAAACCCTTTCGTGTCGAGGAACTGGTGATGCGGCTGCGCGCCCTGGTTCGCCGCTCGCGCGGCCATGCCGACGCGCGCATCACCTGCGGGCCGATCGGCTTCGACGCGCAGGTCGGCACGTTCGAGAAGGACGGGCTGCCCTTGAAGCTCACCGCGCTGGAATGGCGCGTCCTGTCCTGCCTTATGCTACGCAAGGAGATCGTCGTGCCGCGCGCCGACCTGATCGAGCGCGTCTACGAGGGTGACGCGGAGGTGGACAGCAATTCGGTCGAGGTCATCATCGCGAGGCTTCGGCGCAAGATCGGCCATGGCATGATCGAAACCTCGCGGGGCCTTGGCTATCGCCTGACCGCCGAGGGGGCGGGCGGCGCGTGAGGGCGCCGCTTCGCCATCGAATGGCGGCGCTGGTCGGCGGCTCGCTGCGCGCGCGCCTCGTCGCCTCGGCGGCGCTGTTCGTGCTGGTGGCCATTCCGCTCACCGGCCTCGTGCTCGCCCATGTGATGGAGGGCGTGGTGCGCGCCGAGGTGGCCGGCCGGCTCGACCTGCAGCTCTCGGCCTTGCGCTCCGCGCTGGATGATGGGCCGCCGCTGCGCCCGCCCGGCCTGGGTGATGAGAACGGCCCGCGCGAGGAGAACGGTCCACGCGAGGACGTCGGGCCTCGCGGCGAGGAGGGGCCGGGTGGCCGGGCGCCGGGTGGCCGACGAGCGGGGCTTCGCCTGGACTGGCTGGGGCCGGAGCGCCCGCCCTTCGACCGGCCGGACACCGGCTGGTACTGGCGCGTCACCGTGGACGGGCGCGAGGCGGCCGCGTCCCGCTCGCTCCGGCGCGAGGCGCTCGACCTGCCGGAGCCGGACGACGAAGAACCCGGCCCGCCGCATCGCCTCGCCAGCGCGCAGACGGGCGAGGGCGAGGCGCTTCTGGTGCGTTCGATCCGCTTCGAGCGGGACGGGCGCGAGGTGCGGATCGACGTCACTGCCCCCCATGCCGCGTTGACCGCGCCGCTGCGCGACGCCGTGCTGGCGGTCGCCGGCACGCTGGCGCTTCTGGGCGTTCTGCTGATCGCGGCGATCCTGGTTCAGGTCCGCTTCGGCCTGCACCCGCTGGAGCGGTTGCGGGCCTCGCTCGCAGCGGTGCGCGAAGGGCGGCGCGAGCGGATCGAGGGGCCGCAGCCGGCCGAGCTTCGCGCGCTGGTCGGCGAGCTCAACGCCCTGATCGCGCAGGACGCGGCGCATCTGCGCCAGGCGCGGCTGCATGTCGCCAATCTCGCCCACGGGCTGAAGACGCCGCTGGCGACGCTCAGCGCGGCGGCCGAGCGCATCTCGCCGCCCGAGCGGCGCGACGAGATGCAGGGCCTGATGGAGCTGATGGACCGGCGCATCCGCCACCATCTGCGCCGTGCTCGCACGGCGGCGCTGGGGGGCGCCCGGCGGCACGCGGACGTGACGCGCCATGCCGGCGATCTCGCCGCCATGCTGGAAAAGTTCCGCGATCGCGACGGGCTGCGGATCGAGGCCCGTCTGCCTGCGGGGCTGGTCGCGGCCGTGGATGGCGAGGATCTCGACGAGATGCTCGGCAATCTCCTCGACAACGCGCTGCGCCACGCCCGCTCGCTGGTGGTTCTGGAAGGCGCGCTTGCGGATCGGGAGGTGCTGATTCGGATCTGCGATGATGGACGCGGCCTGTCGACGGACGAGATCGCCACGGTGCGCCAGCCCGGCCGGAGACTGGATGAGAGCCAGCCGGGCCATGGGTTCGGCATCCCGATCACCGCCGAAATCGCCGAGCTTTACGGCGGGCGACTCGATCTCGGCCGGGCCGGAGAAGGCGGTCTGGAAG